>NZ_LS991952.1:654272-981408 GCF_900476085.1 Mycoplasmoides gallisepticum
ATTGTGTCCTCATCGATCTCAATATCATCATCACTCAGTTCACTAGTTATCCCTGGTACTAACTTGATGATCTCTTTTAACCAACCCTTGATGAGTTCATCATTATATATTGTTTTAGTTGTTTCCATTTAAGTACTATTTTACCAAATTTATTTTTCTTCGTAAGGATTGGGGTGCAGTTGGCTATGAAACCAAGCTGGTGACTTGGTTTGATATTGATTCTGGTCTAAGTACTTCAAGATGAAATCTTGATCATAGTTAGCTAGATCAAAGATGATCTTGTAACTATGTAGTAGTTGGTGTTTAAAATTACCTTGGTTATTTTGGTATTGCTTTTTAGCATACTTATAATCACCCACCACTGGGTGATTGATGGATGCTAAATGAGCTCTGATCTGATGGGTTCGTCCCGTAATTAGTTCAACATCTAATAGAGTGTAGTTTTGTTTTTTAAAGTAATAAAGGGTCTGATAACGGGTGATAATTATTTTATTATCGTTCGTTTTTTCTTTTTGGATACTAACTAAAGATCGGTTGGGATCTTTAGTTAGATAAGCTGTTAGTGTTGCTTTTTTGGGATTAATCTCACCGTGAACTAAACAATGATAAAATTTTTTCAGATCACGGTTTTTAATGATTTGGTTGAGCGCTTGTTGAGCTTTAAGATTTTTTGCTCCTAGCATAATCCCAGTCGTGTAGGTATCAAGCCGATTAACAATACTTGGTAAATAAGCTTGATTATTTAAATAATCATATTGGTTAGACTTAACCAGATAATGAACCAAGCGATTTTGCATATGGTCATATTGGCTTGGTTCATCAGTTTGTTGGGCTGGGATTCCCAATGGTTTTTCAAAGATCACCAGATTCTCATCTTCATAGATCAGATCTAATTCTGGTTTAGCTTTGAAAAACTCTGGCACTTTTTTCTTATGATCTGTTCTTAAGAAATCATAATAAGTAATCTTATCATTCACCTTTAAGATGTAATCAAAATCAATTCGTTGATTATTAACCGTAATATCTTTCTTACGGATCATCTTATAGATATTAGTTCTTGTGTAGTTTTTTAAATACTTAAATAAGAACTTATCAATCCTAATACAATCATCTACTGATTTGATAACGATCGTTTTTTTCATAACTTATTTAGTTCATATAAGATGATCCCACTACTTGTAGCCACATTTAAAGATTCGGCATACTGATTATTAATCACGATCTTGATCGTTTGATCAGCTTGATTTAATAATTGTTCACTCACACCATTAGCTTCATTCCCAAAGATAATGATATTTCCCAATTGATGATCAAACTGATCAAGTGGGGTTGCATCTTCATGGTTAGCAGTGGCTACTAATCTTAATCCCTTCTTTTTAATTGCATTAAGAAATTGATCTAGGTTTTTAATTAAACTAATTTGGTTACTAAAGATCGCCCCAGCTGAAGCGCGAATTAATTTGGGATTATAAAGATTAACTGAATCATGGATCAAAACTTTGGTAAGATCAAATGCTGCAGCATTTCTTAAGATCGTACCAAGATTACTTGGATCTTGGATATGATCTAAGAACAAGTAATTATGTTGATCACTTAGATCAAAAGTTGGATGATTTAGATCTTTTAATAAATAATAAAAATAACAATCTCCCGCTTGGGTGTTGATTGCTTTTAATTGATCGTTCAATTGATCTGAGATCATGATCCAACGCACTTTGTGTTGTTTTAATTTACTTTTGATATTACTAATAAGCTTTTGATCAAAAGATTTACTAACAAAGATCGTGTGTGGGAGTCAATTATTATTTAAAGCAATCAGGTTATTTTTAATCCCACCAACACAAAAATAATCACTAATCTGTTTGTTATAACCATTTTTAAATGCGATCTTTAAATCTTTAAAGATCGGATTGTTCTTGGCATTAATTTTGTGAAAGTTGATCATTGTCAATCGTTTTTAGATAATCATCTAAAACCTTAATTAGTTTATAAAAGTCCTGCTTGTTGTCTAAACTAAAACCACTAGCAAACTTATGCCCCCCACCATTAAACATAGCTGCAAAATGGTTGATCGGAATATCATATGATCTGATCGATCCCTTTCATTTTTGGGATTGATCATCAAAATAAATTGCCGTTCAGATCTTCACCCCATCAATATTATTTAGCGCGTGCACCATCGTCATTGGTGATCTGATCCCAAAGCGTTTATGTGCGCCTTTTCTGACAGCTATATAAGCTAAACCATTTGGTGTGATCTTAGCATGGTTAACGACATAAGAATAATACTTATGTTCTAAGATCGGTTTTAGATAAACCGCATCATGAACTTCGTTACGGTTAAACCCAGTTGCTAAGATCTCAGCTGTCATCATGAATGTACTTGGGGTAGTTGCTAAATATAAAAATCTACCTGTGTCAGTAATAATCCCTGCATAGATATACTTAGCAATAATCGAATTGAGTTTAAAACCCATCCACTTGATGAACCATCCGATCATCTCAGCTGTTGATGAAAAGGTGGGATCAACCCATTCGATCGAACCAATAATCTCAGTTTTAGGATGATGATCAATTCTGATAATCTCTTTAACCAATTTGTGCTGACCTGTTAAGATTCGTTCAGCATTCGCAGTATCAAAAACGATCCCTAGTGATCGTTCTAAAAACTCAATATCAACAGGTTCTTTTTCAAACGGAAATAAACTTGCTCCTAATTCTGGATCAAGTTTATATGTCCCCATGACATATACCTTTTTTTCTGGGAACATATTATTAATTAATTCTTTAAATGCGAATGCTGAACCTAAAGCATCAAAATCTGGACGCTCGTGCACAAAGAAAGTCAGGTGGTCAAATTCCTGGACTTTAGCTCAGATCTGATCGTGGACTTCTAATTGTTGTCTCATTGTTTATTTAAATCAAATTGAATAATATCGTTAGTAATTGAATTATCAATGACTATATCTAAAAAATCTAATTTAGCTTCGATCTTATCGATAATTTCAATCCTTGGGTTGGTAATTGGTTTTTTAGGCGCATATAATGAACAAGCATCAGAATAAGGTAAGATCGAAATCTCATATGTCTTGATCTTCTTGGCGTGTTCAATGATTTGGCTTTTATCATAACACAATAATGGTCGTAAAACTAATAAATCTTTGCTGGCATTCGAGATTGCTTTCATACTGTTGATCGTTTGTGAAGCAACTTGACCAAGTGATTCACCAGTAGCAATGCAGTCATACCCATACTGATTTATTAGTTTATTAGCAATCTTATAAAAACAACGACGCATTAATGTGATTCGGTAGTTTTCATATTTGGTGTGTGAAATCTCTTTGAGCACATTGGTGAAGTTATGAATAAAGATCTTAGCATCGCTTACTTCGTTGTGCTTACTAACAGTTTGGGCTAATAATACGGTTTTATCTAAAGCTTGCTTTGAAGTGTGTGGAGGAGTAATAAACGTTAAGAAATCAACGTGCATTCCCCTTTTATAAAGTAGATCACTAGCAACAGGTGAGTCGATCCCACCTGATAATAGAACCAAGACTTTGCCTGAAGATTTCACTGGTAATCCGCCAGCCGCACTATATTTGTGCAAGTATAAAATGAAATAATTCTTGACTACGTCAATACTAATCATTTTCGTTGGATTGGTCAGATTAATCTTAATCTGACGGTTTTTTAAACAATAAGCTGATAAGGTCTTTTTTAAATCAAGGCTGGTAAGTTCATAACTTTTATCTTTTCTTTTGATCTCAAAAGCTAATTGATCATGATCATTAACCATCTCTAGAACTAAATCTTGTAACAGATTTAGATCACGTTGTAATTGTTGAACTAAACAAACGTAACTAATCCCAGGTATTCTTTTTAAGATCTCGATCAGTTCAGTTTGATCTTGCTTGTGGTAGTTCGTAATTAAAAAATGATCGTATTGTAAATTGAGCTTTAACTCAAATTTACTAATTGCTTGCTGTAGATTAGCCTTTAATTGGTTAATAAAGTTGATCCTGTTGTTATTTTTTAGTCATAACTCACCGAATTTGATCATGATCTGATAGTTACTAGTATTCATATTTAAGATTTTAGCGATTAAATAATTTTATGTAATTTCAAAAACTCTAGATCAGATCTTGTCATCTTTGGACTAATCCCTTTAATGATGTGGTCTTGATATCATTGGGTTGCTTGTTCAATGTATGGCTCAATACTTGATTTTTCGACTTTCATGTCAACAACATCGATTAAGCGTTGACTTAAATCGATTGCTTCTGGGTTCTGGTAATCTTCTGGTCGTAAGAAGATAACCCCAAACCGACCATACTTTGCATTTCTTAGATAAAGATAAAGTGAAAGTTGCAACACATACTCCTTTTTTACTTTAATCTGCTTATTTTCATCATATCATTCAAAGTATTTTTCACGCTTAGCTTTAACGATCGGTAAACCCGATTGATCAACCATCATTCTTAATAAGCCATCAACTTTTTTATAACTCAACTTATCGATCGAGGTGGTTTTAATCTCCAACATTGGGTGATTCTCATCATATAAAAGATTACCATCTTGATCAACTGGTTCACCATCGGGAATCCCCCCAAAGATCTGATTATCTTTAAAAAGATCAAAGCCAACTTTGATCGGGTCATAAGTCTTATAGTTGATCTTGAACTTATTCATAATGTACTCTCTAACTTTTGGCTCAATCACAACCCCAGCCTTAGATAAAATTGGGTCCATTGTTTCATAATAAAGGTTAACCATCTTCAACCACTCGATAAATGGGGTGTTGAACTCATTAATCCCTAAAACATTGGGAAAGCGACTTCCTGTGATTTTTTTAAACTTACTGCCATACTCCTGTTTGTATTTCTCAGATAGAACTAATTGGTTATCAACGATCTTAAAACAATCTGAGAGATTTAAATCTTTCTTAAAAGGCATATTTTTATTTATTAAAATTATTATATAAAAACCATGTTTAATAAAAGATATGTAATTAATCAACATTTAGAGCTAAAAAAGATTGATAATTACCAAATTAATGAGCTATACGATTTTTTAAATAGCTTAAATAACGAACACCATTTAGGGTTTAGCAAAAGCGAAGTTGATTTAGTTAATTTAGAAGAATATATCGTTTTAGCTAAAAAAAGATGGACTGAAAAAAGTTCTTACTTTTTTGTTATCTACCTAGATAAACAGATCTTTGGTTTAATAAAGATCAATGTCGATAAAACTAACGGTCAGATTAAATACTTATTACAAACTTATGATCCCAAGATCATAGAACAACTAATTGATTTCTTTATTAGGGTAGCACAATCAACTAACCTAAAATGGTTGTATCTCAAAGTTGAACAAGATAATAATCAATTAGATCAGATCTTAAATTCTGTTTGCATGTATAAGCTTAATTCGTTGGAGTTAAAAGAGATCAATATTGTTAGATCTAATACCAAACTAATTGACAACTATTGAGCAAAACGTGTTTAAATATATTTTTATATTTAAATTTATTTTATAATACTACCGAGTTATTAATGCGCCCATAGTTCAATTGGATAGAACATCTGACTTCGGATCAGACGGTTATAGGTTCAAGTCCTATTGGGCGCGCCATTAACTTAACACTAATAAACTAACTAACTTAGAACGCCAAGTAATTTATTACTTGGTATTTTTTTGTTCAAGTGAACTTAACAAGAATTTAGGTTCAATTTTTTTGTTTAGTTCTTAATTAAATGGTTTAAATTGTTAAGTCATATATTGTCAAGAAAATAAAAAAAACAATAATTCTGCAAAAGAATTATTGTTTTTGTTTTTTAATTGGTTTGATGATTATTTATTGGCTTTTTTAGCTTTCTTGTTTTTCTTCTTACCAGAAAGTAAACCAAAGTCATCATCTAGATCTTCGTCAGATTCTTCATTTTCAAAGATTGCAGAAGCAGCATCTTCATCAAATTGTGATAATCAGTCATCAGCGTCAACTGATTCAGTATCAACACCTTTTAATGCAGGAATATCTTCTTCAACGTTAACTTCTTCTGGTTCACCTTGAACGTATACGAATCAGTTACCTTTTTCATCAAAGTCACCTTCGTATCATTCTCATTCACCATCTTCTAGGTAATAACCAAAGTTTTCATTACCGATGTAGTTATCGAAGTTGATTTCACCATTTTCATCAGCATAAATATAGTGTTCACCTTCAACCTCAACTTCTTCGATCCCTTCTGAAGCAGCTTCTTCTTGAGTTGATTCAGCTTCTTCAGATTCTTCAGAAACTGGTTCTTCATCTGCTACTGCTTCATCTTCATTCTTAATGAAGTTGTTATCTTCATCGAAGTAGCCAGCTCAAACTCATTCACCGTCTTGGTCATAATGACCATAATGTTCATCACCAACGTATTGTTCTCAGAATTCAGCTTCTTCAGCTGGTTCTTCAACAGCAGGTTCTTCTTCATGAACTTCTTCCTCAACTGCAGGTTGCGGTTCAACTTCTGGTTGTTCTTCAGCAACTGATTCTTGTTCAACTACAGGTTCTTCTTCTGCTACTGCTTCTTCATGAGCTGGTTCAACTTCTTCTTCGACAGCAGGTTCTTGGTGAACTTCTTGTTCAGATTCACTGCTACCACTAAAGTCAACGATTTCAGGTTCTGGTTGATCGTCTTCACTAATCTCTTCTAGTTCAGCTTGATCATCAAATTCAACAGCTTGAGTTGGTAAAGTTTCTTCTTCTGCTACTACTGGTTCTTCTACGTGTTCAACTTCTTCTGGTTGATCAGCTTGTTCACCATCTTCGTTTCTGAAGAAGTTGTTATCTTCATCAAAGTAACCATCTCAGATTCATTCTTCATTTTCATCGTAGTGGCCATAATCTTCGTTACCAACGTATTGTTCTCAGAATTCAACTTCTTCTGCTTCTTCTTCAGGTTGAGCTTCCACTTCTTGCAAGAATTCTTCAGCAGGTTGTTGTGCTTCAACTTCTTCGTGACTCTTAGCATTAGCACTAAAATCGATGATCTCAGGTTCTGGCTGTTCATCTTCAGTGATTTCATCTTCTTGAACAACTTCTTCAGGATATTCAGATAGATCTTCACTACTTGGAACTAAATGGTCGTCTTCTACATTTGAAGCCAATTCAACTTCTTCTGGTTGATCAAATCCTTCATCATTTCTAAAGAAGTTTTGGTTTTCATCAAAGTAACCATCTCAGATTCATTCTTCGTTTTCATCGTAGTGACCATAGTGTTCATCACCAACGTATTGTTCTCAGAATTCAACTTCTTCATCAACTGATTCAGCTTCAACTTCTGGTGCTGGGTGTTCTTCGACCACTTCTTCATGAACTGGCTCGTCAACTACTTCGTGAACTTGTTCTTGAACTGGTTGTTCTTCGAACACTTCTTCTACTTGTGGTGCTGGGTGTTCAACTGTTTCTTCATGAGTTGGTTCTTCAACAAGTTCAACTACTTCTTTAACCGGTTGTTCTTCGACAACTTCTTCAGCTTGAACTTCAACTTCTGGTGCTGGGTGTTCAACTACTTCTACAACTTCAAGAACTTCTTCGTGAACTACTTCTTGAACTGGTTGTTCTTGAACTTCAACTTCTGGTGCTGGTTGTTCAACCACCTTAACGAATTCTGGTTGTTCTTCAACTAATGGAACAACGTCAAGTTCTTCTAATTGAACTTGTTCAAATTCTACTACTGGTTCAGATAAAACAACTTCTTCGTGAGCTCGTTGTTCAATTACAACAACAGGTTCAACTTGATCTTGAGCTAAACTGAATTGACTATCAGCTAATTCAACGCTTGAAAGATCAACACTAACAACTTCGCTATCACTAGCTTGGTCTGCTAATTTAACTTCAACATTAGATAGGTCTAATTCTTGTTTAGTGAACAGATCAGGTTTACTAATCTCAACTACTGGAGTGCTGATCTCTTCACTGACAATTGCAGGGATGATCTCAGTTAAAACTAACTCTTCTTTAAAGTCAAATTGAGGTTTAGCTTGTGGTTGTTGACTGAACTGATCAGCTGAGAACTGTTCAGCTGGTAGTTCAACTTCTTTAGTATCAACAACGATCGCATCAACAGAATCAATCAGTTTGTCTTTAACAACAAACTCAACTTTTTCTTCAACTACTGATGGTTCAAACTTAAATTCAGCTGTTTTTAATGTTGGTTGAGCAAATTCAACTGGTTTTGTTGGTATTTGACTAAGCTCAGAAAGCCCACCAACGAATTGGTGAATTGATTTGTAGTTATCTTTATTTGGCTTGATGAACTTAGTTGCTTTAATTTGTTTGAACTGTTCAGCAAATTCTTGTTCTTTCAGCGCTTGTTTTTTAGCTTCTTCTTGGTTTTTAAGCGATTGTAGTTTTAACTTAAGAATCTCTTCTTTAAGTCTGATCGCTTTTTCATTTAGTGATTGTTCTCTTAGTTTTAGCGCTTCTTCCTTAGCTTGTTGTTCTCTTAAGAACTGATCACGTAGTTCTAACTCTCTTTGGATCTGTTCTTGAACTGCTTGTTGTTTAGCAGCAAGTTCACTTTCAACTTTAGCTTTTAGTAAATCTTGTTCTTTTTGTTGTTCAGCTGCTAATGATACGATCTCATCTAATAATTTGTTGTTCTTAGGTGCTTCATCTGGAACGAATTGGTCATATTCATTGAAGTAACCACTTCAAACCCAAACGTTCTTATCGTTGTAATAACCATAGTTCTTATCACCAATAAATTTAGTAAAGAACTCTTCTTCTACTTTTTCAACTACTGGTTCAGTTTTCTTAGCTTTAGGTGTGTAAGATAAGATCTCTTCTTTACTTGCTGGTTTGAAGTACTCATCTAAGTTAGCATGATCATCTAAGATTGAAGTCTTAGACACACCACTGGTTGGTTGCTTAACTTCTTCTTGAACTCTAGTTGAAACAAACTCATATTGTTCATCGAAGTAACCATCAAAGATCCAGTTACCTTTGGCATTGTAATGACCGTATTCTTCATTACCAACAAACTCTAGTCAGAACGGTGCTTGTTGAGCTGATGATCCCTCTAATACAGAAGCATCAACTATCTGATCGTCATGGATCTTAGACTTATCATAAGTTAAGATTCCTAGATCTTCATCAGTAGGTTTTTCATATTTACTCTTCTTGATCAGTTCGTTCTTAGTAGCTTTAGAACGTGCTAACTGTTCTTCTTCAACGTGGTGATCATCAGGTTGTTCTTGTTCATTAACATAAACAACTTTAGGTTTAACAGTTTTGAATCGTTTTGATTCAATCTCATATTCTAAGTTGTTTTGGTTATTTTTCTTTCAAGAATCAAATAGGGTTGAGAAGTTTGATTCAGATTGAAGGTTATCTGAGATAACTTCTAGATCAACCTTATCAGGTTTGAACTCACCATTGTCATCAAAAGTACCAGTTCAGATCCAAACACCATCGTTGTCGTAGTAACCATATTCTACGTTACCGATGTGTTTTTTGTATCTTGGATCATCCAATAACATCTTGTGTAGATCAGAGTCTGGAGTGATCTCGTTAGTTTTTAGTACTTTTGGTGCGTTAGTTTTCTTACTTACGTCTTTTTTCTTAGGGAAGCTTTGTTTTTGTTTTTCAACTAAAACTTCTTCTTCAGTCTTAAAGTCGTGAGTTGGGTCTGGGATCCAATTTAATTCTTGGTCAAACACCCCGTGTCAGATTCAAACTTTTGAACTACCTTCAAAATGACCATAAACTGGATCATCGATTAGTTCTTTTCATAACTTCTTACGTTCAGAAGCTTTAATTGATGATAAGATTACATGCTTAGTTCCATAGAACGGCACTTCTTCATCACTAGTGAAGGGAATTCACTTTTGTAGTTTTGAGAATTTCCCTTTTCAGTTTCAAGTTTTATTATTATAAAACCCGTATTCAGAATTACCAACATAAGCTTCTCAGAATCTTCTTGCTGGATCACTCTTTTGTTTGTCACCAAACATCTTGTCCATTACTTTGGTTGGAACGATACTATTCTTGATCCCTTCAGGTTGTTCTTTAGCTAGATCTAATAGTTGGTTTGGTGTATAGATCTCTTGACTGTCTTCTAATCCTGGTACTTCAAGATCGATTTCTAGATCAAATTGTGCGCCTTTATCTGCTACTGGTTCTTCACTTTTCACATCTTCTGGTGCAACTGGTAGTTCGTATTTAATCTGAGGTTGGATCGTATTAGTGATATCATCATCTAATAAACTTAGATCTAGTTGATCATCAAGACTAGTCGCATCAAACTCTTCAAAAGCAGCTAGCTCTTGATCTAAGTTTTCTGTATTGATCAGATCATCAGCTTCAAGTGATAAGATATCAACTACTGGATCATCTGATTCAATATCATAAATATTAGTTATTACTTCAACTTCAGCTGGTTTTTGAACTACTTTAGCAACCACTTCAACTTCAGGTTTAGCTTCTTGTGAACTGGTATCAGCTACAACTGATTCAAAATTGTGTTGTGTTGTTGGTAAGAAATCTTCAGTACTTAATCTTGCTTCACCAATTAAAGCAGTAGTTTTTTCTTCAGTTAATTCGATTACTTTAGTTTGTAATCGTTCGATCATTTCGTTTTGTTTAGAAACGATACGAAGCTGTTCTTTCATTCTCTTATTGAAAGAACTAATAATATGACTTAACTCTGATTGTTTTTTGTTAACAACAACTAGATCGTTCTGATTTGGAGTGATCACGTTGTAATTATTAACAGGAACTAATTCAGTCGTAGTTGCAAAAGGATCGAAGTCTAGAAGTTGTTCTGTGTAGCTATTTTGTTGGGGAAATAACTCTTTTTGTTGTTGGTTAAAATAAGGGGGTTGTTGATTTAAATACGGTGGTTGTTGGTAAGGATTTGCATTAGGTCTAGCAAATCCAGGGTGCATTGGCGGGTAGTAATATGGCGGAACGAAATATGGATTAAAATAAGGATTAAATGGTGGACGACCATAAAGGTTCATTGGACGAACATAACCCTTAGGGATGTACATTCTTGATGGGATTGGTTGGTTGAAACGTTCGTTACTAAAACGATCAAGATTGTTATTTAGTGGGCTTGCTAATTTTTGCTTACTTGGTTTATTAACCTTATTTGATTTGTTTAAATCAAAATTTAATGATGAACTATCAACATCAAAATCTGGTAGGTCATCATAATGATTAGCTTCTACTACATGATTGAAGCTTGGATGATATTGGTTTCTAACAACGAACTCACCTTCTTCTTCTTTTTTGTTATCGTGTTTCATTTCATTTGAAATCACTACATTTTTCTTATCGATATCTTTCATTTCTTTAAAGTGATCGCTATAACTTTCGTCCTTCATTTCTTTAGTGTAGTCTAAAGCAGATTCAGCATAAAATGCTTCAGCTTTAATCTCATCCTTAATTGCTTCTTTATCTTTGATCGTATCAATAGATGTCTTTTTAGCCAATAGTTCAAAATCATCTTTTTTAGATTCTAGATACTTCTTATAATAGTCAGAATAATTTAAAGATTCTAACCCCTTTTTAGAAACTTTTTTCTTACTATTACCATCTAATGAAATAGAAGCTGGCTCATTGTCATGAGCGCTTTTATTCTTAATAGATTTTTTTTCAGGTTTTTTCTTTTCAACCATATTTCTCAAATGTTATAAATAAATGATTATTAAAAACAATGATCAGAACAAATATTCTGAATCAATAATTCAAATATATTTTAAATTAAAAAACTTTTTAAAACCGTTATTTTCTTCTGTTTTTGTCTCTAAAATTCTAGCTCAAAACTCAGAAACTACTCAGTTTTAAGCTTGCGATTTTTTTTCTTATAAGAACTAATTAAGCGTTGTTTAACTTTAGCTTCGATCGCTTCACGCTTTGCTTTAGATTTGATCTTGTTAATCTGTTCTTTGATCTTCTTTTTATAACCTGGTTGGACTTTTTTAGGGGCTGATCTTAAGACTTTTTTGATTTCGTTAGTCAGATGATCATCAACCCTTTTTTTATGTTCAGGTTTAACTAGTTGATATCTGGTTAAAGATAGATCACGATTAATCTTTAACGGGATAAAAACTAGTTTTTTATTTTCTAGCCGTTTTAAGATTGCTTCATCATCTGGATCATAAAAGACATAAGATTCACCTTCTTGATCGCCCCTAGCAGTTCGTCCTGAACGGTGGATATATCAGATATCATCTTTAGGTAAGTTTCATGAAATAACATGTGAAACTGCCTTGAAATCAATCCCCCGAGATGAAAGATCAGAAACGATCGCATATTTAACTTGATTGTTTTTGATCAGATCAAATTGTTGTTTTCTTACTCTTTTATCTAGTTTTCCGTGTAAAGTAGCAAAACCAATCTGGTTTTGTTCAAATCAGTTTTGTATTGGGGGAATATCTTTAATCTTATTAACAAAGATTAAACACAGATAAGGATCAATATTTTTAATTACTGCATGCAAAGAATCTAATTTGTCTAAACTCTTGTTTTTGATCAGATAGTGTTTAATCTTTTCATTCACCCAGATTGAATCTGAAACATTAATCGGAGTGGCATTTTTAATAAAGCGCTTAATCTTGTTGATCGCATCAAGGTGTAATGTTGCACTAAATGCTGCAATACTAACTTTTTTATTAGCATTAAAGATATATTCCTGGGTTTTAATTAGATCACTAAAAAAACCTTGGTCGATCATCATGTCGATCTCATCATAGATCAAGTACTTAGTTGATTTTAAGTTTCAATTAACAGCGTGATCGATCGCTTGATTAAAGCGACTTGGAGTCGAGATTAAGATATGTGGCGGGTTGTTTTTAATACTAATAATCTGTTCATCAAATTGTGTGCTCCCAACAAATGATTTGATTCTGATCGCTTTGTTTGTTTTTACAAAGTTGGCTAAAACACTCTTAATTTGATTAGCTAATTCTCTAGTTGGCACGATAATTACGGCTTGAATCAGATTTTGGGCAAAATCTAGATTTTGTAAGATTGGCAATAAAAATGCCAATGTTTTACCTGTTCCAGTAGGTGCAACACCGATCAGGTTTTTTTGCTTAAGTAGTGGTGGTATTGCTTCTTTTTGAATCTTTGTTGGTTCATGAATCCCCATCGCTTTTAGGGTTTTTGCAATAAACTCTTTTCAAGGATATATCTGGTTCATAATTCAGTTTCAAAATTAAAAATAAGAAGTTTTTGGATTGAACTTCTTATTTTTGTCTAAGTTAGTTATGAGTTAATTATAAAATTATTTTTTTGATTTTGCTTTTGTTGTTTTTTTAGCTGGACTCTTTTTAGGTGTTGCAGCAGGTGTGCTTAGGTTATAGAAAGTTTTACTTCCTAGATATTTAGCTTTATTACCTAATTGCATTTCAATTGCTAATAAACGGTTGTATTTAGCAATTCTTTCAGATCGTGACATTGAACCAGTCTTGATCTGACCTGTACTTAGAGCTACAGCTAAATCAGCAATGAAAGCATCTTCAGTTTCACCTGAACGGTGAGAAACTACAGCCGTTCAGTTTGCTTTTTTAGCAATATTAATTGTTTGGATCGTTTCAGTTAATGTTCCGATTTGGTTTAACTTAATTAATACTGAGTTAGTCGCTGATAATGAAACACCCTTAGAAGTTAATTCAGGGTTTGTACAGTAAGTGTCATCACCAACGATCTGTACTTTCTTACCGATCTTTTTAGTTAGTGATTCCATCCCTTTTCAGTCGTTTTCATCTAAACCATCTTCGATTGAAACGATTGGATATTTCTTAGTTAAATCTTCTAAGTAACTAATTAATTGTTCAGTTGTTTTAGTACCTTTTTCTTCAGAAAGAATTCCAGCTTTTACTGCTTTTTTAAAGACATAAGCTTGCTTTTCTTTGCTGTAGAATTCACTAGCTGCACAGTCAAGTGCAAACGCAACATCCTTACCTAAAGCATACCCAGCATCAACAACTGCTTGACTCATTAAATCAAGTGCTTCTTCAGCTGATTTTAAGTTAGGCGCAAAACCACCTTCATCACCTTTGTTAGTGTTAAACTTCTTAGCTTTAAGTAGTTTTTGTAGTGAGTGGAACACTTCACTAGCCATTTGTAACGCTTTAGCCATCGTTTTTGCACCAACTGGCATAATCATGAACTCTTGGAAGTCGATTGTGTTATCAGCGTGAGCTCCACCGTTAATTACGTTTAACATAGGAACTGGTAAGATGAAATCAGCACCCTTAACTTTTGCCACTTTCTTAGCAATGTATTGATATAAAGGTAGATTTAATGATTTAGCAGCTGCTCTACATACAGCCATTGATACTGCTAAGATTGCATTTGCACCTAATTTAGCTTTAGTCTTAGTACCGTCTAATTCAATCATGAACTCATCGATCTGAGTTTGTAAAGTAGCATCAACACCTAAGATTTTTGGACCAATCTTTTTGTTAATATTATTAACAGCTTTAGTTACACCTTTACCATGATATTTAGTGCCACCATCTCTTAATTCTAAAGCTTCCTTTTCACCAGTTGAAGCACCAGATGAAACCATTGATAATCCTTTAGATCCGTCGTTTAAAACAACTTCACAAGCAACTGTAGGAAAACCTCTTGAATCAAATGCTTGGTATGCAAAAACACTCTTTATTTCTAATTTATTGTTTTTGCTAGTACTGTTTGTCTTTGCCATTTTATTTTCTTCTTTTTGTTATTTTTTATTGAAATGATTTCTTTATTTATTTTATAAAAATAAAAACAAATCTATAAAGATATTCGCAAGTTTTTTTCTTGTGGTATTTAAATAAACCAGAAAAGTTTTTTTTAGTTGATAAAACGATCTATAAAAATATAAATCTGATCAGTAGAAACTTTTCGGTCTACTGATCAGATTAGCTTTTTTTATTACCTAAATTTATTCCTTAGAATCTTTAATTTTCTTAAATAAGTTCTTTAATTCTTCTTTTTGTTTTTCTGCTTGGTTAATTGATTTAACCCCAATCCCATAATCTTCTTGTTTAGGGGTATTATTCTCATCAACTGAACTTGTTTCTTTTTGATTATTAATCTCGTTAGTTGCTCATAATGGTGATTTAAACTTAAAGATATTTTTATATAGATCAGCTGGACTAACATTAGTTGTTGATGTCGAACTAGTTTGGTTAACTTCTTGTTCAACTGGTCCTGTTTGATTATTAACAGTCTCAGTTTTAGTGTAACTGTTCATCTTTTTAAAGATATCTTTTAATGAACTAGTTGGATTTTGATTATTATTAACTTGAGTTTCTTGAGTTGGATTAGCTTGTTGGGTATTTCAAACGTATTCTGTAGTTTGTTGAGCCTTAACTGTAGAATCATCTACTTGGTTAGTTCGAATATTTGGCTCAACTGATTGGGTTTGGGTAGCTGATTTATTAAAAGGTTGCTTATTAAACTTTTTAAATAAATCATTAAGATCAGCTTCTTGGTTGATCTTAGTTGTTTGAGTTGGTTCAACTTTAACTTCTTCTTTAATCGGTTCAGCTTCAACATTAATCTTGGTTGAAACTTGAACTTTTTCTTCTAGTTTTGTTTGCGCATTTAATTTAATGATCGCTCTTCTTAACTTATCTAGTGAACTAAAATAATTGTATTGCACACTAAACACACTATAAACTAAGAATGAAGCGATCAACAGAATTAGTGCCAAACAAAATGAGATCCCTAAGATCGCACTAATCAACGTTTTCGTATTAACGATCGAATCGGGTTTAAGCATATAATCAAATGCTTGTTTTCTCTTAATCGCATTATGATAATCATTTGAATAAATAAAGAAGGTGAAATATCCAAACGAGACTAAAAAGATCGCAAAACAAGCACAGACCAAACTAATCCGGTTAATAAAATTAACCGGTTTTTTAATCTCTTTAATTGGTGTGTCTAGCTGTTTGTAGTTGTTAAAATAATAACCAAAACAGATTAAGCTAATTAAAATGACTAAACTGATTAATAATAAACTAACTAACACCTTACTAATTAATCAGTTTGTCTCAAACTGTGTTAATAATAGTTTGACAGCTTCTTGATCATCATAATCGATCTTTTGATGATAAGAAGTCCAAATAATAACAAAGACATTAACTGTTAGTAATAAACCTAAAAAAGCACTTAGAAATAAAAAAGCAAAACTGCTGGTGGCAAAACTATTTTGCTTTTTTATTAAAGAACAATGCTCTTTTACTTTAGCATTATTTAGGTTAGAAAGGTAATTCGACAATTTTGCTAAAATTACTGTACTATTATCATTAACCATATAAAATTAATATTATTATTATATTAATATTTGTTTACCAACAGTTTAGAGAAAATCAATATGACAACGACTAATTGTGTCTTTTGTAAGATTATTAATAACGAAATCCAAGCTCATGTAGTGGCGCAAAACGATTTAGCAATCGCTTTTTTAGATGCTTTTCCTGTATCAAACGGACACACCCTAGTGATTCCTAAAAAGCACCACCAAGATTTTAGTCGCACTCCTAAAGAAGAGATGCATGCTGTGACTGATCTTGCTCAAGAAGTCGTGAAGCTTTTAGATCGTTCAGATCTAAATGTTCACGGTTATAATTATTTATCTAATCAAGCATCGATTGCTGGTCAAGAAGTGTTTCACTTTCACTTACATATAATCCCTAAATATGCGACTAAAGAAGGTTTTGGGTTTAAAACTAATAAGGTCAATATCTTAGATCTTAAAGAAGTGATGAAACTAATTAAACCTTAAAGTTCATTTAATCCACCTGATGGTTTTTGATCAGCTTTTGGCCCAACTGGTTGTTCTTTAACCAGATTGTTGTTCTGATCAAATGAGATGATTACTGACTTATCATCACTATTAACTGGTTTAGGGTTTTCATCAGTATTGTTTTTTCTTTTATCTAGTGCTTGTTCAATAAACAGTCGTGCTAATCGAATAATGACAAAGTTGACGATCGTAATTGCACTAGTGATCCCAATTGAGATGTAAATTAGATTTCTTGTGATCGTGAAATTAGTTACTAAGCTGTTCGCACTAGTCAGATCTGCTTGACGATAAAAATAAACTGATAAGACTACAAACAACATCCCAAGGATGATGTTAAATAGATAAACTGAGATCCCACCGATATACATTCTGGTGTATTTTTTATCGTAATGAAATTTCTGATAAAAGAAATCCTTGATAAAAAACTTGATATCAAACCCAATAAAAGCAATCCCCAATAACCCACCAATCAGTGCGGTGATAATCATGATCTCAGGGCTTAGTGCAACTCTACTATTATCAATTGGGTTGATCTCTCGAAGTAAGATTGCATTAATACTAAAACCAATGAAAACAAATAGGTTAGCTAAAAAAGTAATGTAATGGTTTCTTCATTTTTTTCACTTCATCATAGCTTAAATCACCTTGTTTAAAATTGCACTAACCAATTTAATACTGTTAAGATCACCATACTCTTGGATGAGTTTGGTTGCTTGAGAGATTAAAATTGCCTTCTCAGTTTTTAACACTTTAGCTTCAGTAATTACCAGATTAAATAATGCTTTAATCATGTAATCAAGGCGGTTTCAACTCCAACTTTCTTTTAAGTGAGCTGAAACGATTGTGGGAACTTGATTAATCAACCCAGTTCAGTTCGTTAAAAACTCTTGATCTTTAAGATCTTCTAACTGACTGATCGCTTGATAGATCTCATCAAGATTTAGATCAAGCAATAATGCTTGATAGATAAAAGTTAAGCGATCATACCTAATCTGGTACTGCGATCTTTGGTTAGCTTGTTTTTTCATTAGAATTGTTGGATAAAATTAACAGAAGTAATCACTAAACCCAGTTCAACATTGATCGCATTAGTAATCTGTTTTGACAGATTCTTAATCAACTTATTATCATATTTCTTTTTTAGATACTTGACATAAATATTAATCTGAGCGTTCGTATCATCATAAAAATGATAAAGATCAACTTTAATTAGTTCGATCACCTTGTTATTTTCAAGATAAGTATCAATCTTATTTTTGATAAAGCTTCTAAAAGCTTTATCAGTTATCTTGATACTACCAAACTTGTTATAAAGGATACTTTTGATATTAGTTTGCTCTTGAGACATATTTACCGTCAACCGTTGATACGATTACTTTTTCTTTGGACTTAATAAACTGGGGAACTTCAATTACATAACCAGTAACTAAAGTCGCTTTTTTTAGTGCATTATTAACACTATTCCCTTGTACTGCGTCTTCAGCATAATCGATCTCAATCACAACTTGGTCAGGTAAATTTACCCCTAAGATCTCATCTTCATAACGCATGATTAATGCTTCAGTGTTCTCAGTAATGAAATTCTTTTCATACTCTAGTAACTTAGCAGGTACTTCGATCTGTTCATAAGTTTCATTGTTCATGAAAACAAAACTGTTTTGATCTTGGTAAACAAACGACATTTTTACTTTTTCAATGTTAGCTTGTTCTAGTTTCATCCCGGTTAATACTTCTGTAGTAATCGAACCAGTCCGTAAATTTTTCACTTTACATTTAACAATGCCTTCGCGCATTGCGGTTTTGTTAAATGAGTTTTCAATCACCAAATAAATTTTGCCATCTAAAGTAAATGTATGACCACTTCTAAGGTCTTTTGCGTGAATAATTGATGCCATAACAACTTATCAAATTCTAATATAATAAAAAATCTCTTTGATTATATCGGATTATTGTTTGATTGTCTCACGTTTTAAGCGAAATCTAATAATAAGAAAAAGGTTAGTCTATTGAAATTTGACCACTTATTTTTTATGAGGTGTATAAAATTAGTAGGAGGAAGAATTAACTATGCTTTTTAAAAACGAATGTAGTTGCAAATGCAAAAACAAATGCACTTGCAAAGATTGCACTTGCAAAAAATAATTGCGCAAGCAAATAATCTTATAAAAAATAAGAAGTAGTTCTAGAGGGCGCTAGAACTACTTTTATTTTTTTAGCTAGTTAATAAACAAGAGATACTAATAAAAAAAACAAAGGTTTGTTTGTCATTTTATATCAGGTAATAAACTGAATTCCAGGAAGAATTAATTATGCTTATTAACAATGAGTTGTGTTAACTTTTAATTTAAAAGTGATTACACAGCTTTTCTAAATTAAAGCAAGAGCGATCTGAATCAAAATTCATTCTTGATTTAATTATATTTATTATAAATAAAAATTAGGAAATTTGCCAAGTGGATTTGAGCAATGTGAGTATTGATTACTTGCTAGCTTAATGTTTTTTATCACAAAAAACACCTTTATAAATAATAAAAAGTAGTTCTTTAATTTAGAACTACTTTTATATTTAAAATTAACTTATTAATGGCGGAAGCAGTGGGATTCGAACCCACGCACCATTGCTGATCTAACACCTTAGCAGGGTGTCCTCTTAACCACTTGAGTATGCTCCCAATTAGATCCTAAAAATTTTAACATTTTTTAAAATAAACTAAAAGAAATTATTACTGACGCTAGAAATCAGATTGCATAGATTAAAAAGCTAATATAAAAAACTTTAAACGATGCTTTGTTTTTTTCAACTGCATAAGTTAGA
Organism: Mycoplasmoides gallisepticum; assembly: GCF_900476085.1. Classification (NCBI taxonomy): domain Bacteria; kingdom Bacillati; phylum Mycoplasmatota; order Mycoplasmoidales; family Mycoplasmoidaceae; genus Mycoplasmoides; species Mycoplasmoides gallisepticum. The sequence goes on from NZ_LS991952.1 coordinate 673,890, forward strand.
TAATCTTCATAGCTTTTAATGTAGTTCGTCGCATTGTTGTGGTCGTATAAAAAATCGCGTTTTTCCCGTTGTTTTTTTAAACTAAAGAACAGTTCAAGTTTTTTAAACTTAAACTTTAACATCATAAAGATCTTTTGCCGGTTAATAAAACCAACTGCATGGAATAAAAAACCGATTCCACTTGAGATCGTTGTTGCATCCAAGATTTGAGTTTTTGGTGGGACATTTCTTTTAACAATGATTAAAAGAAATAAAGCAATAACCACAATAATCAAACAAAAAGAAAAACCAAATCAGCCCCTAGGGTATTTTAGGCCTTTTTGGTTGATTGTATTGTTAATCTTATCGTCTGTTAAATCGTTCTTATTTAACGAATTAACATACTTACTTGAATAGTGGTTATAACCAGTTTTTAGCGCTTTTGATTTACCCATAAATCAAATTGCTCTTTCGTACAGAACACCTCATGATTATCAGACACTTGATAAAATGATGGTTTATTAATTACTGAATAATCTTTGTAATAGTTAAGCCCTTCATCAAATGAAGCTAGATCTAAATGGATATTAGACAGTTTAGGTGAAGCTTTCATTAATGATTTCGTGTATGGGTGGATCGGGTTTTTAAAGATCTTATCAACGTTTCCACGTTCTAGGATCTTACCGCGGTGCATAATGATCACATTCTCACAAGCATAGTTAACCATCGATAGGTCGTGGGCAATAAACAAGAAAGTTACACCACGTTTTTCAACCATCTCTTTCATGATGTTTACGATCTGTGCTTGGATCGAAACATCTAGTGCTGAGATCGGTTCATCAGCAATCACGATCTGAGGGTCTGTAATCAACGCTCTAGCAATCACCACTCTTTGACGTTGACCACCTGAAAATTCATGTGGGTATCGATAAGCATGTTCAGGTTTTAACCCAACTTGGTTTAATGCATCAAACACCTTATCACGGATTAAGATTGATCTTAATGGAAATAAGTAAATTCAATTTAATCATTTTGGCAATTTTAAGAATAAATTACGGTAAATATTCTTATCTTTAGTGGTTACTTTATGTTCAAAATCAACAGCATCCATTGATTTAAAACGTAATTTAATTGCCGCAATTAAGACCTTAAGATCTTTATTGTGTCAGTGATTAGTTCTAGCTAAATGATGGATCTTTTCTTTTACCAATTTATGGAATCGATGCTTGGTGCTTAGATAAGTTTCTTCTAGTTTTTTAACTTCTTGAGTTAAGTTATTACGGTTAGCATAGATCTCTGGTAATTTATTCTTATAATCTTGGATTGCTTGATCACGTTTGGTTTTTTTATCTAACGTAACTTTTTTAAGTTGTTCAAGCTGATTAATAGAATCAGATTTATTACTAATTTGATATGATTGGTAATTTTCACTAATCTCATGGTTTAATTGTTTGATCTCTTTTTTCAGGTTGAAAAGATCAACATTCTTTTCATTAACGATCCGTTTTGATTCTTGTTTGTGTTGATTAATCTCATTGATTAAACGTCAAAGTTTTTATAAATATCATTTTTTCATTGATCAAAACTACGATCTAAATAATTAGCATCAACAAGATAGTTATGTAAATTAATTAATGAACTGATCTGATTGATCGTTTCATTAACTTTTTTAAGATCAAGCTCACGATCAATCGAATGGAACAATCTTTTAGCTAGATCTAAATAAGTATTGGCTTGATTAGTTAACTTATGAGTTTTTAAGATATCTTGATTTAATTCAACTGAAAAGTTGATTACAATACTAACAAGTGGTTCGAAAATATCAGCAAAATGACCGTTAATTTTCTTAATTAATAGATCAAGATTCTCTTTTTCAAAAAACTTATCTTTCTTAATTAATTTAATGATATTAAGTTCAGCTTTTTTCCAATAATAATTGATTCCAGCATAAACATAATCTAATGGCTTATTGGCCATTATCATCTTGTATTTAAAACTTTTTACTTCAGATTCAACGGTTGTTAATCAACTTAATAGTTCTGAGAAATTTCTAAACAGATAAAGCTCATTAAACTCTTTAATTGTTTGTTTGTATAAAGCTTTTTTAGCTACTTTTTTCTCTTTAAGATCTAAAACAGGTTGGGAATACTTTAAGATCTTAGCTTTATTACTTTGATTAAGTTTAGCTTGATCAAATTCTAGATCGATCGGATCATATTTTTTTAGATCATAATCTAAGATGTAATCATCAATGATCTTCTTATAATCTGAGAAATATTTCTTAGATAATTCGATATTGCTTTGAACTTTTTCAGATCAATCATCTAATAAGAAAACTAGTTCTTTATAACCAGTAGTAAAATCAGATGAACTTAACTGGAAATTATTAATCTGATTAATTGCTTGCTGATATTGATCAGTTAGTTTTTGATAATAATTTCTTTGATACTGATTGGTTAGATCAAATTCTCTAGCTTGAAAAACGTAATGAAAATAAGGTTTGATATAAGTGATCTTTTGATAAAGCGCTTTGGTTTTCTTATGAATCATCTTATTAATCATAATTGGTTCAGCCACCAACTTTAACACCGTCTTAATCGGGTTAAGTGAGCTCATTGGATCTTGAAAGATCATCTGAGCATTTTGGTGTAATCACGACTTATCAGCTCGCGATAATTTCTTATTCCCAATTAAACGACCATCAAGATTAATCATCCCCCCACTAAGTTTATTTAGTCTAACTAGGGTCTTACCAATCGTTGATTTCCCACTACCAGACTCACCAATAATCCCAAAGAAGTCACCCTTATTAACTTTAAAAGAAACGTTATCAACAGCAGTAAACTGAGAACCCCTAGAGTTGAAAACTACTGATAAATTAGCGACATCTAATAATGTTTTAACTTGTTCGTCTTTTTTATTACTCATCGATCTTCTTCTCTCTAATATCAAATACGTTATAAACTACTTCAGGGGTTTTATCTTTATCATGAATATTAGCTAAATCTGATAGTGATTTCTTGTAGGTTTCAATCTTTTGTTTAACCAATTCAGGTAACTCAATCTTAGGCGCATCTGGGTGTAATAATCAAGTTGCAGCCTTATGGGTATTAGTGATCTCAATTAATGGTGGTTGGCTATTAAAATCTAACTTAATTGCGTATTCATTTCTAGCAGCAAACGCATCTCCTTTAGGTGGTGAGATTAGATTTGGAGCTGAACCTGGAATGGATCTTAGTTTACCTTCAATTCCCTCGTCGGGAATTGAAGAGATTAACGCCCACGTATAAGGGTGGCGTGGATCTAAAAAGATATCATCAATATTACCTTGTTCAACGATCTTACCCGCATACATCACATAGATATAGTCACAAAAGTTTGCCACCAATGCGATATTATGTGAGATAAAAATAACCGTAATCTTGTAGATCTGATTAATTCGTTTAATCAGATCTAATACCTTAGCTTGGATCGTTACATCAAGCGCTGTTGTTGGTTCATCTGCAATAATTAATTTTGGTCTAGAAGCAATCGCAATCCCAATCACGATTCTTTGTCTCATCCCACCTGAAAACTCATGTGGATAAGCATTGATCTTATTTTTGATATCAACAATACCAATAAATTCTAAGATCTGATAGATCTTAGTTTTAATTGATTTTGCGCTTTTTTCGTTACGATATTTATCTTTGGCTTCTTTAAGTTTAGTTAGATGATCAACTCTTAATTGTTCAAGATGTTTGAATAGTTCAGCACTATTAGAGTTGGTTTTTTCTAACTCTTGTTTTTGTTTTAGATATTGATCTTTAAGCTGTTCAACTTCTTGGCGGTACCTTCTTTTTTCAGCGATCACCAAAGCTTCTTTAATCTGTGCACCGATCTTCTTAGTTGGGTTTAGTGACATCAATGGGTCCTGAGGGATATATGTCACGTGTTCACCTCTTAAATGGCACCAATCGCGGTTTTTAATCTTAGTGATATCAATATCATAAAGATTTAAGTTATCAGCCGTAATTTTGGAATTATCATTAAACCCAATTAAGGATTTAACACAAACTGATTTCCCACTACCAGATTCACCAATAATCCCGATGATCTGACCTTCTTTAGCTGAGATTGAAACTCCCCTAACAGCTTGAAGCATCCCATCTTTAGTTTTAAAAGAAACGTTGAGATTATCAATATCAACCATATAACCTGGTTTTAGTTTCTTATTAGGATCACTGACCAAATATCGTTCTTTAAAGCGCATTATTTTCTACCTATGATTCTTGGATCGACAGCATCATTGATTGCATTAGCAATAATCTGTAATGAGATCGTAAATAATGAAAAGACGACAATCGGTGGTAAGGAGATATGTAATAGATCTGGTGACACGTTTTGATATGTTGATGATAAGATCGTTCCTAACGTAATATCTTGACTTGATTTAAGTCCTAAGAAAACTAACCCTGCATCAACAAAGATTGCCACTGGAATAAAGTTAACAAAGATCACAGCTAACCGACCAGAGATATTGGGAATAAGGTGATAAAAGATAATTCTTCACTGACTAGCTCCAAGTGTTCTAGCAGCTTGAACATACTCAGCATCCTTAGATTTAACAATATAAATTCTAGTCACTTGAGCTGGTCCAGTTCAATATAAAGCAATTAAAGCCGCATTAATTGAACCAATACTTAAGTTTCCACCAGAAGTAGATCGGGTCCTAACAAAGATCTGTGCCAAGATAATGATTAAGATGATTGAAGGTAACCCACCAATAATCTCCACGATTCGCATCATTACCGTATCAATTCATTTCCCAGCAAAACTACCAGAGATAGCACCATAAATCACCCCGATTAAGCTTGCAAACACAGCCACAACTAGTGCTGATTGTAATGAAGCTGCCATCGCTTGTCACAGATTAGTCCAAACATCCACCCCACCTTGAGTTGTTCCCAAGATCGGATAAACGTTTCTTAACTCTTCTAACATATATGGGTGAAACCTAATTAAAACGGTATTATTACCCATATCAGTTTCACTTACAATCGTCCCATCATAAATAAATAAGAGATCTCTTGGGATGATTAGATCTTTGGTGGGATTAGTTCCAAAGATCCTAGGTGGTAAGTTGAAATAGATCTCATCAATTCCCAGGGGTTGGGTCGCACTGTATTGTGACACTAGTGGTGCAATAATTGATAATAGAACGATGATAATTAATAAAACACTAAAAACTCCAGCAGCTGTGTTTTTAAAAAACCGTTTGATAATCTCAACAATATAGTTAGTTGGTTTACCGATCACCAAACTTTGTTTACTTAATTGTTCGTTAGCATCCACTCGATCAAACAGTTCTTTCTCAAATTGATAGTTCTTACTTAATTCTGATATTGTCATCTGTTTAACCTAGTGCTTTCTCTAACTTATACAGCCTACCTTCAAGAATTAAGTATTCGATATTAGTTGGCAAGCCAAATTTCTTATCAACCACAACTTTGTGTTTAGATAGATCATTATTATCTTTAATTGAATCAATTAAAGATTGATCCTTATCTTTTGATAAGACATAAGCGTTGGTTTCATTAACCAAGGCTCATAGTTTTTTGGTTTTGTTTCTAACAATACTATTGTGGATCCAACGAATGAAGATAAACGAATTAGCTTCAGCTAACCGGATTCTTGGATCTACTAATGTGTAGATGAAATCTAATAAGATCTGTAACAAGAACCCAAGTGAAGAAAAGAACAACACTTGGAAAGCTAACATATTAACTTCGTTTCTTTGGATTGCAGCAACTAATAAGGATGCTGTCCCTGGAACACTGAAGAACGTTTCAATAATAAATGAAGATGAGATTAATCCCAAGATTGAAGGAACAATGATCGACAAGATTGGGATTGAAGCATTTCTAAAAGCATGCTTAAAGATGATTGCAGACTCACTTAACCCTTTTGATCTGGCAGTTTTGATGTAGTCTTGTTGTAAGACTTCAACCATCTCATTTCTCATGTAATAAGTCATGCTTGAAAACCCACCCAAACTTAACGATAAGATCGGTAAGGTTAATGAAGCAATAAACCGCCCAACCGTATAACCATTTGATCCAGGTGCGACATATCTTGTTGGAACCCCGGTGTTTCTAAAAATAATTAATAGAACGATCGCGATCACAAAGCTTGGCACAGAGACAAAGACCACAGATAAAGTACTAAGGGTTGTATCAAGCGCTTTACCGCGATACACAGCTGACAACACCCCAAAACTAACCCCTAAGATAATTGAGATTACAAATGATATTGCAGTTATCAACAGTGTATTAGGCACAGTTTCAAAAAACCATTGCCCAATATTAATCGCACTATTTGAATAATACTATCCTAGTGAATGATTCACAAACAGATCATGAAGGTATTTGCCATACCTAACAATGATCGGTTCATTAAAACCAAGTGCATCAACCCTTCTTTGGAAAGCAGCTGGGGATTCATTTTGTCCAGGGCTGATTGGTAAATAGGGCAATAACCCTGTTAATAAATATGTTAGTGTTAAAAGAATGAAAACGGCTAGTGCTGCAAAACCAATTCTTTTTAAAATATAAGTTAGCATTGTTTTCTTACATAAAAGAACAAATAACTAAGTTAACCTTAGTTTTTTGTTCATCAACTTTTTTAGTAGATGAAAAATCTACTAAAAAACGATCATAAAAATTATAATAAACTATTTTTTTAGTTGTTTTGATTATTAGTTCTTGTTGGTTGAAAATCAGAATATGGTCTTCTTAATGAACCACTATAACCATTTACTTTAAATGCCGCTGGCAGTTTGTTTTCTTGAATCGCTAAAACAGCATCATGTAATGGAACTGTAGCAAATAAAGTATTATCAGTTAGTGATCGATATGGAATTGAAGTGTATTGGAACGTTCCCCGACTTTGGACAACTTGTGCTAGTCTGTATCAATTAATTAAGTTAACGATTCCAGCACGGATGATTCTTGAATCATCACTGTTTCAATTTCTAAAGATATTTCTGGTTACAGCATCTTGATATTCAGGCTCACCACCTTGTGGGCTAGCAGCTCAAACAGTGTAGTTCATCTGTGAAGAAGGAGTCGTTACTTGAGATGATCAATAGAACTGTCTGTATCTAGCAGTAGTTGAGGCGCTGGTGATACTACTTCTAGGCACAGTAAGCTGAGTTGGACTTGAATCATCATCACGATAACCTTGGAAGATTATATCTGCGCTTCTCTTACCACCAAAGTTGGTAATAGCTTTTTGTACAGGAGTTTTATTAGCATAATAATCTGCACTAAATGCTTTTTGATAATTCGGGTTATAAGTTTGGGTGAATTGGTTAGCAGAATAAGCACTTAGATAGTATGAACCAGAATAGTATGCATTGTTTAGGTTTTGGCTACTATCAGATGCGCTGATATAACCAAATAATTTAGTTCATCCTGTTTTTTCTTTATCGATTGACGAGTCGGCATTAACCATTATTTCACCTGGTACAGTTCCTTCAGTTCAGTTAGTGCTAGCAGTAGTTTTGAATTCGGTGTTTGTAGTACCAAGATTACTTACAGTACTATCAGCTTGACCTGAGATTCTTAAAGCTCTTACTCGAGTATCTCAGTAAGGCATCGGTGTTAGGAAACTAATTTTAAAGGTTTGCATAGCAAACGCATAAGGTTGTTTTAGATAGATTCTAAATGTGTCATCCGTACTTGTGAATTTACCAATATCATAAGTTGAAGAAGTGATTTTCTCAGTTCCTGGTGTTACAGTAACTTTGCCATTACTATCTGAAACTGTCCCGTTAACTGATTTTTCTAGATCAACACCTAATAGATCTAAAAGATAACCATTAACAGTGTAGTCTATTCCAGCTGCTAATCAGAACGATTCAAGCCCTCTTTCAAAGTCACGACCAGATAAACTGGCTACAGGGTTTTCATTTTGATCAGTTCATTTCACATTGTGATCGATCAATCAGTCATATCTAACTGCTTGATCAATGTATTTTTGTAAATTGCTATCAACTTCAGGATCAACCACACCTGTTTTTGAGATATAAACATGTGGATTTTCTTTTTTAGCTTGATCTTCAACACTTTTAGCTCACATCTCAGCACCAGTACCCGTTGTCGGACGTAGAACAACTGCTAATAATTTATCATTAGCATCATAAAGTTTTACTCCTTTAGCACCTTCTAGTTTATAAGTTCCAGTAAGATTAGAAGTTCTTGTTCTAGTGTTTGCATCATAATTAATCTCACCAGTTGTTTCAGATGAAATTAAGTATGAGAATGAGCCTGGGAAATTTGAAGTATTTCCAGGTGAAAAGGCTTTTTGAAGCGCAAGCTCCTCACCTTCAGCTGGGTTCTCAGGCAATTCACTAACAAACCCTTGGTTAGCTGGACCATTTGAGTCTCTTAATAAAAGTTCTCCTGCTTTTCAATCAGTTCGAATTTTTCATTCTGGACTTTTAACTAATAGGTGGTTAATTGTTGTATTGTTTGAAGAAGGTAATGGAATAAATGAGAACTGATCATCTAAGAAAGAGTTCAGATACAACGCACGCGGAGTGTTACTTGCTGTTCATTCTCCTAAATACTTACCAATTGAATTTTGGAAATTATCAAGTGTAGTTTGATTGGTTGTTAAAACCTCTGCTAGTGTTTTACCTTTAAATATATTCAAATAATCCATATCACTAGCTGATGATGATTGTGCTGGTTCACCTTCAGTAGCTGCTGGCATCGTTGGTGCTTTTAATTGGGTTAAATTACTTTTAATAATTGCTTTAGCTAAAGATGCAGTTAGATCAACATATTGTTGGGTGTATTCTTGTACATAAGCTGCAGGATTATTAGCTACATCAATTATTCTTTGAACTAAATATTGATCAACTTTAGCACCTTTGGTGTTGGCAATTCAACCTTCAATGAACGAACCAACCGCAGGATAGTCCACAGTTCAAAAGTAGGTACCAGCAGTCGTATTAGCTCTAAGAAAGTACTCGCTAACAGAAGGTGTCGTAGAACCTCTTAAACGAAAATCATATTCGATTAAGCCATCAGATAAAGATCTTAAAGCAGCAGTCTTATTATTAATCATCGTTCTTTGGTCATCGGTTAGTGTTGTTATGCTTAATGACTTGTCAATGATTCTTCATGGATTAGCTTTAGTTGCTCCCATATTTTCTAAAGCTTTAACAAAGCTTTCTTTATTTAAAGCTAGATCTCTGATCCCGTCTGCTGCCTTAATTTTAACGTTATCGTTATTTTCAAAAACATATCCTCTAGCAAAATCATTGTTTGTGCTGTTATTAACACAAGATGCTAAAGCACTTGTTGATAAAACAGCAAACGAAAGTAACGATCCTATTTTGATTATGGTTTTATTTCTATATCTCATTGCGATTCTAATCTTTCTTAATTTTTTCCTTAGTTATTATGTTATTGATCGCTTAAAAAGAAAAATCGTGATTGGCAAGCAATCACGATAATTTACTTTATGATCTTAGTTTTTAAACTTCAAACGATTGCTTTATTTGGTTATTATGGTTTTGGATAAGCAATCGATACAAATCTATGATTCAATACTAGAACTACTCATCCGACTCAAGCTTGGTCGTAACAATATTGTTAATACAAAACTAGAAGAATTACACTTATTCTTCTTAAACGTTTGCTTATTAATCTTGTCAAAACTTTGAGTTAATCTTTGGTTAGTTCTTAACATAGTAACGAGTTAATTATACACCGATCTTAAAAAGATGTATAAATTTATTTTGGAATTAGGGGTAATAGATAAAAAAATCAACGTAAAGATTTACGTTGGCTATTTGATCTTAAGCTTCTTGATATTTCCCTTGTTTTCAGTCTGCTAGCTCTTGATCAGTAGCTAAAACAAAGTGGTTATCATTAACTTTTTGTCAGACTGGTTGGTTATTATGATCATATCCGTGGATACTTGGATCATATTTATAACCAACCAAACTACCCTTATGACCAGCTATTGATGGTACAGCATCTAATAATGATTTCGTATAAGGGTGTAGTGGGTTTTTCATAATCTCTTGAGTAGTCCCCACTTCAAGTAATCTTCCCTTGTTCATTACTGCGATCCGATCTGAGATGTATTCCACCATTCTTAAGTCGTGCGCAATAAATAAGATCGTTAGATTGAACTTTCTTTTTAAGTCGTTAAAGATATTAACAACTTGAGCTTGAATTGACACGTCAAGTGCTGAGATCGGTTCATCAGCAATCAACAGTCTAGGTCTTAAGACCACAGCTCGTGAGATCCCAATCCGTTGTTGTTGACCACCAGAAAACTCTAGTGGGTAACGTTTTAGGACTGATTCATCTAGTCCTACTGAAGCTAAGATATTTCTTACTAAGATCTTTTTACAATCAACTTCACTTAACTTATTTAGTTCGTTACGTTTTTCTTGTTCTTTAGTTAAGTATGCAACCGCTTCATTTAGTTGGTTAAACTCTTTAAGCTTATTAATAAAGCCGTGATAGATCGCATCATATGCAGTAATTTCGTCTTTATTAATTAGTTCTTCTAGTTTGTGTTCATAACCACCATAGAATGCTTGCTTAATTTGGGGATCGTTCTGATCTAATCATTGTTCATAAACGTGTTTAATCACATCTTGATCAATATTATAAAGATAGATCTCTTTGGCATTTTTTAAGTTCGTTAAACCTTCTGAAACGATACTTTCCACATTCACGTGGGGGTTAAGTGAGTTAGCAGGATCTTGGAAGATCATCTGCACTTTATTAACCATGAACTTTTCAATCTCCTTATATTCTTTTAAAGCTTTACCAAATTTAAAACCACGAGTCATCTTTTGGGGTAAAGTTTTATCAAGGATATTAATCTTACCAAAGCTGTGTGGTACTAATCCGATGATTGCTCGACCAATCGTTGATTTTCCACTACCAGATTCACCCACTAAACCTAGCACTTCACCAGTGTAGATATTTAGATTCATATCCACTACGGCTCTAAACGCTTTAGATCCCACTCCATAAGTGATATCAACATTACGTAATGAAGCTAAAACTTCTTTGTTTTCAGGAACTTTTAGCATCTCTTCAATCCCAGGGGTATTGAATCTGGCATAACGTTTCTTAAAAAATAACAGTTTTTTCTTAACTTCAATATATGGTTTAGAATCTTTTTTGTTTTCAACTGTACTCATAATTAGCTAGCTTTAAATGAATCTCACAATTCTTGAATGTGTTTTGGTGGGGTGTATTTTTCAGTTCTTTCATCTAATAATGCTGATTTCACCCGGTGGGTTGGTGAAACCCAATAGAACTTAGGTTCTTCAACGAAGTCAATCCCTAGTGCATAGTCATTTCTAACTGCAAATGCATCACCAACAATATTATTTAGGTTAGATGGTACAGATCCACGGATCGTTGCTAAACGATCACCTTGGTTTAGATCTGGCATACTTAAGATTAACCCTCAAGTGTATGGGTGTTGAGGGAATTTTAAGATCTCTTGTGCTGTTCCTTCTTCAATGATCTGACCAGCATACATAATTGAGATGTAATCACTAATTGAAGCAACCACTCCCAAGTCGTGGGTAATGAACACGATTGATAAGTTTAGTTTTTGTTGTAAGTCTTTGATAACATCTAAAACTAATGCTTGAACAGTTGGGTCTAGTGCTGTGGTTGGTTCGTCCATTACTAAGATCTTAGGTTCAAGTGAAACGATTGCAGCAATCACCACTCTTTGAATCATCCCCCCACTCATCTCGTGTGGGTAAAGTTTCATCACTGCTTCAGGGTCTGAGATCTTGGTTAGTTTTAAGAATTCAACAGCACGTGCGTAAGCTTCTTTTTTATTCTTAACGATCTTGTTGATCAACATCCCTTCCATGATTTGTTCACCAACTTTCATCGTTGGGTTTAGGGTTGACATCGGGTTTTGAAAGACCGCTGATACGACCCGACCACGGTAGTGTGATCGTTCTCAATCTCTAAAAGAGAACTTCTCAACATTATTATTGAATAGTTTGACTTCACCACTGTCGATCACAGCATTATCCCCAGTTAAACCATAAAGTAATGAAGTAATAACTGATTTTCCACTACCAGACTCACCAATGATCGCGTGTACTTTACCTTCATAGATCTCAATTGAAGGTCCACGTAAAACTTTATTCTTTTCACCTGGTCGTGATGGGTTTAAGAAAGATAGTTCAATATCTTTTATCTCAGCAACGATCCTTAGTTTTTCCCCGTTTTCAAACTCTTTATAGCGAACGTTTTTACTAAACTCTTCCCAATTAAAGACAAACTTTCTATTGGTAATAAACCCAAAAAGATTAGCAAAATAATCTTTTATGCGATAACCAAAACTCTTTTTATTCATCTGTATATCTTTCATAAGCTAATCTTTTTTTATCTTTGTCTTCTTAATGAGTCTTGAACGGTAGCCCCGATTAGTTGCACACTAGTTGTGATTAAGATTAAGAATGTTGCAGGAATAAACACGTATCTAGCGTAAGTTGGGAACAGTTTTTGCCCTTCAGAGATAATATTACCTAATGTGGGAATATCTTTAATTGCTAAACCAATGAAAGCTAATGATGTTTCAGCTAACACCACACCAGGGATCGTGAACACTAATTGGGTAATTAAGATCGGTAAGATCACTGGTACGTAGTTTTTTAGAATCTTTCACGTTGGTGTTCCCAAGATTCTAGATGCCATCACCCATTCAGAGTGTTTAGCCCGTTTAACCTGAGCACGGATCTGGTTAGCCATCCCCGTTCATGAAGTTAATGAAAGCGCAAACACAATTACCCAAAAGCTTGGGGCAATAATAATCGTTAATAGGATCAGAATGATGATTGTAGGTACGATCGAGATCACTTTAATGATGAAAGTCATCACCTTATCAAAGAACTCAAATTGTCCCATCATGATCCCGATCGTTAAACCGATGAACACTTCGATCACAGTTACTGCAAAAGCTAATGCGATCAAATATCTTAACCCCCATCACAATCTTGCTCAGAAATCCCGACCAAGATCATCTGTTCCCAAGAAATGATAGATATTTCTTGAGTCAGTTGAGTTAAAGATTAAATTACGATCAACAATATTAGTCGTATTAGGATCTTGGGTGAAAAACGGAATAAAGATCGCTAATAAAACGATCAATACTAACATCACCATTCCAAGCACCCCAGCAAAAGAACGTGAATAACGGTTAACGAACTCACGGAACGGTTTTGCTTGGGGACTCATATGTTGATCAGCTTGGAAATCAACAATCTTCCCAACTAGTTTTCAAGATTGATAATTAAACGGTTGGATGATCGGATTTGGTGCTGATTTGGGATCAACAAATTCGTCAGTTTCAACATCAGAATGGCTCCTGATCTTATTAGCAACTCTAGCTACTCAGTTTTTAAATTTAGTTTTAAATCCAGGTGGTTTAGTTTTCAGATTATCTTCTTTAAATTTCGTCATATCAATTTATTAACTTGTTCTTCTACGTATTCTTGGGTCAATTAGTTCATACAAGATATCCCTGAATGCATATGATAAGACCGTAATTAATGCAAACATCACGATCAAGAATAAGATTACGTTGTAATCTTTAGTTTGGATTGCTTGTAATAAAGTATCACCAGAACCAGGGATTAAGAAGATCTGTTCGATGAAAATACTACCAATGAATGATCCAAAAATTACTGCTGGAAAAAAGGTCGCAATTGGGAATAAAGAAGGTTTTAGTGCGTGTTTTCACACAAAGCGATCTTTTGATACACCCTTTAAGTAAGCAAACTTGGCATGAACTGAGTTTAGTTCACGGTTAAGTTCAGTTCGGATATATTTAATGTAAACAATAATACTTCCCAATGATAAAGCTAACCCTGGTAAGATGTAAGTTACAAAGTTAGCTTGATCATACACATAAGGGATCCCCATAGCTCGACCAATAAACACTAACAATAATGCAAAGATAATTGATGGGATTGATGAGAAGATACTTACAAGGATCGTTGAGATATTATCAACTCAACCACCAGGGTTTTTACCCACCCAGATTCCTAATGGGATCCCAATCACAACAGTTAGTGCCACTGAGAAGATCCCAACTAAGAACGATTTATAAAATCGTGCTCAGATAAAACTATTAATTGATTGTTCGGGGAATAGTGCTAATGAGATCCCAAAGTTTCCCTGGAACAATCCCCTTAGATATCTTAAGTAGCGTTCAAACAACGGTAGATCTAAACCATAACGTTGTTCGATCGCTCTTCTTGATGCTTCATCTAAACCTTGAGTTAAAGGGTTTTCTCCAGGGACTGAATTAATCAAGAAGAATGTGATCGAAATTACGATCAGACCGATCACAAAAAACTCCAAGATGATCTTGAAGAACTTTCATAAAGTTCTTAAGACTGGTGAGTCAATTGCTAATAGTCTTTGGATTAAAGTTAACTCTTCAACCCGTTTCTTTCTAAAAATGACTGCATTATCATTAAGCTGATAACTTTTGTCATCTAATATTATTTTCTCTGTCAAACAGTTTCTTACGCCTCTCTTGTTCTTGGTAAACCGTCTCGTGGTGGTCTAGTGTAGTCATACGCATATTGTAATGAGAATGTGAATAAACTTGACACCCCACCAACCCGAGTTACTTCTCAGTTAGTATCAACTTCCATCAACGGAATAATTAAACCAGAATCACGGATAATTTTTTCAATCGCACCAATGAATTGGTACACATAGTCTAAACTTCAGTTTTCTTTTAGTTCTTCATCAGTAAAGTTCCCTGAGAAGAATGATGATAATCTCGATGTATAATCGATCGTACTTTCATTAAATCGATTTAAAGAAAGTTCGATAAATTTCTTCCAGAAATTAGGTTGGACTTTCTTAGTATCAGATCCAACTTGATCAAGAGTATCGATCTCAAGTCGAACTCTTGTATCATCTGTTAATTGGGCAATCTCATCAACCGTTTTAAATGAAGGTAAGATCAAGTTAAATGCTGTGTGTAATCTTGCGGTTGCGATATTCTCATTTCTTCTTTGGTTGAATTGATCAGGATCTCTTCTTCAATTAGTAATGATCATGTAATCTAATAATGCATTAACATATTGATTAGAGTATCGAGTGTTTTGAAACTCTGGGTTAACTTGATTTAATCTAGCGATGATTGCAGCTAAGTGATCTGTACTAAACGTATTTAAGTTAAATGCGTTTAATGAGTTAACAGCATTATTATAAGCTGCTAGCATAGCTGGATCGCCATTGATGATCATCATAATCCGATCAATATCAGGTTTTAAGATCGTTTGTCTTGTAAAATTTGGATCAGTTTTTTGGAGTGCTTCTAATACTAAATTAGATAAGTAATCTAGATATGTGTATGATCCGACTGGGTTTTCTTTGAACCCGATATTTTTTTGTCTGAAACTATCAATCCCATCGTTTTTAAAGAAGGTTAGTACCCCATCTTGTGGTTGGCCACCACTAAAACGGTCGTAGTTTTGATAAATGATATCGTACTGACCTTTTTCAATGTAGCTGGCAAAGATATTTTCTGGTAATGATTTTTCTTCAATATTGACATACCCACCAAACGCTTCTAGCATCGCTTGTTTTAGATAAGTTGCTCCACGAACTTGTTCGTCACTACTATTATCTAAGAAGTTTAGGGTTACTTGTTTTAGTTCTGGGTGTTTAGCTTTAAAACGGTCTAGATAAAATCTTGCTGTTTTTAAATCATGAGCTAGATCATGACGAACGGTCTTTTCAAAGTTAAATCTTTTAGATAAGTGAACAACAAAGTCATAGTTTAGTAGATCAAATTCTTTATTGTTCTTAGTTTTAGATTTTTGGCCTTCAAAAAATAGTTCTAGATTTCGACCATCATAAGCTTTGTGGGTTCCATAAGCTGTTCACGTACTAGTTGGGAAACTGAAATCTCAACCAACAAATCTTAATACATCACTACGGTTAATCGAATAATAGATCGCATTTCTTAGATCTTGATCTTGGATATAACTATTCGCATTTGTTTCAAGATCTAAGTTTAATCCATAAGCGATCGTTCCAAACCCTTGGTTTTTATTTAAAAATTGTTTAATCTCTGGGTCGGCTCAGTAACGGTTAATCCGGTTAGCTGGTATTAACGTTTGTGAGATTAAACCATCTTCAAAGAACAACGCGTTCGTATTAGGGTTTTGTGAGAAGAAGATCCGAATTCGGTTTGAAATCGTGTTCTCAGCATCAAAGTAATCTAAGTTTTTAATTAGATTAATATAACCGTTTGGTCCTAATAAGATTCCATTATCTCTTGGAATCACGAACGGACCATTAGTTAAGAACTTATCAGGTTCTGAACCATAACGGTCAATCCCTCCACCAACCGTTTCAATGTACCTGCGGTTAACTGGATATAGATTTTCAAGGATCGTTCCAATTAAGAATGATAGGTTTGGTGTTTGGTTCTCATCAAAGATTAAGGTAAATGAGTTCTCATCTTTAGATAATGGTTGTAATGATCCTTGAAGATCTGGAGTGCTTAGATCAAATTTTTGGTACGGATTCACGTATGGGTTTTTAACTAATTTGATCGTCATTGGTTGATTATCACTAGTCATCACCCTAAAGTCTTGCACTTCAGAATCCAAACTAAAGTTTGGATTCATACTTAAAAATCTTGCCACAAAACTATTGTCATAATCTAAGAATAATTGACCAGTATAAAACCCTAAATCTTTAGCGGCATTTTTAATCGCTTCAACTTCTTTAGTATCAAGTGGTTGATTACGATCATCAACTGTTTGTGATTGGTAAAGATCAGTTTGGTTTCGGTCTTGAACCCAGATCTTTAGATCTTGGTTAAAGACGTAGTTTCTGCGACCAAATGGGTTTTTATAACTCTTATTAAATTTAGCTAAATAATCACGTTGAGCATCAATAAACCGGTCAACCCCACGGATCCCATATCTTCTGATCGTATCTAGTTTTTGTGAACCTGTGTTTAGATCTAAGATGTATTCTAAGTAGTCCCTAATATCTTGAGAAGTACTAAAATCACCATTTGATCAACGATTCTTCTTCACGTTAGTATAACCCGTCAGTGCCATGAAGTTGTTGGTGTTACGTGGGTTTCTAAACGCGTAGATCGTTGACCGACTTCTTAGATCATCCCCAACACCCGAGTCATCAGCAGTCCCACCAACGATATTAAAATCATCTAAGGCATAGAATGATGATCCAATCACCCCAGTTCCATTATCTGATTGGATTGTCTCTAGATTAGTTTTATAGTAGTTATCAAAGTTAGACGTACTTCGATCTTGAGGGATATTTAGTAAGCTGAAATTATATCTTCTTTTAGCGGTCAACACCCGTTTAAGTGCATCACTTGGACCGTTTTTAAGATACGGGTCAACTAGTGAAGGTAAAACTCGATCAATCGAGTTGTACTTAACATAGTTAAGGGTGTTAAGCGGGTTGGTTACCAAACCTAAATCATAATCGTTACGATTGACATTTGATGAACCACTAAGAACTGGTTGGTCCTTACTTGGCGCTGCATTAGTACAAGAGCTAAGCACAAACGAAAGGGGCACAACTGCTAGACCTACTAATTTAATTACTTTTTTAAATCTGAATTTCATTTTTATCTATATATTTTCTTGAGTCTTATTTAAAAATATTAGTTTGTCACGTTAAATTGGAAATCAATACTAATTACCGTTTTAATTCTCTTATTACCATCGACAGTTGTGTTTTGATTTTCGATCTTCACAGGTGATTGTTCAACAGCTTTAGCGTTCTCTGAGATGTATTGAACATCACCAAGATCAACTGTTTGTAAGAAGTTATGATTCTTATCAACAAAATCAACGGTATAAGCATTACCTGGTCTTAATAGTGCATCTCGATATTTACCCATTAATGCATAATCTGATAATCATGAGGTGTAACCATAATCTTCGATCGTTCTTTTACTATTAGGATCACCTTGTTTTTGTAACCAGAAGATATTGTTAGTTCTTTGGGTATTAACTTTTAGATAAACTGCTTGGTTAGTTAATACGTTAGTGAATCTTAGATAACCGATCTTGCTTGCCAACTCTGTTGGCACATAACCATATAGTGCTAAAGCATCTAAGCTTTGGTTTCTAAACAGCCCTGAAACCATTCTTTTAGACACACCATAGTTATATAGTTGTGATAAGAAGAACGCTTCTGGACGTTTGTTCACCTTATTTCCATTAAAATCAACCGTTCTAATGTTATTATCAATTACGGGATTAAGGTTATCATCGTACAATTGGGCACCGATCGTTTGCTTTTCAAAGTGATCTTTGAAATACCCGTTGTTCTTAGAGATGAACTGTCCAAAGTAGCTAGATGTTCTTCTTTCGTTTGTTTGGAAGAAGTTATTATCATTGTTCTTGAAGAACATGCCACGAGCTTTAGCTTTTAGTTCATTTAAAACATTTTGAGCATCTGTTACTTTTTGTCTAGCGACAATTTGGTTAGCAAGTGCTTGAGCAATCGCATTTGTATCATTTGGAGTCGCTTGACGAAGTCTAGTCACTTCATCACTAGCTGCAAAGAACTCATATACTGCATCATTGAATTTACTAACCGCATCAGGTTGAATTTTAATTAACTCATCATAAAAAGCAGTATATTTTCGTCCTAAATAAACGGTTTGTAAAGCTTTAGCTAAATCTGTTTGTGAAGTTCTTGTGTCATTAACCTTATTAATATTAGTTGCATCAACAATGTAGTCTAAACCACTCATCGCTTCAGATAGCCCACCTAAGAAATTAGGTACGTTTTCAAATTCTTTGATGTTAGGTGCATAAGTTGTTTGAACATAATCTCTTGTTAGGGTTTCTGCAATATTATAAACATAATCAGTAAACTTATCAGCTAATAATGGTTCAACTCTTGTTGCATTATAGTTAATCACATCATCTGATGATAACCCAGGTGAGAAATACCCAAAGATGAAACTACTTAAAGTTAGACCAACATTACCATTATTAGCGTAATATACGATATTACCAGTTAATAATAATAGGTCGTGGAAACTTAGTTGACTTTGAACAGCTTCTAATTTGTTATCTTTAACAAATTTAGCAAAGAAAGCTTGTAATCTCTTAGTATCAAAATTAACACCATCATCTAGTTCTAGAGTTAAATCTTCAACATAGTATCTGGTGAAGTTTCTATCTAACATAGTAACTCCGTATAGTTGAGAGAAAACTGCACGGTTTTTAACTAGGTCAGTAGCTGGTGAGAAGTCTTTAACACTCATAAATAAGTTAGAGTGTCTAAACAAGTAGATTGCATAGTTAGCAAGCGCTTGGTTTTTGGCTGTTGTATTTGTGCCAGCTGCTGTGATTGCGGCTCTTAGAGTTGCTGCTGCAGGTAAGTTGGGAGCAGGTAGTTTTTCGATTGCATTTAAATCAAATTTTGTTTTAACATAGTTAACATCCCAATTATATTGTTTTGTTTGAGAATCATATGTTGCTTTAGAGTAATCCAATGAGACAAAACTTAATAGTTCACTTAAGTTCTTGCTGTTAAACGTGCTCATTGTTTGAGTTTGAGCAGTAGAACTAGCAGTAACATTAATTTTTTTGTCAGTAGGTACGGTTGCTAACAACGAACGATCAGATGCAGTTAAATCTGTTCCAAAAGGGTTTACTACTAAAACGTTTTCGTCATCAAGTTTTGCTATTCCCGTTGCCGCTTTATCTACATCACTCATTCCAGTAGAAGTTGCAGAATTAAGAACGTCTGCAATTTTTCTATAAAAGGCAGTATCGCCCTCTAATACATAAGAATTTTGGGCATTAGATCCATTCTGAGTA
The DNA here is from genome assembly GCF_900476085.1 of Mycoplasmoides gallisepticum. Lineage (NCBI taxonomy): Bacteria > Bacillati > Mycoplasmatota > Mycoplasmoidales > Mycoplasmoidaceae > Mycoplasmoides > Mycoplasmoides gallisepticum. Next base: position 693,772 of record NZ_LS991952.1, read on the forward strand.
GAAGATTTTGTAGCGTATGAAATTAAATTATTGCGACCTTGTGGCGCAAAAAGACCTAACGCAGTCAGTATTGTGTTTGTAAAATTAAGATTATATAAACCTTGAGTTGTTCTTAACTGATTATCTGAAGCAATACCATTAATTCCTTTAATCAATCCGTCGTCATCAGCATTAGAAATTTCCCCTAAGAATTTGTTTCCTCTAACAAACGGGAAAACGTAGGTGTCGAAATTACTGAACTGTTTTGGACTGGCAGTAGTTTTTTCAACAGCAACGATCTTATTAGCATCAGATCTTATATAACTAGCGCTTGTCCCTTGTCTAGATCCTGCCCGTTGTTGAGTGTCAATATCACTAAAACTAAGATAATTATTTATCAAAGTTACTAATTGAAGTGATAAACTATTTTCAAGAGCTAAATAGCTAAACCCTTTACGACTTTTATCATCAAATCTATTAGCAAACGGACTTAGTTCGCTTGGTTGAGATCTTGTTTTAATTTTTTCAACAAGTGCACTAACACCTTCAGATTCGATTGCTGAACCAACTGAAGCAGAGATCTCTCCACCTAAAACAGTGCCTGCACTATCTCAACCATTATCAGCTAAATTCTTATTAATGGTAGCACTAATTGAATCAGAGATTACTTTTGCTTGTCTTTGAACATAAGCTAGTTCTGCTGGACTTAGTTCCACATTAAGTGGAACTTGAATTACAGGTGAGCCATCCTTATTAAACATATTGATCCTAGTGATCACATTAGGTTTATTTGGTTCAGTTTCAAAGATTCTAAATGACAGTTGGTCATTTTGTGAAACAAAGACAGATCTGTTTAATAATGGGTTGCCAGCACCATCAGTTAGTTGACTAATAATTGAAGCAGCTGTCACTGGTGCTCATTTATATTCAGATGTACCACCTTCAGTTTGTGATTTAACAAACGCTTTAGCTAACCCTGAAATTGATGGGTTGATCGTTCCAGAATCAGAGTCAAATGAGTTAGCAAAGAATAAATCTCTAATCGCAACATTTCTTAATTTAGCAGCTTCAGTTAACCCACTGAAGTCTTGTAAGAAACGGCGTTTCTTATTTCTTAAAACTTCAGATAAACTATCGTTAGCATCAGCTGTACCTCAGATATCTTCTAACGGTTCAGTTTCATATCTTAATACGTTACCATTTTCATCCAAGATCCCAAATCTAAAGCGAATGAACTTGCCAGATGGGGTGATTTGGTTATTAGCATTAACCCTAACTACTTCTAGATTACTTCTAGCATCTAAATAGTTAATTAACGCACGGTAAGAGAAGAATGAAGCTTCACTAGCACCATTTCTAGTTGATAGACCACCAACGATTACAGGATTATCACGGTCAATGAATGCTTGACCTTGATCTAGAGTGTAGTGGTGACCGTATTCGTGAGTCGCTACGTATTTTAAGAAATCAATTGGTAAACCATCAAACCCTGGTACTAAAGCTGCTAGAACTGTTGGTAAACCGATCCGATCACTTGGTGTAAACCCTTTAAATGGCCCTTCAACAACTTGGTATTGGAACACCCCATTAGAATCAACTGTTCTTTGAACATTTGGACCATCTAACTGTCTTAGTAAGTGTGGGTATTTTTTAACAACTTTCTTAATTAAGTTGTTATAAACAGAAACATATAATTGATAACTTCTAGAATCTAATCCAGTTAATGGATTACCTTGTTCATCTCTTGCTTGGTTATCAGTTGGTGTGTAGAATAATGAAACTGGATCGATCCCACCTTGGTAGTTGATTGCTTCTAAGAAATCATCAAACCCTTCTGGAGAATAATCATTAGCTTTGTTTGCGACAAACTCTAATGACGAACTTGCTCCTTCTTGTAAGTTTTCTAAGACTTCTTGAAGATTAACTTTTAAGCTATACTCTTGTGCATTGTTAGTTTTTTCAAAACTAACAACTTTATACTTCTTAACTCTAGCTTGTTGTTCTTCTAGACTACTAAGTGCTTTAAGATCTGGATTTTCATTAATCGCTTCAACAAACAGGTTGTAGAAATGATTTAACTTATTATCATCTTGATATAGATAAAACTCATTATTTAGGTATGAGTCCATATCATAGAAGTTTAAGTAATTACTAATATTATCTTGATAAGCTGATAATAATGTTTTGTATGAAACATAACGGCTGTTATTTAAACTGTTTAGATCAACATTAAGGTTAAGTGTTGTTTCTGAACCAGGTTCAGCAACCGTTAGATCAAGTGCTGGTTCGGTGTTGTTTTGTGTTGGTGCAGTTACTTTAACAGATTTAATTTGGTAAGTTTTAAATAGATCTAAAGTTTGACTATTTAAAACTGGATATTGTGTTTTAAGCTCATCTAGATCTGTTTGTGTGAAGTTTTCATTAACAATAATCGGACTTCGATAAACAGGGGGTGCATTACGGTTCTGTTGATCTGTTGTTGGTGAGCCAATCGCAATCTTAAAGGTTTTATTAACTAGTTTGCTAGCTCGATAAATCTCACCAAACCCAACTGTTGAATCTGAATTACCTTCTCTTTGAATATCATTTTTAAGCGCACTTGTTAAAGGAATATTCTTTAAGAACTGATCTAGATCTTTCTTAGAAGTTTCATTTGAAAACACACTATAAGTTAATGAGTCAACCTCATTACCAGGTCCCGCAATCGTTGAGTGAATTGGTAATGAACCAAAGAAAGCATCTGGGAAGAACTTAATCTCACTCACTTCTTTATGTAAAGTAGAGTGTGAACCTAAAGTAATCGCGTTCCCATTTTGTTCTACCCCTGGAACTAGTCTGAACGAATCCAAGGTTAATAGATCAGGACCTCAAGCTACGTTAGTAATAAATCAATTAGTGAACTCCAAGAATTGCTTTGGTCTAACCGCTAATACGTACTCATCAAAGAAACTAAATGAACCATATTTAATTTCTAGAACAAAGGGTTCGTTAAAACGCTTGTAATACTCGCTAAAGAACTGATCAAAGTCATACTTCTGATTTGGATTATCTAAGAACCAGAATTCAGTAGCATCACTTGAGATCCGCCCTGTTTGTGCTGTCTTATTAGCATTAGTGATCGTTAGTTCAGGATTTAAATTACCATTTTGGTCATAAATTTTTGAATAATCATTATCAAACAACTGCTTGTTTGCTGGAAATAATTGCCCATTTTTTTCTGCTGAGTTTTCAGCAAACCCAATCATAGAACCAATTATCACAGCAGACGCTAAGCTAATCACACCTAGGGCTAATCCAGTTTTTAGTAATAATGATTTAGATTTTAATGATCATTTTTTTAACATTGATCCTGTTCTTTCCTTCTTGTTTGTTCTTTTTTGACTTACGTTAATTATATTAATAAGAAAGTGATTGCTTTACCTTGCAATCACTATTATCCAACTGTAGCTATTTAAATCTTCTTGTTATTTAAAAATGATTGCTTAATCTTTATTTGGTTTTTGAATAAGCAATCTACTATTAATTTTTAGTCTTATTATTGAAATTACTTATTCAGCTGAATCTTGCTTACCATAATCTTGGTATTAATGCGATTATTAACATAGCAAATATTAGAAGTCTTTCATGTCTTCATAATCCTTGTGTTATCAATGTTGTTAAAACGTTGTGTTAATAATTCGTAATTTCTTAACATAATATCCATATTATTATACAAAAAAACTTGAAAACTGTAAATTTAATATTACTAATTGATCGATTTAAGAATCTATTATAGATCAGATCTTATTCAGATTTATTGATTCTTAATCTAGATCTAAAGACATTATTATTTTGATCTAATTCTTAGTTTGTCACGTTAAATTGGAAATCAACACTAATGATCGTTTTAATTGTTTTTCTACCATCAACAGTAGTGTTTTGATTTTCAATCTTAACTGGTGATTGTTCAACAGCTTTAGAATATAGATAAAAAACTTCAAGCAGTAATTTGCTTGAAGTTTAATTATTGACGAAATTTTATTTTTCAGCTTTCTTCTCAGCTGGTTTTGCTGATTCTTCTGCTTTAGGTTGCTTTTTGTTAAAACCAGCACGGTCACGGTTAACAACGGTTCTAGTTTCTTTCTTAACTAATTGAGGAATGTCAATCTCTTCATCAGGTTTGAAAGCAAACTTAGCTGGGTTACCTTGAGCTAGTGCAACTGCATCACCTAAAAGGTTAAGTAATAAGGTAACTGAGCGAATGTTGTAGTTATTAGCTGGGATTGGTAAAGTAATAACGTTAGGATCAGAGTTTGTATTACATAAAGCAATAACTGGGATTCTCAGTTTTCTTGCTTCAGTAACTGCATTCTTTTCTTTAATTGGGTCATCAATCACTAAAACGTGAGGAAGGCCTTGCATATCTTTAATACCACCAAAGAACCTTTCAAGTTTAGCTAATTTCTTCATGATCATGATCTGTTCTTTTTTAGTGTACTTAGTTAGATCATTATCACGAGTGTGAATTAATCTCTTTAATTGATTAATTGAGTTGCTGATTGTCTTGAAGTTAGTTAGTGTTCCACCTAATCATCTTTGATTAATGTAGAAACTGTTAGTTCTTTCAGCGATTGATTGAATTAACTCTTGAACTGCTTTAGATTTAGTTCCAACGAATAAAATATTCTTTTTAGCTTTAGCTGCTTCAGTTAAATAATTAAAAGCTTCGTGTAACTTAAGATTTAATAAATCTGAGTTAATTAAATCGAATTGAGCACTAAATTGAGCAGCGTTTCTAGGAATGATGTAGTGCTTCATCTTAGGGTTTCATTTACGTTTTGCTACCCCGTTAAAAGCCCCAACGTCTAAAAGCTTTGTGTGTGTTACTAAAACTTTGTCTGTTGAATTTGCAGGCACTTGTTCTTCTTTAGATTGAACTGTTTGTGCAGGTGATTCTTCTGCTTTTGCAGCTTGTGCTGATTCAACATTTAAATCTTCAAATAAAAACATTTAAATAAATGTTCACCTTTCTATAAATATGTACTGTATCAAAAAAAATCTATTTTAATTAATAGACCGTATATATTTTATACTAATTAATCAAATAGATTAGAAATTTTTTGCTTTTTCTTTAATAAGCGCTAGATTAGGTTCTACAATTTCTTTTGGTTGCTTGTTTAAGTATTCAACTTTTGTTCCTGCAACTTTGATACTGTCAACCTTAGCACCAATGAATTCAAACACACCCTTTAGTAAAACTGTTACGTCAGCAAATGCGTATCAACCTTCAGGTGCGCCTTGGGTGTTAATAATCATTACTTTTAAGTGATCAATTAAACCAATTGATCCACCTTTTTTTGAATATTTATAGCTAAAGGTTTTGTTAGCTACACAAATTTTATCAAGTCAATTCTTAAGAGTTGCTGGATAATTGAAATTAGTCATCGGAGCAATTACTACTAATTTATCAACACTTTTAATCTGGTTAATTAATGGGTCAACGTTTTCATCCTTAAAGTGTTCCTTAGAATTTTTAGAAGTTAAAGTCATTGATGCTTTATCTAATTCGTTTAGGTCCAATCAGCTAACTTGATCAGATGGGTTTAGTTTTAAATATTCAGATTCGAATGATTTTGCTAATTGATAAGAAAAGCTAGCTTCGTTAGCTACTGGAGAAGCATTAATGAAAAGTACTTTGCTCATGATTCCTCTTTTTAGTAAATTAAAAATTAAGTTAAGTACCTATATTATACGACGAAGCAGTTAATATTTTTGTTTTGTACATTAAATTCTTAAGGTTTTTGTTCACTCATCATAAATTAGAAAATTCGATGCTCTAATTAAGCATATGTCCCTCACATTTACTCTAATAAAAACCTATTGGTTTTTTTTGGTAAAAACAAAGTTAGTATTCAAAATCTATTAAAAAAAACACGGTAAATTTAATAAAAAAAGAAGTATTTATATTTAGTTACTTTAATTAATTTTTACGGTCGTAATTTTGCTTTTCAGTTAAATAATGCGTTTGAAAGGTAAGTTCTTCAATTTAGTAATATAGTTCTTTGCAAACCATTATATAATCGACATCGATATTCACTCACAACTAAATATTGCTTTATTACAACTCTATCCATTAGATATCTTATTCGAATATTTCTTTTAGACTATTAAACATAAAAAAAGGTTATTTTTACCGTATTTTTCTAAAAAATTTAAAATTTTTAATGAATAAAAAACACATAGTAATAAAGCGATCTATCTAGAATTTTCGATATAAATATATCCTCTAAAAATTGAGTTTGCTGAACGACTAAATACTTATAATTAAGCTTAGTTTTTACTGTAATGGATTTAGTGCTGTGTGATTGTTAATTTGTTATAATTAAACATTACTAGCCATATTAAGAATATTCAGTTGTTAGGCTATATTTGATAAATAATTTTTTATAATCTTGATATTCAAAGTTGTTACTGAAAAGAAATTAACAAAAAATTAGATATTTGTTTAAACATGGTTAAATTTTTTAATAAAGTAATCAGAAGATTAATATATATTGTGGGAATTGTCGTTGTGTTACTAATGGGCGGTATTGGCGTAACGGGTTATGTCTTTCATGATAATATTTCTACTTATTACAAAAATTTTCAAGATAGAAATAACAGTTTACTTAACCAAACTCGCCAAATATTAATTGATGTTCAAAGAATAACATCTAATCCTGAAATAAACACGATTCCAACGAGGATTAATAATGCGATAAATACTGTTGATGAGAGTTTAGGGCGATTCAAAACTACAATAAGTAACACCAAAAATAACGTAGCTTCAGTAGAACAATCTATACAAGAAATAAAAGATTCTTTAAAAAGAAATGAGCTTACTTTCAGAACTTTTGCTCGTAGAGAATATGACGATGTAATGCGTAGATTAGATGAATTCCAAACTACCGCAAGAAATCTAAATAACGAAGTTATTCCAAATGCTGAGAAAATTCTAGATAATGTATCAATGGGTCTTGATGGCGCTAGAAAACTACATGACATCATTAACATTTCAGAACTACTTAAGAATGTTGATAAAACTGTAGTGCCAATTAGCAATATCATAAACGGATTACTTAAAATTAATAACGCTGTTAGTTCTGATCAATTCTCTGAAAACTTAAAATTAGTGTCTTTAATCTTAATGACTGTTAGCTTATCATTATTATCTTTAGGTGCCCTTACTTTAATATTAAGACTTATCTTCTATAGATCTATTAATGGGTATGTTGTTAAGAGATCTAAAGCTAAACAACAATTAGCAGATTTTTTTGAAAAGGCTTGCAAAATTTATCCAGAACTTTCTAACGAAATTAAGAAAGATGTAGAACACCTTCAATCAAGTTAATAAAAACTTGAGATAAATAAAAATACCCTATAAAAGGGTATTTTTTTATGCCTAAAAGAAACTTTTTGACTATTTAGCTTTTCTTCATTTTAACCAATAATCATTCATTAACTTCTCGTTATAGTTGTGGGCTTGCTTAATATAATATTTTTTATTCCTAATTTCTCTAGGTAAATAATCCTGGCTTACCCAGTGGCTGTCATAGTTATGAGGGTTTTTGTATTTTTGCATATTATTCAATGGGCTTGATAGATTAATTGGATTCTTCTTAATATGTCAAGGAACATCTTGAATATTACCATTAGCAACTTCTACTAAAGCATCAGAAATCGCCTCGTAAGCACTACTAGATTTTTCAGATAAAGCCATCTCTATGACAATGCTACTTAAAATTTGGTTAGCTTCTGGGAACCCCACCTCTTTTGCTGCTTGAGTAGCTAAATAAACCCGTGAACATAAATCAGGATTTGCTAACCCTATATCTTCATAAGCACAAGCGATTAATCTTCTAGAAATTGTTATTAAATCTTTTGTAGCAATTAGTTGAGCTAAATAGTAAACAGCAGCATCTGGATCAGACCCTCTAATAGATTTTTGTAACGCAGATTTAAGGTCATGAAAAGTGTCACCATATGATGCTAAAGAAACATTGTTGTCAATGACATTTTTTAAAATTTCTTGGGTAATTTCAATATTTTTATAATAAATGTCTAACAATTCAATAATGTTGATACCTTTACGTAAATCACCGTTAACCATGTTAGCAATTTTATACAAAATATCATCGTTAATTGTTGTGATATTTTTTTGTTGAACAATCTTTTTATATCCTTCAAAAAGTTCTATACTTGTGGGGTTAACTAATTCAATAGTGTGAACTCTAGAACGGATTGCTGGATTGATAGTGAAGTAAGGATTTTCAGTTGTTATCCCAAATAAAATGAATGACTTAGCATCTAACCCTTTAATTAGAAGATCTTGCTTATCTCTATGTAATCTATGAATTTCATCTATGATGATTATGCATTGATTTAAATCCTTAGCCTTGCTGATAAACTGTTTTAGTTCTTGTAAACTGTCACTAGCAGAATTAAACGAAAAACTAGGTAAGTTCATCTCTGAAATCAAAATATTACATAAAGTTGTTTTACCTATTCCAGGTTCACCAGTCACTAATAAAGAATATGGTTTTCTAAGCTCAATCATTCTTCTTAAAATTCCATATTCATGTAATAAATGTTTTTGACCAATAATATCTTCGATAGATTTAGGTTGATAAAAAAGTTCTTTATTTTTCGATACAAAAAGCATATAGTGATGAACTCTTTAAATTATATTTATCAGCTAAATATTTGCATGCATCCTTCGACCGCATATTGTACTTAATTAAGGTATTTAACTCTCTAATAATTTCTTCGTTTATTTCGTTCTCTTGTTTAATATTTCTTTTATTAATTAAAATTACAAATTCACCTTTATACTCAATTTTACCGATGATTTCGCTAATTTTTCCAAAATAAAGCGATTCAAATTTTTTTGTTAATTCTCTGGCTACACAAACTTCTAAATCAGGGAAATTCTCGTTAATAATTTCTAAAGTATTTTTAATTCTATGAACTGATTCATAATAAATCAGCGTGGTGTCGTACTTCAGTTTTTCATTGAGCTCGTTAATGATTTCTTGTTTCTTGTAACCAAAAAAACCGCCGTAATAAAATTGGGAACTTTCAAAACCGCTAGTTGCTAATGCACACAAGGCCGCATTAGAACCATTAATGCAAATAATCTGGTTAAAATCGATACTTCTTAAATAACTTACCAGTTTTTGCCCTGGGTCATTTATGCACGGAAACCCAGCATCACTAACTAATCCAACATCATAATTTTTTAACTGTTCTTGAATCATGCTAAATCTATTAGTTTCATTAAACTTGTGATAACTAATCAGCTTCTTATCTCTAAAATTTATATTTAGCAAATTTAGTAATTTTTTAAAATTATCCGTATTTTCACAATAAATGATCTCTAATTGATTTAATATCTCTAATGCTCGATGATTAATTTCACTAAGATTACCGATAGGTAATCCCACTAAGTACAAGGCCGACATATTATAATTTTAGTTCTAAAAAATTTAATATTGATAAAATCAAATCGCTGTAAATTGTTTAACAATGACAAAATATATCGAAAATAATGCGCTTAGTACCTATACATTCAACCCAAAAGGTTTAAAAGCAATTATTTTTATAGGTGTCTTTAGTTCGTTAATTTCAATCGGATTTTTAGTAATAGGTGGCGACGTTTCGCTAGGATTTAAAGTCTTCTTTAACTTTATCTGATATCCCTTTATTGGTTTGGGATATTGTATCTCCGCACTAGCTATTGGTTTTGATGTCTATACCCATAGACATCTTACTTTTAAACAGTACGTTTATAAAAACAGGTTCTTTTATCTCTGTTTTTATTTTTGTGCTGCTATTAGTATTATCGTTTTTATCATCACCTTATCGGTTTTAAGAAGTACTAATAGTCATCTGGTAGAACTAGGAATTTTGGCTAATAAAAATGATCCGTTTTTAGGGTGAGGCACTAATCCTAAAAACTGATATGGATTCGTCTTTTTATATACATTAGTGCCTCTAGCTAACTACAATGTCATTGGGACAACATTCGTAGTCACGTTGTTTTGATTCAATTTATTTGGATTCTTAATTATTAATTTCCTAAATAGAGTTGGCTTTTTCTGAAACACATTCCTAATTGTTATCTTAGTTACATATTGTTTTTTCTCTCACCTGTGCTTATCTGTAGCAACTGAAAACACAGAGATTGGTAAGAATAACCCATGACTTTTTAAAATCTTTAGGTATAGCGGAATCATTAACACTATGACCTTATTTTACTTTGGGTTGTACATGATAAAATACATGAGGATTTGAAAATTCAAATACTCTGTTGCAACATTAGTTGTTTTAATCGTATCAGCAATCGTTGCTCAAACTGTTTTAGACTTTACCTACTATAAAAAGATCGCATTCGATTTTATCTTAGCTAACGCTTATGCTTCACCATTAATCTTAATCTTATCTTGATTATGATTAAATACCTTTTTAGGTTACAACTTAGAGAATAAGAAATCTAAGTCGAAGTTTATCCATCGATTCAACCGGTTTACTAACCATATTGGTTTTTGCTATCCAATCTGATTCCAACTAGTGGGATGAACATCAACCTTTATCTTTGGTTATTTATTTATTAATATCATCGCTAAGGTTGATATCAACCCTTCATGATACCAAGGTTTGCGATTATCATTTAAATTAAATGCTTATCAGAATAATGTGATCTTTATTAGCTTAATGTTCTTTAATATGTTCGTTGTGCCGGTGGCATATTACTACCCGGCTAAGTTTATGGTTTATCTTTTAAATAAGATTGATCATAAGATCAAAACCAAACATAAAAACCAAGTAAATAAATAAAAAGATGAGCTTTTGATAGCTCATCTTTAGTTTTTATTAAATCTGATTGGTAACTTTTAAAATACTATTTTAAAGTGAATTTCTCATCAACTACGATTCTTCCAGATAATGAGTTGAATACTGGACAAACCTTGTGAGCGTATTTAATAATTTCTTTTACTTCTTCTAATGATTTGTTAGATTTAACAACTCATTCGATTTCGATCTTTCTTAAACCGTAGTATTCATCTTGAGGTTCAGGGTCTCTTCAAGCTTGAACTTTCATTTCTAGATCTTCAAGTTGTAAACCGAATAGTTTTGGACCATAATAACTGATCACACTTAGTTCGCAACCCATTAAACCGTTCATCATTAGTTCTAATGGAGATGGTCCTTTAGTTGCTGATGAATCCATTAATAGTTCATGCTTGGGAGTTTTACCTGTCACTGTGCGATCAGGATTTAATTTTGCTGTAAATGCGTATTCTTTTTTAGCCATAATATATAATTTTTCTTATTTTTTTATAACATAATAATAAAAAACTAGCGTTATATTACGCTAGTTTTACTATTTAATTTAAATGAAAACTATGCCAATAGGTCTAGTTTTCTTAATGTTCTGATCGTTCTAGCTGAAACTTTAACAGTTAATGTACCACGATCAGTTTTTACTTTAACTTTTTGTAGGTTTAAGTTTCAACGACGCTTGGTAATGTTTAAAGCATGAGAACGATTATTTCCTGCTAAAGGACCAAGCCCGGTTAGATCATCTCTACGAGCCATATTTAATTTATTATTTTTATACCTTAACTATTTTAACATATCAGCAATAGTTTTTTTAAATATTTTAAAATCTTCTTATGCTTAAGAAATTAACTATCAACCAGGTTGATCATAAACTAGTCAACCAGATTGCAAAACTTATTTTTAATAAGTTTAACCTACATAAGAATATCATCCCGTTTTTATTAAAGCATAAGATTGAAAAACTATTTACTTACTGAGCTTTAATGAAAGCAACGATGGTTATTGTTGATCAAGCTAATAAGAACATCTTAATCTATTCAGATAACCCTGATCAGATTAATAAGAAATACCAGCAAGAATATATTAACTTAATGAACACTTTTCAATACGTTGAAACCAACGATGAGAAAAGTGCAACGACATCAATCATTCACCGTTTTAAATCCTTATTATCACGCTATGAAACATTGATGTTAAATCAAGAAGTAGCAACTGATATCAAAAACTTGAATCAGATCTTATTATTACTGAGTGATGATCAGTCGTTCTTAAATAATGCTAAAGAACTAATCCAATCTGAACAAGAGCTATTTGCTTTTAGTGCTTCACATCTTAATTATCTTGATTATGAAAATAACAAGATGTATCAGATCATCAATATCCCTTTAATGATTAATAATATGCAAATTAAAGATGTCAATCAAGAAGATGTTGTGATCTATCTTTATTCAACAAAACAAGCGGTTGATTAATAAATTTACTTACAAATAATAAAAAAAAACAGTTCATTTTCTAGGAAATGAACTGTTTTCAAATTTAGAGCTAATCTATTGGTTAATTAAGCTCGATTTGGTCCTCCATTTGGTCTTGGACCCATTGGCCGTGGGCCTTGAGGATTATTTGGCTTTGGACGTGGTCCTGGCTGGTTAGCTTGTGGGCTGTTAGGTCTGACACCAGCTGGTTGAGGACGAGGATTGCCTTGAGGGTTCATTGGTCTTGGACCTTGTTGGTTTTGTGGACCATTTGGCATTGGTCTTGGTTGGTTAGATCTACCAGCTCCCATTGGACGTGGGCCAGCTGGTTGAGGACGTGGTTGAGAATTTTGTGGGCTGTTAGGTCTGACACCAGCTGGTTGAGGACGAGGATTGCCTTGAGGGTTCATTGGTCTTGGACCTTGTTGGTTTTGTGGACCATTTGGCATGGGTCTTGGTTGGTTAGATCCACCAGCTCCCATTGGACGTGGGCCAGCTTGTTGAGGACGTGGTTGACCTGGATGAGCATTCATCGGACGTGGTCCGTGTTGTGAATGACCAGCTTGGTTTGGACCTAATAACTTAGGACTACCCATTGGTAAAGGAGCTGGACGCATTCCCGTTGGTTGTTGACTAGGAGGTAATAAATCACCTTGAGCTTCTTCAGTACCTGCAGCTTGAGTAGTGCTAGCTACATCAGTTGTTACTAATTGTGTGCCAATTAATCGTTCAGTCTTAACTTCAGCTTGTTGAGTTGGAGTGGCTTCAACATTTTCTTCAGCTTGTTCTTCTTGTGCCACTTCTTCTTCTTCAGCATCTTGAAGTGCAGTAAGCATTTCATTTGTTTTACGTCTAGTTTTAACAAAGAATGTTGCACCTAATGCAAGTAATACAATCCCTACTACAAGTCCAGCAGCTGCTCCTGTAATCTGTAAGTAACCAAGTGTACTTAGTTGGTAATTTGGTAACATGTTGATTAAGAAGGCAAACGTACTAATCTTTTTAGTTGTTGTGACTTCTTGGCCATTCATCATCTCTGTAACTTCTACTGAGTTAATTGGGCTTGCTATAACTGCTGTTAGTGCAATCCCTGACAATAGAATAAGAGCCCCAATAGCCATTAAAACCATCGATATGATCTTATGTTTTTTTAATTTATTTAACTCTTGCCCCATTTTAGTATGTTTCTTGTATCACTATCTGTAATTTTTTATAGATACGCTATCTTGTAGATATTCTAAATAATTAAAAAGATGTTTTGCACAAAAATTCGAAAATATATAGATATTTTTGTCCTTAAAATAGCTATGCTGTTTTATTCTTTTTAGCTTTGTCTTCAATAACCTTTTCAACAACTGATTTTGGTGCTTCAGCGTAGTGTGAGAATTGCATGATGTAATTACCACGACCTTGGGTAAATGATCTTAGATCAGTCGCATAACCAAACATCTCACTTAAAGGAACTTTAGCTTTAATTACTTGAACATTATCACGTGATTCAGTTCCTTCAATCATTCCTCTTCTTGAAGAGATATCACCCATTGTGTCTCCGAAGTACTGTTCAGGAACAGTTACTTCGATCGCCATAATTGGTTCTAATAATGCTGGTTGACAACGTTTACCAGCTTCTTTTAATGCCATTGAAGCAGCAATCTTATAAGCCATTTCATTTGAGTCGACATCGTGGTATGAACCATCAAATAAACTAGCTTTAATATCGATCATCGGATAACCAGCTAATGGACCGTTGTTCATAGCAGCCTCTAGACCTGCTTTAACTGATTTAATGTATTCTTTAGGAATCTTACCACCAACGATCTTATCTTCGAATTCAAAACCTTTATCGTGGTTAGGTTCAAAAGTAATCACAACGTGACCGTATTGACCACGACCACCTGATTGCTTAATGTATTTACCTTCAACATCAGCTTTGGCTTTTAAAGTTTCACGATAACTTACTTGTGGAGCACCAACATTAACATCAACTTTAAATTCACGTCTTAAACGGTCAACTAAGATATCAAGGTGTAATTCCCCCATCCCAGCAATAATCGTTTGACCAGTTTCTTCATCAGTGTATGTTCTAAACGTTGGGTCTTCTTCAGCTAACTTAGATAATGAGATCCCCATCTTTTCTTGGTCAGCTTTTGTCTTTGGTTCAACTGCTAATGAGATAACAGGTTGAGCAAAGGTCATTGATTCTAATGTTAGATTTTGGTTTTCTGAAGCGATTGTATCACCAGTTGTAGTATCTTTTAATCCCACGATCGCACAGATATCACCAGCGCGAATCTCATCGATCTCATCACGTTGCTGAGCGTGCATCTTCACAATTCTTGATACTCTTTCTTTCTTGTCTTTAGTGGTATTAATCACATAAGAACCTGAAGTTAGAACACCAGAGTAAACTCGAACAAAGGTTAGACGACCAACAAACGGGTCAGTAGCCACTTTAAATGCTAGACCAACAAATGGTGCATCATCACTAGTAGGGATCTGTACTTCTTCACCAACTTTATAACCTTTTGCTGGAGGTACATCGATTGGTGAAGGTAAGTAGTCAACCACAGCATCTAATAAAGGTTTAACCCCTTTATTCTTAAATGCAGTACCACATAAAACTGGGAATAAAGTTGATGAAACAACACCTTTTCTAATACAAGATTTAATCTCTGCTTTAGAGATCTCTTGACCATCTAGGTATTTTTCCATTACTGCTTCATCAAAAGTCACAATCTCATCTAACATATGATTGTGCGCTTTTTTTGCTTCTTCTAAGTATTCTGCAGGAATCTCTTTAGTTTCATAGTTTTCATTCTCACCACCATCAAAGAAGTAAGCTTTCATCTCAACTAAATCAATGATTCCAACAAAATCATTTTCAGCTCCAATTGGTAATTGGATCGGAACTGATTTAACACCTAGTCTTGAGTGGATTGAGTCAACTGATCTTTGGAAGTTAGCCCCGGTTTTGTCCATCTTGTTAACAAACACTATTCTAGGTACTTCGTATCGACTAGCTTGACGTCAAACTGTTTCAGTTTGAGGTTCTACACCCATTTGGGCATCTAATACTGCTACTGCACCATCTAACACTCTTAGTGAACGTTCAACTTCAACCGTAAAGTCAACGTGTCCAGGAGTATCAATTAAGTTAAGTTGGCAGTCTTTTCAAGTAACTGAAGTCGCTGCAGATGTAATAGTAATCCCACGCTCTTTTTCTTGGGCCATCCAGTCCATTACTGATGCCCCATCGTGAGTTTCACCGATCTTATGGGTTTTTCCAGAGTGGAATAAAATTCTTTCAGAAGTTGTTGTTTTACCAGCATCAATGTGCGCCATGATACCGAAATTTCTGAACTTTTCTAAAGGATATTGTCTTGCCATAAATATTTCTTAAATTACATTCTCATATGAGCAAACGCTTTATTAGCTTCTGCCATCTTGTGCGTATCTTCACGTTTTTTCACTGAAGCTCCAGTGTTATTTGAAGCATCAATAATTTCGTTAGCAATCTTATCTAACATTGTTTTTTCATGACGTTTTCTTGAAAGTGTTACTAATCATCTAAGCGCTAAAGTAACTTTTCTTTCAGGACTTACATCAGTAGGCACTTGGTAGTTAGCACCCGCAATTCGACGAACTTTAAGTTCAAGTCTTGGCATAATGTTTTCTACTGCTTTGTTGAAGATTTCTAACGGATCTTTTTGGGTTTTTTGAGCAATTAGATCAAATGAACCGTATAAAATCTTCTGAGCAATCCCTTTTTTACCATCCAACATGATCGCATTGATTGCTCTAGTAACCAGTACTGAGTTATAAACTGGGTCTGGTAATACTTTTCTTTTTTCTGCTCGATTCTTACGCATATCTTAGTCCTATTTCTTCTTATCTGCCTTTGGACGTTTTGCACCATATGCAGAACGTTGTTGTCTTCTTTTATCTACACCAGTTGTATCTAAAGTACCACGAACGATATGATATCTTACCCCTGGTAAGTCCTTAACACGGCCACCTCTGATTAGAACAACTGAGTGTTCTTGTAAGTTATGACCTTCACCTGGGATATAAGCTAATACTTCCATACCATTAGTTAGTTTTACCTTAGCGTACTTACGTAACGCCGAGTTAGGTTTTTTAGGTGTCATGGTTCCCACACGGGTACATACACCACGTTTGAATGGTGATGATTTACTAGTCACCTTCTTTTCAAGAGTGTTTAAATTAACTTGCAAAGCAGGAGATTTGGATTTCTTAACCTTGTGTCTTCTTGGTTTTCTAATTAATTGTGCAATTGTTGCCATCTGTGTATTTATCTCCTAACTATTTAACTAAACGTTTGTAGTACTCTACAACGTATGTTTCATTAACATCAGCAGGTAGTTCATTACGTTCTGGATATCTAACATAAGTTCCTGATAACGCTTTTTTGTTAACTTCAACAAATGGAGCTACAGCTTTAGATTCTAAAGCTAATTTTACTAATGGTAAATTGTGTGCTCTTGGTTTTAGTTCAACTACTGAACCTAAACTAATTAAAGCACTTGGAATATCAAAGGTTTTGCCATTAACTAAAACGTGACCATGACTAACTAGTTGTCTAGCCCCTCTTCTAGTTGGCGCAAACCCCATTCTGAAAACTAGATTATCTAATCTAGATTCTAGCGTTCTAAATAAGTTCATGGTTAAGATCCCACTCATCTTTTTAGATACGGCAAATAATCTTCTGAACTGACGGTCGTTTAAACCATACATGAATTGCATCTTTTGCTTTTCTTGTAATTGTTCACCGTAGTTAGATAATTTAGGACGGATTAAAGACCCGTGTTGTCCAGGAACTTTAACACCTTTTTTTGATTTATTATTCGTAAATTCTTTACCAGATTCAAGAATTGAAAAATTCAATCTTCTGGCTTTACGATAAATGCTGCCTGTATAACGTGACATTTATATGAAAATCCTTGTTTATGTGAATTGTTTTTAGTACACGCAAACAAACAAGATATATAAAACTAATTCTTAAATAATAAAAAGGTGTTAAGCGTTTTCAGTATAATCAGCCTACCTAGTAACGAACGTAATAGCTTGTTAATTGTTAAGCTATTACGCACCCTTTGTTTTAGTTTAATATTAGTTTGCTGAACGTGCAGTATATATTATATAACAAAATGCTATTTCTAATTCAAATATTTACAAATTTGAATTAGTTAATAATCCCTTGATCAAATAAATTAGGAATTATTAGCTTATTTTAATTTTGTTATTAGAGAGTTTTAATAATATAAAAGATCTTTTAATGATTAAAGTGCAGTGTTAACGTAGAAGCTAAATTCTTGAGCACCTTCACCCATAGAAGCTAATCTAGCTTGGTTATCAGATGTAATTGATCTTACCATTTGGTTTAGGTAGAATGCAGATCTCTTGTCTTGACCAGCACCGTTTTTAGGTAAGCTTGCAGTTGCAGCTACTAATCTCTTAAGTTCAATTTTAACTTCAGTGAATAAATCTGTATCTGCTGCATCAGAAGTGCTAGCAGCGGTTAATTTATCAATTTCAGTATCGTTTAAACCATTTAGAGCTTGACTGTTAACAAAGATACCAACACCTTCCATTCATGTTGTGTTAGTCATTTTGTAAACATTGATGAAGTCGCTTAAGCTAGTGTAATTTGCAGAAACTAGAGTTTTAACATCATCTAATTGAGTTTTAAGATCGTTTACAGAGCGGAATAAACCTTTAACAGCAAATCCTGGCATGTTGGCAGAATTACCATAAAGAGCGTTCACTAATCTTGTTAATATAGGTTTTGAAGTTTCATTAGCTTTAGCAGCAGCCATTTCTAATTTAGATTGTTGGTTGTTTGTTTTTGTAACGATTGGACTATTTGCTCATTGATCAGTTTGTGCTTTAACATCGTTTAAAGCTTTAACAGTTTCATCGTATCTTTGTTTGATTGTTGAATTTTTATTAACGTTAGTTAATAGTAAAGTTTCAAGACCTTCTCTATTAGTTGAAGGTGTAGTTAATAAAACTGCATTAATTGCACCATCAATAATTCTTAGTTCACGGCTGATTAATAGAGCAGTAATGTTTCCGAATAATTGGAAGACGTTTTGATCTGTTGTATTCATAGCAAATTGCCCACCTAAGAAACCATTTAAAGCTTCAAAGAATCTAGCTAAGTCGTTGTATGAATTACCTGCAACTGGTTTAGCAAAATTATAAACATCTACGTTCATTAATTTATAAAGAGTGCTTAAACCTTGATTAGCTTCAGCTAATTCTTCAAAACTCTTCTTAGTTGTATCAAAAGTTTTAGATTGACCTAGTGCTGTCCCCAATGCGTTGTAAACTGTAAATAGAGCTTTAGCCTTAGTTTCTAAGTCAGTCTTACCTGTTCTTAAATCTTCTAATGAAGCGGTACCGTCTCTTAAGTTTTTACTACCTTCAAATTTTAATACTTCATCAAATTTAGCTTTGAAATCCGTATAGAATTTCATTAATCCCATTTCTGCAGTAGTTTTTTCACTATTCATCTTAGCTTTTACAATTGCATCAAAATGCTTTCATACACCAGAAAGCATTGTCATCATAGCAGTCTCAGATGTTGATCCGCTAGCTGCAGTTCCAGCAGCTGCGCTTCCTTGTGTAGAACTACTTTGACTGCCACTATTTGAAGAAGATGCACCACTTCCACCAGCTGTGTTAGCTTGTGAAGAATCGCTTTGACCACTAGTATTTGAAGATGATCCGCCGCTTCCAGTAGATGTAGTTTCTCCTCCTTGAGAGCCACTTCCAGCACTGCTACTTGCAGAAGATCCACTGCTTCCAGATCCACCAGCAGCAGCAGTTCCTGTACCACCAGTATTACCAGTTCCTGTAGAAGCTTCAGCTCCAGCAGCTTCACTACCAGCAGCACCTGCAGCAGGAGCCATAGTAACAGTTGGAGCAGTTTTTGGCAACTGTAATGAATTTTCTACAACGTTTTTAACTTGGTTAATTGTTCCGATATTACCAAATGCTGCTTTTCTAAAATCAGCGTCTGCAGCAAAGTTGTATTTAGTTCTACTCATAGCTTCTGCACACGAAGTTAGTAAAACTCCACCCGCAAGAGGTAAAACAGCCCCTAAACTAAAAAATATTTTTGATCTTTTCATATTTACTATTATTTATTATTTTCTTATATTTGTTAATTAATTTCAAAAATTTGTTTACTTAATAATGCCAAAAAACAAAATTCTTTGTAACAATAAGCATATTCTAATCAAATATTGCTTCAGTTTGTATGAATTATTAAGTAAATTATACTCATTTAATATTCATTCCAAATTATCTATGATTTGATCTTTTAGACAGATAAATCTGATGAACATAACTAAATTATAGCAACATTATTCAGGTTTTTCAAACAATATATACATTATCTATATAGATAAGAAAAGTTGGTTTCATGTGGAAATAAAAATGAAACAAAAGAAGACAGCACAAATGAAACAGTAAAAACTGAAAAGACTTTAACTAATAAGAATGATGAAGCTGCAAGTGAGAACCAAAATCCAACTAATGAAGGCAGTTCTTCAACTAGTAATGATAAAAACACTAGTGAACAACCAAAACTAGTAAATAATGAAGCTTGTTAGTGAACAAAACAACGCGCAAACAGCTCCATCAGCTAAAAATAATGCTGAAAAAACTTTACTACTAGAATGAGTAGGACAATATGTCCAAAAAGCTAAAAACTTAGTTAGTGTAATTAGTTCTCATAGTGGTAGCGAAGAAAAAAAAGATTAGCTGATCAAATTAATTTATATTCGCAGATTCTTGAATCACAATATAAGCAAATTGGTTCAGCTAAAGATAGTGAAGTTGGATCATACAAATCAAATCTAAGTGCATATACAGCATACATCGATTAAGCATACAACTTGTATTCAAGTGATGTTAATTCTTCATCTGATCAAGGCAGACCAAAATCACAAGGAGAATTAGCCCTTGAAAAAGCTGAATCATGAGTTAGAGAATTAAAAATTAAAGCTCATCAGGTTGGAGATGCGGTTCAATATGCATCAGTTATGCAAAACATAAAGGCAATTGAAAATTCATTAGCTGATTATAAAGATAACCCTTCTTACCCAACAAACAGCGCTATTCTTAACGTTTACGTGTCAGATAGAGGACCAACCTTTAACACTTATCATGCTACCTTAGATCAAATCAATAAATATCAAGCATCAGTTCAAAAAGAAGTAGCTGCTCAAAAGGCTGCTGAACAAACATTTAACGCGATTCCAACAATCACTGGAAATAATAAAGGATCTGTTCAAACCCCTCAATATCAACCAAAATACAATGAAATTTTTAATGCTTTACTTAAAACATACGGAAGCGGTGAGCAGGGTGGTCTGTATAGCGATAGAGATAAATACGCTTACTACGACTCATTTATTAACGATCCTAAATTTGTTCAAACCGTTAATAAATATAAAGAGATGTTCAAAAAAGAACTTGAGGCTGGAAGAGGTGAATTCAGTAACTCGCTTTAGGGCAAATTAAATTAGATCCAAATGACATTGAAGTATTTAGACCACTTATTGCTTTTAATGATCATTATTCACATATGCGAACAGCTAACTACAACAAGCTTAGAGAAAAAATGAATCTTCCTTTATTTAAAGACTATTCAAAAATCTTTACAGAAGAAGATAAAGCAAAACTAATCTTACAAGGTCTATTAGGATCAATAAGAGGTGATTTAATTAGGGATAAAGCAGTTATAAGAGGCAGAGTTGTAACTACAGGTCACTCATATAATATTGGAACTGATAACGTGATGAAAAAACACCACCTTCTATATAGTGAAAACTACTATGGAAGTTACAACACACCAACTATTTCAACCAGAAATGTTGGACTTAGTGATGGTCTTTTAGCAACTAGAATGTTTAAAACGGTTTTAGGAGAAAAAGACTCTTTCAAAAACACCAGTTTTATCAAGGCGGGAAAGATACTTCAGATAACTGAGGTCACTTACTAAACGCTGTTACAGCTGAAAACGTTGGAGTCTATGGTACTGTTATAGCTCTTATAACCAAAACAAAAGATTATAACAAAGAATATCAAAACGGTTATGACGTAACGATTAATGATATGACTTTTAAAGCTTCACCAAAATAAAAATAACCTAACAAAAAACTCTACCAATTAAAGTAGAGTTTTTTTATTAATGTTTCATTAGTTCATCTAAGTTATTGTTTGAAGATATCAAATATAGTTACTTTCAATAAGCTCGAATTTTTTAAAATTAAACTATTTTAATTAAAGATTAATGTTTACAATTTGTATTATTTTAAGCGTAAATCCACAGCTTTCTCAGATCAATGCTTCACCTCTGTACATCACCTCTCCCAACCAAAACGCTTTAAACACTCATTACAACTATCTAAACCAACTTTTTAAGTAATAAAGATCTCAACTAACCAATATAAAGAGTAACTTCACTACCAAATTAAACAAATGATCTGAACAATCATTGATCCCAAGATCTCTTATCGATACAAATCTTATATAAAGATTTAAATTAGATCTTTATATTTTTTTCTCACACCTTCTAACCTAAGGATGACTAAATAGATATGTGCTATTAGAGAAGTTATTGTTTTGTGATCAAACTAAATATTTAGCTAACGCTTCACGGTAAGAATTAGTTTGATTAGGGTATTTTTGCTTATTAGTTCCATCGATTAAATTATATGGTTCGATGTTAATCTTAAATCTTGATGCTCGGTTTGGATTACTGTATCTAACATTTATGTTAAGTGACTTTTTGGTGTCGTTAGCTAAATAATCAAAAAGACCTCTGTTATTTTCTTCTTGTTGTGGATCACCACCATTATATCCACCCCAAAAGATTCCAAATGGTAAACCATATTTAGAATAAACAACACTACCACTTGAACCAGATCTTAAAGATGAGCGTAAAACTTCTTGGGTAATTCCATATTGGTGGTAATACTTATTATGATAAGACTGGATTAAACCTGTTATATCTTGGGTTTTATTAACTAAGCCAGAGTTAATATTTGGTTTTAACTGATAGTTTGGATCTTTGTTTAGATTATTTTGTACCCATCTAAAGTTTACTCTTGAACTATTACTAGAGTCTTCTACTCCTGGATAACCTGCAATATAAGCTTTATTAATCTCTTCAAAGCTATAAGCATTAGGTTGGTTTTGATCTATTGAAGGATAATCTAAATCTACGTATGGTAGATCTTGATTAGTTAAGTTTAATTGTCCTGGGAGTTTGGCCAATCTTGATGATTCGTTTAGTTCATGAATGGCTTCTAAAACATATTTACGTAATAATCTTGAACCATTGTATCTTTGAGCTGTTTCGTTAGCTAACATTTTTGGACTAAGATTAACAACAACACTAAGAACAGCAAAATCTTTATATAAACCGATTCCTTGTTCTAGATACTTATCAGCAATCTTAGTTCTAGATTCAGCATCTTTTGGGTATGTGTGTTCTAACAGATTCTTATCATCTAGTCTGTTGTTAACAAACTGAGTTTTGAATTGGTTAGCTCAGTATGATGAAAACTCTTGTGTTGTTTCTTGATCATTAACAAAGTCTACTGCAGCAAAAACAGTTTGGGGAATTGTTAATCTTTGACTACTAACTCTTCACGAATTAGCTCGGTTAGGAACCCTATTATAAAAAGCGGTATTATCTAGTAATGTCGCATACTTAACGACACTATTATTTAAGCTAGAATTTTGCGCACTAAACTCTACTTGATCAGATTTCCCTAATGAAAAACCAATCGTTTCAGGTGCTGATTTTAAATCTGTAACAGGACGATCAAAATCATTCTTATTTCATAAAGTTTGAGCAACATGCAAGTTAGTAGCTAAAAACAAACGATAAAGATCTGGGTTTTGTGGACTAACTTGATAATCTAATAATCAGCCCGTACCATTGTTTAGATAATAAAGTTGTTCAATATTTGAATTTGAACTATTCTTTCTTGTATAGCGCGTATAAAATTCCAATGAGAACGTTCGATCATAGATCTTTTTATAGATCTCTTGATCACTAAAAACTCTTAATTTAGTTTCGCTTGAAGAAGGTTCTGGTTTTTTAGTTTCATCAACTTTTTTAGTTTCATCAACCGTTGTTGGTGATGAACTTTGATCAGTTGATGATTCATCAGAAGAGTTTAGGTTTTTTTCTTGATCAGTTGATGGTTCATCAGAGGTTGGGGGTGGTGTAGTATCAGTTGATTCATCATTATTAGAATTCTCAGGCTTCTTGACATTATCTGTATCATTCTTAGGTTGACTAACAGGTTCTTGCTTTTTTAAGAAACCATTGATCTCTAAACTAACTTGTTTAAACTCTACCGGATTACTATTCTTCTTTTCTAAAGTGACGATAAAAGATAAGATCCCATTAGAATCATCAGCACTAAACCCACCTACTTTAATATCAACTAAATTATTTAAATCTTGTTGCTCATCAGCTTTTTGAACTAACTTTAGTTCAAAATATCGCGAGAAATTTGAACTAGTAATATTACTAGCTAAAAGATCATTATGTGTTAACTTGTCACTAACAGTTAGATCGTTACTAGTTATATTACTAAGCTTAATCGTATCAGACTCATTCTTGAAAGAAAAGAAACTTTCAGGGTTAAAACAAGATGATGAAATCACACTTAGCCCACTTAATGAACAGAATAATTTTAATCAAGTTGTTTTTTTGGCCATAAACGATTGGATTTAATCTTAATTAAGTAATTATAGAATATCCACACTTATATGTATAGATATTTGCTTTCTGTTTTAGAGATAAAAAAACTAGTTTGGGTATTTAGTATCTTAGTTTTATCTTGAAATTAATCTCAAGATCTCTTTTTTATCAAACACTCCAGGAAATTTTATCTATTTAATATAAAACTTTGAGATATGAAAAACAATAATTCTTCGCATATGGAATGAATTATTGTTCCACTTTAATTTAGAGGGGGTTATTTTTGAACTTAGATCTCACTATTTAGGTTCGGCTGGAGCTTCGCCACCACCGTATTTCTTAGACATGTCATCACGTCATTTCTTGAAGCCGTCGATCTGTTCTTTAAGTTCATCTCATTTTTCAGCTTTAAGAGCACCGTTAATTCCATCAACGATCTTAGTAAGGCTAGCTTTTTCTTGAGCAGGTAGTGCTTCTGCTTCTTTAGAACCAAGGATTTCGTTAATTGTATTAACAATTCCTTCACCTTCATAACGCATTTCGATTCTTTGTTTAACGATTGCGTCACGTTCTTTGTTAGCTTCAGCATCACGGATCATTCTTTGGATTTCGTTTTCATCCAATTCACTTGAGTTAGAGATCGTAATACTGTTTTCTTTACCAGTTGTTAAGTCTTTAGCCTTAACATTTAAAATCCCGTTAGCGTCAATATTGAAAGTAATTTCAATTTGTGGTTTACCCTTAGGAGCTGGTTGAATTCCTCCAAGTGAGAAAGTTCCTAATGATTTGTTTTCTCTAGCCATTGGACGTTCACCTTGGTAAATTGAAACGTCAACTGATTCTTGGTTATCTTGAGCTGTTGAGAAGATTTGTGATTTAGAAACTGGAATAGTTGTGTTTCTCTTAATAATTGGAGTTGCTACGCCTCCTAAAGTTTCAATCGCAAGTGTTAAAGGAGTTACGTCTAATAATAAG
Organism: Mycoplasmoides gallisepticum; assembly: GCF_900476085.1. Lineage (NCBI taxonomy): Bacteria > Bacillati > Mycoplasmatota > Mycoplasmoidales > Mycoplasmoidaceae > Mycoplasmoides > Mycoplasmoides gallisepticum. The sequence continues at coordinate 718,813 of NZ_LS991952.1, forward strand.
ATGTCTTTAACATCCCCACGTAATACCCCACCTTGTACAGCAGCACCGATCGCTACTACTTCGTCAGGGTTAATCGTACGGTTTGGTGCTTTATTAGGAATCATTGATTCAACTAATTTTTGTACTGCAGGCATTCTTGTAGAACCACCTACTAAAAGAATTTCATCAACTTGACTAGGATCAACCTTAGCTTCTTTTAATACGTCAGCAATTGGGTTTCTTGTTCTTTCTAGTAAGTCTTTAGTTAATTCTTCGAATTTAGCTCTTGATAAAGTTAATTCAGCGTTTACTGGACCTTCAGGAGTAACTGCGATGAATGGTAATGAGATTAGTGTTTCTAATTGAGCTGATAGTTCGATCTTAGCTCTTTCAGCAGCTTCTTTTAATCTTTGCATTGCCATCTTATCAGACTTAAGGTCTAATGATGGGTGATCTTTTTTGATTTCAGCAATGATCCATTCAATAATCTTATTATCTCAGTCATCACCACCTAATCTGTTATCACCAGCAGTAGCCATAACTTCGAAAGTACCATCAGCAATATCAAGTAATGAAACGTCAAACGTACCACCACCAAGGTCGTACACAAGAACTTTCATCTCACGGTGACCTTTATCAATACCATAAGCTAATGCAGCTGCTGTAGGTTCGTTAATAATTCTTTCTACAGTTAAACCAGCAATCTTACCAGCAGTTTTAGTAGCTTGACGTTCAGCGTCGTTGAAGTAAGCTGGAACAGTAATTACAGCTCTTGAAATCTTTTGACCAGTTTTCTTTTCAGCGTAATCTTTAAGATAACTTAAGATGCTAGCAGAAACTTCTTCTGGAGTAAGTTCTTTTTCTACACCTTTGTCATTAATCTTAACTTTTTTACTTGTTCCCATTAAACGCTTAATAGAAACAATAGTATTTGGGTTAGTTAGCATTTGACGCTTAGCAGCATCACCAACAATAATTTCACCGTTTTTGTATGAAACTACTGATGGAGTAGTTCTTTTACCTTCTGGGTTTTCAATTACTACTTTTTGTGTACCTTCCATTACAGACACACAAGAGTTGGTGGTACCAAGATCAATTCCAATAATTAATCCATTATTATTAGACATTGTTATTTATATCCTTTCAAATCAATTGTTAAAGTTGCAAAGCCAATTATTTAAATTTTGGTTATGTTCTATGCAAAATATTATATAAAAAGATTAGCACTTTTGCAAGTAGATTGCTAATTTATTTTTTGGTTCGAAGCATTTTTGGGTAATTGTTTATAATATAAACAAAGAAATCAAAAAGTTTGAATAAACAAAATATTTTAGAAAAAAATAAACCAAATATTAAACGAATAAGCGTTACAATTGTTAGCTTTATTGTTTTGCTTATTGCTGTTTTGACGTTTATCTTTTTAAAAAATATTAGTTTTAAAAAGATTTTTGATATCTTAAGAGATCCATCTGATACCAGACAAAAAGTATTTATTTTCTTAATTTTTGCTTGTATGGTTTATGGGTTTTTGTGACAGTTTTTAACCCTTTATATTATTGCTAGAAGATATAAAGTTAAGGCCAGATGATATGATTGGCTTATCTATGCACTTGTTAGTACACTAATTAATAATGTAACACCCTTTGCTGCTGGTGCAGAACCTTATAAGGTTTATTGGTTAGTTAAAAACAAGGTTAAATTATCAGATGCAATTACGGTTGTAGGGGCAACAGCAATCTATTGATCGATCGTACAGATTACTGTAACCTGACCTAGTTTTATTTATATATCTACTAATTACAATCTTTTAATCGAATCTAAAAACGGAATAATCGCTTATTGATTCTCGTTTTTTGGAATGTTAGTTGACTTCGGTATTTTTACTACCTTTGCTACAGCAGTTTTTAGTGTTAAATTCCACCTATTTGTTTATAAAGTAGTTAATAAGATTAGAAAGTTACTAAAACTTAAAGATTTAACTGAAGACAAGCGTTTGGAATACGTAAATCAAAAAAAGGCATTTATTAAGGAGTTTAAACACTATTGAGTTGTGATCTTTATGTTTTTGTTCACAGCTAGTTTAGTAATTTTTCAATATAGTTCAGTTTATATGTCTTTAGTGATTTTGGATTCTAAATTAACTTATTTATATAACTTTATAAAAGTTTTCAATTTTAGTAATGTAGCTATAACTGCTAATAACTTTATTCCAATCCCTGGTGGTGAAGGTACTATTCAAGTAACTTTAGAATTATATTTCCAGTCGTTAGTTAATCCTTCTTTACTATCTAGGGAATTTATTAGGTATTTTGATTCTAAAGCATTTAATACCGATATTAATAACACGATTTTTTTATGAAGATTTGCTTTATTCTACTTACCAACAATGATCGGAATTATCCCTTCACTTTATGAAATAATTGTCTACTTTAAATCGTTACATAAACCAAAGAATAATACTGTAATTATTACTTAGATAAATCTCGATTAAATTCTTCGTTTTTATCAAAATCTGCGGTAAAAATTGATATTTTTTAATAGGTAAAATTATTTTTTATTCAATAACACTTTTACTTCTTAAACTTTCAAACTAGTAATTTAAAATGGTTATTTTCTTTCACAAAAAAAGTAAAACTTTGATAAAAAGTTGATAACTCAGATTGAGCATAAATGTTTTGGGAAGATTCTTAACTAACCTAAGTGAATTACACTAGTTGCTAGCATTTTTTTGTTAACTATTTTGAAGCTGTTAGACTTTTGTCTTGCTCGTCGTTAAATTAGAAAAATCTCATTTCAGATTAATCTTATTGAAAATCATCGGTAAAACTAACGAATTTTAAAAGGCCTAAAGATAATCACTTAGTTAATTCTTCTACTTAAGAAATCAACTAAGCAACTATAGAGATTTGAAAATCCATTCTTGCGTTTCCTATCATATTTCTTTTACTGATAGTATTCTTGTCTTAGCTGTTAAAATATATAAGAATAAATAGAAATAGATATTAAACCAATACAATTATTAAAATTTAATTATCGATTCCATAATTAATTAAATAAAAAATAGGCTTATATAAAATACGTATGAATTTAGGGTTTAGCAAATTTAAAATTGGCCGAAATAAATTAATGAGGATTCTATCGATTATCGTTTGATCTAAATCAGATATCGATGAACACCTAGTTCAATATGAAAAAAGAATAAAACTTTTTAGAGGGATTTATGCCCTTATTATTGTTTTTGCTTCTTTGATCAGTTTTGTAACATTAGTAATTACGCCAAAAACTGATAATAACAATATCTTTGCTCAATTTGCAAAAGTAACTTTACTTTTAACATTTTTTGTTTTCATAACAGACTGATTGGCCCATGCATTTACTTACAAGTATGCAACAGGACAACCACAGATAAAATTTATTAAAGCATTCTTAAAATACTTTTTCACATTTAATAGTATTGTCATTATTATCTGTGTCCTTTCATCCGGTCAAGCAATTAAATTCTTTGTTACCAACTTAAGCGCTACCAACGAATTAATCTTTGCTTCATTTCAATCACTAGCTTTAGTTAAAACAATTAGATTGTTCATGGTTTTAAGTTTATTTAAACCATTTGGTGCAATTACTAGTGTCTTTGTTACTCAAAAGAAACTATTAACTTCAGTTTTTTTAATTATCATTGTTTTAATTATCTTGTTTGCAATCATTATCTGATCACAAGAAACAGTTGAATTACTTCGTAAGCGAGCTGCTTTCTTAGCTCAAGTAAGTGATAACTACTTAAATTTCCCTCAGTTTGCAGTCTTTATTGACCTAAACAAGCTTATGCAAGGATCTGGACAGTATGAAGAAGCAATCAACAAGATCACAGATGCTCAGATTCAAGCAGCAGCAAGTGCTTTAAATTCAGTTGATGCATCTAATTTTGCTAGCTTAAGTTCGGGATATGTTCAAAACTTTACTGAAGCCTTTTATTTCACAACAATAACATTAACGACAGTAGGTTATGGTGACTTTGTTCCCCATGCACCAATCTCACGGGTGATTGTTAGCTTTATCTCTTTATTAGCTATTTCAATTATTGCAATCCCTTCAGGGATTATTGCTGGTTCGTTCTTAACTGAAATGCAAAAATCATCTGAAAGAAATAAAGTAAAAACTAAGAAAAACCCTGATAATAAAAAAGATAATTTCTTTATGATTCCTAAAAAGAAACAAGCAGAAACTAACATTAAGAAAAAACCGTTGGATCAGTGTGAGCTAATTCCAATTAAACAAAATTAATAAAATTATTAAAATACTATACAATTTCAATTGGTCAAAATTAAATTCAAAATATGAAAGATCTTTTTAATAAGGATAAACAAGTGTCGCTAAGTAAGAATGCGATGAAAAATGCTACCCAAGTTGTTAAACGTGGGAACATTTTTATGTTAGCAATTGGTCTATTGCTAGGGACTAGCTTCAATGCTGTGATCGCATCATTAGCAAACGACGTAATTATTGCAGCAATTGCTAAATTATATAACGTTCAAGATTTGCAAAAATGACAAGTTCAAGGAATTTTCATTGGTAAATTCTTTGCTGCTTTACTTAGCTTTGTAATTATTAACGTCATCTTAGTTTCAGCACTATTTGTTTCTTATTACATAATCGAAGTCCGTAAGGCAATAAAAGCTAAACAGTTACTTGCTGAAGGAGTTAATCCAACTACTACAAAACCTATTGAGATCAACAAAGACGAAAAGATTATTGAATTACTAGAATATAACAATATGTTGTTGCAACAACAAATTGAGATCTTTGGTAAAGCTCATAATATGAAAGTTGAGATCTTATCTAAGAAGTTTAGTGATTCTGTTATCAGTGTTCCATTTGATATTAATAAACCAGAACCTCAAAGTGTTGAAGCAGCTAACCTTGAAAAGATGTTAAGACCTAACGCTCAAAATGCTGTAAGCACTAGCAACTGAAGTGGTACTGAAGGTTTAATCGGATAAATTAAGAAAAATAAAACAATAAGGAGATGAAATCATTTCATCTCCTTATTTTATTTAGATAATTAGTTCGTCAACTTCGACGTTAACTTCTTTTAAAGCAGCTTTTAAATCATCATTTAGATCTTTGGTTTTTAAGGTTTCGATGTAATCTAATAACTCTTGCTTAAAGCTGGTTTTCTTCACTTCGGATTTAATTCTTAATTTAGCCAGTTCTCCTTTAGAGACCGATCCATACCTTTTAATCATCAACTGATTCTCGATCAAGATCGGAATAAACATGATGAATAAGAAAACAAATAAAACAAGTACTAATAAGATTCTTGAGATATAAACGTTTTTGTATTGATCATTAAATGGGATATTATAAAGCAATAATGCATCGGCTATCGGTTGGAAAAACGTTAAACTAACTGAAACAACCATCGTAAAAATGGCACAGACTGCACTAGGAACAAAGATCTTGGATTTATTTACTTTAATCTTATTAGTTTTTCGATTAGCCAGTCCACCCATGATTGCTATTACGATATAAACAAACGCGATTACAGATGTCCAGTTAGCCATTAGATCAGAAAAACTATAGATCCTTCCCACACCTGTTCCATAATCAGCATCTGAATAACTATTATCAATATAACCCAAACCACCAATCAGACTAGCAATAATCACAACTGGAACTGCCAAAATTAAGTTATATTGCATCCCTACCACTACTTTATTTGGTGAGATCTTATTAATTAGTTTCATACTAAAAGGTAGTTCAAACTTTTTAATTAGATCTTCCATAAATCGGTTAGCTCATAAACTAAGTCCGTTAATGATTCCTAGGATTCCCACACCGATTGTGATTTGGAACGCCGCATAAAGCGGTAATAGATCATTTCTTGCGAAATATGCCTTAAACCCAAATGGTGAACCATCAGTAGAACCTAATGACATGGCAATAGCCATGATTAGATAAACTAAAGTAACAAACAATAAGCCGATTAAAATTGCTAAGGGTGTCTTTTGGGGTTTTTTCATCTCGGTTTGGATCCCAGCAGCATAATAAAACCCATCATAAGCAAAGTAGATCCCACCAACTGAGATAAATAAACCAAACCCAGGTGATAGATTACTAAAACTATATTTAGTGGCTAAATCAGTCGTTGCACTATTTTGAAACCCTAACCCAATCTTGGGGTTGACAGGTTTAGAACCATTATGATTAAAGATTACAAACCCTAAGATGATTGCTAACAATAATGGTAGAAACTTAACAACTGAAATAATTAAATTTTGAAAATTAGCCGCTGATGAACTAATCCCTGACACCACAATAAAATAAGCTGAAATCCCAACAGAGACAAGCATTAAAATTGCTCAATCTGCTTTGGTATTTAGTCCATGATAATTCTCATTAAATCCCCTAATCCCATCCTGGATTGATAAAAGAAAGAAAAATGGCATGAAAAAATATGTCAATGGCACATAAATATAGACCATGAAATTCTTACACGTTTTATACACGTAATGATTATTAAACGTTTGACACCACCCAATAATTGATAAATTATCATTACGTCCGCTTGAGATCTCTACTAAAGCTAGTGCCATCGAAGTCACAGAAAAAGCCGCAAATAACCAACTAAAGATCGCAAACGCTAATGAATAATGCGAATTCTGTAATACTGCTTGAGCTTTAAAAAAGATTCCTGCTCCAATTGATGAACCGATCGCAATCGTAATCCCTGAAAAAAATCCAATCTTCTTGGATTTAGGCGCATCTTTTAACGATCGGTTCTTTTTGTTCATTCTTATGATAGGCATCGTTATGTTTTTTTAATAAAAATTTAGCTTATCTAAGATCTAGATAAGTGTTCTTAATAAAGATTAATGATCTAACTAAAAAAATGATCAATTTTTTTATCGATTTTTTAGTTGGTTAATCTGTTCAGATAAACTGCTAGCATAATCACCACACACCAAAGATAAGTCGTTACTAGCTCACATAATCCCATTAATTTTTAAGCGACTTTTAATCTGATCTTGGTTAACTTTGGTTTTATCAACCACGTTGATTTTAATCATATTCAACGTGGCTTGGGTGGTTTGAATATTTTCAAGTCCACCTAAGATATTAATCAATTGGTCAAGATCAAAGGGAAGTTTTTCTGATTTAATTAATTCATGATTAATCTGACTTGAAATTCTTTTAGCTTTTCTCGTGGCTACTAGTTTTAGAATACCAAAGGTAATAATGTTTAAAAAGATTCAAGTAAATTTATTCATTTTGAAATACAAACAAGTCTAATAGAATTAATCAAAAATATATTAGATATTTTTTCTAATTATAAGCTTTTTAATTTTAGCTAACCACTAGAATTAGTAAATGAACGTTTTTTGCAATCTTTGCATGTAGCTTCTAAGATCAGTTGTGGCAACATAATCTGCTTGAGATCTTGTTGCACTAATCTCAATCGTCGTTGAACTAAGTCCTTGTCTAATTACAGCTCCATCAGCCACAATTCTTGGACAAGCATCATGATCGCAGTAATTTTCTTTAATCTCGATTCTAATCTTCGTATCAATCGGTAAGATAATTGGTGATTGAATCGTGGTAAAACTCGAATGTAATAATGGGTATAGTTCAACCATCTGGATCGCTTTAATCCTAGGGAATAAGATTGCGCCATTTGCTGATTTATTAATCCCAGTAGATCCAGTGGTTGTTGAGATTAATAACCCCGTGCCCCTAAACTTTTGATAAAACTCATTATCAATAAAGATGTCATAACCATAAGCGGTTGTCGAATTAATATTAAATTCGTTTAGAGCATGATGGATCTGATCATCGATCTGCAACCTAATAAAATCTAATTGCGTGTATTTTAACTGATCTAAATTATTGACAATCTGATCAATGTTGGTTTCATTAAACGTCGTATAAAAACCCAGACTACCACCATTGATCCCAATGATCTTTAAGCCAGCACGGTCATATTTGATTGCATTTTTAATAAAAGTGCCATCACCGCCATTAATAAATAAGTAGTCTGCTACAGTTGGATCATCAACTTCAACTAACTTTTTATTTAGTTCTTTTTTTATTAACGGTTTTAGTGATTCTGATTTTGGTGCTAATGAAGAGATTAAATAATATGTTTTATTCATCTTCTTTTCTTGAACTTGGTGAACTTTCATCATCAAACCAGTATTCGTCTAGATAATAAGCTTTTACATCAGCTACTTCTCTTAAAAAGACCCGAATATCAGTTGAGTTGTATCCCACCATCAATCTTTTAGGAATCCCTGATTTATCATACTGTAAGATGATCGGTCTTTTTAAGATTGATGGGTGTTCATTAACTAAAGTAATTAGTTGACTAATCGTCAGTTCGTCAATATTAACTTTATTGTTTTGTAAATATTTAGATCTAGTGGAAATAATATCAAAAACACCATTTTCAGTTAATGACAAAATGTCATTAAAATATTTTTCTTCGATCGCTGTTTTATAAAAATTAATCTCTTTGTGCTGGATATTATACTCTCTGAAGAAACGTCTAACTCTCGTACAGCCAATACATGATGCTGTAATGAATAATACTATATTGTTCGTCTGGCTATTTTGATTATTCGTCATGCTATCGAAATTGTCACAAGATCGTTTTATATTTATATCTTTATAATATATCTTACATATTGTAATTATATAATGATTAAGATAATATCAGGAATTCAGTCAACCGGATCTTTACATATTGGTAATTATTTAGGTTCGATTTCAAAGAATATTAATTTGCAAAACAAATATCAACTAAACTTATTTGTGGCAAATTTACATACGATTACAGTCGATTTTGATCCTACTCAAGCTAGACAAAATATCATCGAACTTGTGAAAATTTATTTAGCAAGTGGTTTTGATACAAACAAGAACAACATTTTCTTACAATCTGAGATTAATGAACATGCTGCACTAGGGCATGTCTTGTTGTGTCATACAACAATGGGTGAATTGGAAAGAATGACCCAATATAAAGATAAGAAGCAAAAGTTTGTTCAGAGTAATCAAACGATTAAGATTCCCACAGGGTTATTAACTTATCCCACTTTAATGGCTGCTGATATCTTACTTTATCAATCTGATTATGTATGTGTTGGTGATGATCAAAAGCAACACTTAGAACTTACCAGAGATATCGCAATTAGAATGAATAAGAGATATGGTGAACTCTTTAAGGTGCCAGAACCAATTATTGCTAAAGTTGGTTCAAGAATTATGGATCTAAATGATCCTAGTAAAAAGATGTCCAAATCATCTTTATCTAAAAAAGGGATTATTAATCTAGATGATTCTAGAGAAGAAGTGTTAAGTAAGATTAAATCAGCCAAAACAGATAACCTCAATAAAGTTAATTTTGATTATAAGACTCAACCAGAGATTTCTAACTTAGTAAGTATTTATTACGGGGCTATTAATGATCACTTTAATCTTGGTTTAAAGAGTGCAAAATTTAATAAAGCTTTAGATGAAGAAGTAGTTCCTATTGATATCATCAAGCACTTTGAAAATAAATCCTATAAGGATTTTAAAGAAGAGCTATTCGAACTGATCTGAAATATCTTAGATAATATTCAAACCAATATGAAAAAAATAACTGATGAAGACGTTATGAGAGTCTTAAAGAGCGGTAAAGACAAACTCTTACCAATTGCACAAAAAACCTTATTAAAGGTATATCAAAAACTAGGAATGGTTATTTAATCATGAAAAATAAAAAATTATTAATAATATCAGATTTGGATGGCACACTTTTAAATAATGAAAGTAAGCTAAGTTACCAAACGATCAAAGTGATCAAGCTACTTAATAAATTGGGTCACCACTTTTGTATTGCAACCGGAAGACCTTCAAGAGCTTCTATAGATATCTATAACGAATTAGGTTTAAACACTGTAATGGCAAACCTTAACGGGTCTTATATTTGACATCCAAAAGATCGCTTCTTTAAAGCCATTAATTTAAGTTTTTCTAAAGATATAGTAAAAAATCTTTTACATAAAACATCAATTATCAAGCTGGTTGATAATTTCATTGTTGAGAATAACGAAGGCACTTACATAATGAATAAACCAGTTAGTAGTAGAGAACATGATGAGTTGTTACAGTGCTTTCATATTGATGGGAAGGATAATTGCACATTCGGACAAGATAAGATCCTAAACTTAAGACGAGATCCAAATGCAATTTTGTTACAAGTTAAAAACCCTCACAACATTGATGAAGTAGTCTTTCAATTAAAAGAATGTTTTAGTACGTTTGTTGTTAGAAAATGATCATTACCTGTATCAGGAATTATCATTGAAGTTAATACTGTTTATGCTAATAAAGGAAATGCGTTAGATTATCTAAGTAGCTATTATGGAATTCCAAAAGAATTTGTTGTTACTTTTGGTGATGGTGAAAATGATATTGAGATGTTACAAAAATCTCGTTTTGGTTATGCGATGAAGAATGCTATTTCAAGTGCCAAATTATTAGCAAGATACATCACCAAATACAATAATAACGATCACGGTGTTGCGTTTGAACTTTTTCATAAGATTATTAAACGTTCACTTAAAAATTCGTAAAATAACCGGTAATTTTTATTATTTTTTATAAACAATATTTTTGATTAAAATAAATATCCCTTAAATAGGTTTGTAAATACTGAGATAAATATTGTTATCAATTTTATCTCAGTATTTTATTTTGATTTCTATCTTTTTTTCTTCGCAAAAACCACGCATAAATTTCAAGATATCTTCTTAGATTTTTTTGGCTCTTAGCTATACCTTTTTCGCAAAAACATATCGCATCCTGTATAAGAATTTTATTCGTCTATTAAAGAGTTATTCTCTCACAATCAACTTTAATCGGATCTTGCAACTAGATAAAAAAAAGACAATAATTATTGTTCAAATGAATTATTATCTTGATTAGATTTTGAGTTTTATCTCAAATAACTATTATTTTTTCTCATCATCAACGATCGCGATCGTTTTTTGAATAATTTCTTTAAATTGATTGTGTCGTCTTGAACTAGCTATATATGTTGAGATGTCTTTTAATTTTTTATTAGCTCGCTTCATCGCAAACTTATATGAAGCGATCTCAAACATCGAATAATCATTAAGTGAATCCCCGATGACAGCGGTTTGTTCTAAACTAATATTTTCTAAATCACAGATACTTGCTAAAGCAAATGCTTTATTAATATTTTTAGTCGTAATCTCTAAAAAAGTCGGGTAAATATTAGCAATTTCTAAATCATCGGAATAATTTTCAGAAACAAACTGATTAAATCTTTTTAATCGTTTGTGGTTAGAGCTAATCAGATTAATCTTATAATATCTGCCATCAACAAAATCTTTAGAACAAAAACTCTTGTTTTTGTTAAAAGAAGCAATTAATCTACCACTAAAATTATCTGATAAGACTATACTACGATTAACTTGATCAGTAACTAAATAACCTTGAAAAACGATCTTATTCTTTGTGCAATAATCAAAGATTGCTTTAGTGGTTAGTGAATCAATACTATGTTCATCTAATTTAATTAATTCAGATTGCTCGTTAATTTTAAATAATACTGAACCATTATAAGAGCAAAGATAATTAATCTTTACTCCTGCTTCTTGTAGTTCATTGACAACCCGTTTAGCGCTTAGATATGATCGTCCAGTGATAATTGCAATCACAATATTGGGAAGTTTTTTTCTTAGTTCTAATAATGAACCAATTACTTTTTTGGTAACTTTTTTACGAATTGATAATAAGGTACCGTCCAGATCAATGCCAATTAGTTTTAATTGTTTGTTCTTATCTAAGTCACTCATTATTTTATTGATATAACTTTCTTCTTATTAATCGCACTTAGTGATCCAGTGATGATCTTTTTCACTAATAAAACCACTAAACCTATGATAATTAGATAAACTAAAAAGATCTTGAAGTTTCTTTTATTCGCTGCAACAATTGCGCGGTGCATATCTTCTTCTTCAATTGGCATCTTACCATAGAAGTTTTCAATAGCTCTAGCTCTAATTGAACTATTAATAATTAAATAGATCTGTAAAATCAGTGTCCCAATACCTATTGTTCCATTCACAATAATTGAATATAAAGGTCACTTATCTAGTTCACTATTAGCTTTTAATACGTATAGATAACCAAAGGTTTTAGCCGCATTGATTTGCTCTCTAGTGAACTCCTGGTTTAAATTGGCAATCGTAATTAAATTAATCGCAAATGCAGAGACTAACGTTACAATAATTGCAATCGTGATCGTAAGATAGATTGCAGCTGATAACCAGTTCATATTAACTGGGATTAATCTTAGATTCTTATAAGCACGTTTGATATTAACTGCGATCTGAGCCTTACTAAAGATATATTCGTGCTTTAATCCGCCCTTAATATTAGCATAGCTGCTAATCGTGCGATAGCCAATAAACAACGCTAAGATCCCAAACGGAAGCGCTGCTCAAACAATATGTCATGACTTATTGTTGAAATAAATATATAGACACAATAAGATCAGTCCAGTACCAAACCCAAGAATAACTAACAACCCAAAGATTAAATCTAGAGTGTTATAAAAGATCTCCCGCTTATAAAATCAAGGAATTGATCGTTCTAAATTATTCAGGCTTTGAGCTGATTCTTCTTTAAGGTTGGTAACCTCTAATGAGCCTGGATTAAAAACGCCGCTGTACTCTTTTTCTTGGATCTGAGCAGCTCTTGAAGGCGCATTAATACTACCATAACTATTATGGTTAGCATTAATCCCTAAGTCTAGCGTTTTAGTTTGCTCATTATTCATGCTTGTTTTTGAGTTTTGCTATTAATGATATATTATACAAGGATTTCTAAAAATCAGTATCGAAATCAATATCAAACGAACTGTTGAATTCCATATCATTAACTAAATTACTTGGTTCAAACGGAGGTAATCTTAACTTATCCATTCCATAGATTGCATCGATATCATTAAAGTTACTTGTTAGTTCGTAATCATTAATTCTAAAGTTTTCATCTAGATAAGTATTACGGTTTGAATAGATTAGATCATTAGAACTGAAGATATCATTATCAATACTTTCAAGTTCACTAAAGAACTCTCTTGGTTGGTGGTTAGAGAAGTATTCATAACCGTGGTTCTCAATTAATGGATCATAACGTCTGAAGTTACCATAATTAGCATTTACATTTTGTTGTAATTGGTTACGGTATAGTTGTTCGTAGTTACCTTTGATATTTGGTTGAGAAACTCTTGCAGTTTCAAAACTTTGAAGTGCTTGATCGATGTAATCACTAGATACTTTACGTTTATTAGCTAGATCACTAATCTTCTTGTAATCAGATTTAATCTTTCTAATTTGTTGTGCGTAAATTGATTTCAGATCACTCACCTTCTTGTTGTAGAAGCTGATAGCTCTAGTTTTATTAGCGTGTTCAGCACGTAACTCTTGAATTTGTTCTTGAACAAATTTATAGTCACCACGGTTAAGTTGTTTAGCTCTTAAATCGTGTTGTAACTTATTAAGTTGTGAGCTGATGATCGGTAGATCTTTTTGTAATAAAGTGATCTCGTTTTTCAGTGTTGATAAGATGTAGTTGTAATTCTTAGTTGCTTCTGCTTCAGAATTTTTCAGAATCAGCTTGATATTATAAACACTTTGTTTTACTTTAGCTTGGTATTCTTCAGCTTTAAACAGATTACTTGATGTTAATGGAACATCTTCGTAATTAATGATACGATCTAATAATTCATATAAATCGTAGTTATTTCCATTAACTAATGATAATGAGTTATCAAAATCGAATTCACTAGTTGGTTCACTAAAGCCATGAACACCTCTTTGTTTTCTTGAAACTTTTGGTGCTGAAGGATAAATTTCTTCGGTAATTTCAGAAGTTAATGCTAATTTGTTAGATCTAACCTCATCACGGATTTCATTCATCTCTGAACGTAGTTCATTCTTGATTTGGTTGAACGATTCCATTTGTAGTTTAGTTAATTCTTCAAATTTACTAAAGTATTGTTTGAATAGTTCTTCTGAACGTTTTTCTAAAAACTCTTTCAATTCTGCCATATCCTTTTTGTACTCTTCATTGGTTACAGCAATTTGGTTTACGCTTACTTGTTCTTGAACTACATCAGTAAGTAGTTCATCATCGCTTTCAACGATTAGTTGATCAAATCCTTGGTTTTCATCTAATTCGATGAACTTATCATCAAACTTCGTATCTAAGATTGGTTCTGGTTCAGTTTTTAGTGGAGATTTGCTGAATGAATGAATCTTGGTTGATCGGGTTTGGGTAGAAGAAGTGATTAAATCATTAGTTTCTTCTAATAATTGATCGATCATATCTTTTGAATCAGCTGGAGTTATAGTAGTTGAGAATTCGGCTTTTAATTCTTCGTATAACTCACCATTAGCTAATGGTTTTTCTAAACCTAAATCAAGTTCAGTTTTCTCAAAAGTTGGTTGAGCATTCAATTTAGGAGGAAGATAATCATCTAATAATGATCGTTCTTTATTAATTCGAACTGGTTCAAGTGGTTTGATTACATCAATCGGTTCAACTTTTGGACGATATTCTTTATTTACTGTTGGTAATTTGAATTCAACCTTGCTGAATAATCCTTGATCATCAAACTTAGGCATATAATCATCTAATAATGATCGTTCTTGCTTAAATTGAAGTTGTTCAATCGGTTCAAGATCATCGTTGTATTTAGGTTGAATTACATCATCTTTGATTAATGATGGTTTAACTTCAAACTTAGGTGTTAAGTCATCTAATAATGATCTTGATTGGTTTAGTTGAACTTGTTCAAGTGGCTTAATCACATCAACACGTTCAGCTTCAATCGCTTCAGCTTGTTTTCTAACAGCTTGCTGAGTTAATTCAACTTCTTTCTGATCAGCTAAAACAGTTAAGCTAGCTTGTGGGCTTACTGATTTATCAGTTTTTTTAGCTAACAATAGGTGTGGATCTTGTTTTAATAACTGATCAAGGTTGCTGATCGTTTCTTCTTTAGCAACTTGAACAGGATCAGCCTTCACTTCTTCTAAGAAGTGTAATGGTTTTTTAACGAACTGTTCTTCTTTTTTCTCAAACCCAGAGAACACATAATCCATACCACGGTGAGATGTTGATGCGTTGTATAGATTAATTACATCTAGATCGCGGATCTTACTAAAGTTATCAAACTCTTCTCTTTGAGTTTTAAGTTTACTTAGTTCATTACGTAGATCATTTACTTCTAACTTATCTTCTTGATAAACGATCATTGAATTTTCAACTTCTTTAGCTGGATTTAGTAACGGACTTCCTTTTGGAACGAAGTTTCTTAGTGTAGCTACTTCTTTAGCTTTAATCGCTTCTTGTTGAACTTTTAGTACTTCTTCTTTAATCTTAGCTACTTCTTGATCTTTTAATTTAGTTGATTCAAGGATCGCTTGTTGTGCTTGAGCTAGTTCTAATTCAAGTTCGTGAATACGTTGTTTTTGTAATTCGTCTTCAATTAGTTTTTCTGATCTCTTAGTTCATGATTGATCAGGGACAAACTGATCATTTTCATCAAAGTAACCGTTTCAAATTCAAACATTCTTATCATTGTAATAACCAAATTGTTTATTACCAATGTATTTGTTATAGAATGGTTCACTTGCTTTTTTAGCTTCAACTTCTTCAGTTTTCTTGATCGCTTCTTGCTTATTGAATTCTTCAATTAGTTGATCAACTTTTTGGGTTTTACTATCTTTGTCTGAAACGAAATTATTTTGGTCATCAAAATAACCAGTTCAGATTCAAACGTTTTTATTATTGTAATAACCGTATTGTTCATTGCCAATGAACTTGTTGAAGAATGGTTCTTCTTCAACTAAAGTTAGTTTGTCTTCTTTTTCAACTACAACTTCACTAACACTTGGTTTAGGTGAATCAAACTTAACGATCTCTTCAACTGGTTTAGCTTCAACATCAACTAAACTTACATGAACTCCAGTTACTAATTTAGGTTCATCTTTTGGTAGTTCGACAGTAATAGTTTCAACTGGTTTAGTGTTTAAGATCTTGTTGATATCAAAATCAGATGCTTCACTAGTTGTAGGAGTAACTTGAACAATCGTATCAGTTTCAGATGTTGTTTCATCAATTGCATTAACGCTTACTGATACAGTTTCATCGGTATAT
Organism: Mycoplasmoides gallisepticum; assembly: GCF_900476085.1. Classification (NCBI taxonomy): domain Bacteria; kingdom Bacillati; phylum Mycoplasmatota; order Mycoplasmoidales; family Mycoplasmoidaceae; genus Mycoplasmoides; species Mycoplasmoides gallisepticum. Next base: position 735,025 of record NZ_LS991952.1, read on the forward strand.
GTTGGTTTTTGAATAGTTGAAACTGGTTTAGTTACAATTTCTTGTTGTTCAAAGATCTGAAGATCAATCTTTTCAGATACTGGTTCAATGAATTCGATCTTCTTAAGTTCAACAGCAGGTTTCTTAACAAAGATATCTAATTTAGAAGGCTCAGAAGCAACTTCTAGAGATGGATTAATTTGGATAGGTTGAACATCAACATCTGATGATGTAACATTAACATCCATCTTAATCTCATCAGTTAGATGAGTAATCTGATCAAATTTAGGTTGACTAACTACTGGTTGTACTAACTTGAATTGATCTTGACTTACAGCTTTAGGAGCAAATGTTGGTTGTGATAATTCAGGAACAAAACCTTTTGTATCAACACTAATTAGATCATCAGCAACAACATCTTCTAAAACTACAGGAGTTTGAGTTACTAACTGATCAAAATCACTGCGTTTTGAATAATCAACTTGTGGTTGAAGACTAACTTCATTAGCAAGAACCGGTAAATTCAGTTTTTCTTCTTCAAAGACAGGTTTAATATTCAGCTCTTGTGGTTGAACTGGTGTTGATGCAGGGTTTAATAAACGACGAACCACTAATTCTTCACCAACATCAAACTGACTTTCATCAACTTGTTGAATGGTATCTTCAGAGAACACATCAGGTTCAGCTACCACTAAAGCGTTTTGAGGGATCTGATTTGTTAGATCAGTTGGTTTAGGTACTTCAACTGGTTTAACACCTTCTTGTGGACTGTAAACTAAATTACCATCGAAGTCAAAGAACTTACCATCTTTATCGAAATGTCCAGTTCAAATTCATTCAGATGACTCGTCGTAGTAACCAAAATCAATGTTACCAACAAATTGTTGCGTATCAAATTCGAAAGGTTGTTCTAAAGCTACAAGATCATCGCTAACTGTTGGTACAACTGGTTCAGATTCAACTTCTTCTTCAACTTGAACGATCTCATCGCTTGCAGTTGTTTCTTCAATAACTTCTTCTTCATTTTGTTCAGCTAAATCAGCTGTTTGTTCTACAGGTTGTTCGTCTACTGGAATTGAGTCGGTGTAATCTTCTTCCTGAGGAATGAACATTCCATACTCATTAAAGTAGCCTTTTCATACTCATTCGTTATTTTCGTCGTAGTATCCGTAATCTTCGTTACCAACGTAGTTGCTTCAATTGATTTCATCACTAGAAACAACATTATCAGTTTGAATCTGTTCTTCTTCAACAGCTTTATCTTCAACATGAGTAATTTCGTCATAATGCTCATCAATAGCATCAGCAAAAACTTCTTCTGGTTGTTGTTCTTCTACGTGTTCGTAAGCTTGAACTTTTTCTTGTACTTGTTCAGGTTGAGTTTCTTCTGGCACTTGTTCAACAGCTACTTCTTCTACTTGAGCAGGTTCTTCTGCTACCTGTTCTTCACTAGCAGGTTCTTGTTCTTCACTTACAGATTCAGAGTATTGTTCTTCACTAACTGGCTGAGCATACTCGTCATAGTATTGATCTGGAACAAAGTTATTGTTTTCATCAAAGTAACCTGTTCAAACTCAGTCATTGTTTTCATCGTAATAACCATAGCCTTCAACACCAACGAATTGTTCTCAGTATTCGCCTGATCCTTCTTGTTCAGGTTGTTGTTCGTATTCTTCTTGGACTTGTTCTTGTTGAGCTGAATATTCTTCTACTTGTTCATCACCAGCAACTGCTGCATCTTCGTCATAGTATTGATCTGGAACAAAGTTGTTATTTTCATCAAAGTAACCTGTTCAAACTCAGTCATTGTTTTCGTCATAATAACCATAACCTTCAACACCAACGAATTGTTCTCAGTATTCACCTGATCCTTCTTGTTCTGATTCTGGTTGTTCTTCGTATTCTTCTTGGGCTGCTTCTGCGTATTCTTCAGCGGCAACTTCTTCTTCAGGTTGCTCTTGAGAAACTGGTTCTTCAACAACTTCTTCAGCTTGAACTTCTTCTTGTGGCTCTTGTTCAACTACTTCTTCAGTTGCTTCTGACTCTTCTTCTAAAGCTTCAACTTCAGCAGGCTTTTCTTCTTCATTAGGGATGAATTTATTGTCTTCATCGAAGTAACCAGTTCAAACTCATTCTTCATTCTCATCATAGTAACCATAACCTTCGACACCAACGAATTGTTCTCAGTATTCACCTGATTCTTCTTCTTGTGATGTTTCAGCACCTTCAACATGATAATTTGCAAAGAAATCAAAAGGATTACCTTCTGCATCGTATAAGGCAGACACATCTAGTTCATACTTTTCATATGGCTCTATGAAAATTTCATTCTCAGGGTCATATGAAATGTAATAAGCATTATCATCTGCATCAAAGGCTACTTGAATTGAACCATCTTCAGGTAATTGGCCGTTTTCATAGGCTAATGACGCTGGTAAAACTTCATCAGCACCATCGTAGAGATTACCAAATATTGCTTCTGATTCTTCTTCGTTAATGTCGTTAGTAGTTTGTATATCTTCGAAATGATTTTTTTTCTTATTTTTAGTCTTTTTAGCCACAATAAATTCCGTGCCTTTTATCATTTTAGGCAAAACATTTAATATTATTATAATCTACTAAAAAATTCGCTTAACCGAATTATTGGATTCGTTTATCTTTTTAAATACAAGATTTAAAAGATTTGATTCAAAAAATAGGTTTGAGCTTCTTATCATGATCGATCCAACTATTAAAAAAGTATAAGCTTAAACCTGCTAAAACTGTACCTATTAAGATATATGAAATTACAGTATTAGCTTTTGCAAAATCTGAAGAGATCTTATCTCTTATAAATGTTGTAAAGAAATTAGCTGATGTAATTGCAATCGATGCCATTGTTTGGTTAATCCCGATTGGGGTGATCTTATTGTTTTTAAAACCATAAGATAGTGCATGGGCTATTAATAAGTTATATAAGATGCCATAACCAAAACCTGAGATTGCTTGAATCCCTAAATAGATTCCACCTTTAGTTAATGTTGGAACTGAAGTTGAATTAATTAATAAGATCATTGAAGTGTTATACAAGACAAAGAATATACTACCAATTAGTGCAACCATTCATTTGTCAAAATATTTAACACCAACAACGCCCATTAAGACCCCGCCGAGTAGTTGAGCAGCACTAAACACACTTGATAAATAACCTTCATATGGAGCACTATTACTATTACCTACTAATTGTTGTAAAGTAATTTGTGCAATTCCGTCTGCAGTAGCAAACTTGGTAAAGATGACAATTCCAGCAAATAAGATCACAACAATAAAACAGTATATCTTGTTTGGTGATCCATCGATAATATCTTTTGGATCGTGTTTTTTTAGACCAACAAATTGTGGATTTTCCCGTAAAAATCATCAGAAAACGATATTTATCAAGATCACAATTAGACCGATTAATCACAGGTATTTTGTAATGTTTACATCTGCTGTTCTTTGTGTTGTAATTGCAAGCGTACGAACTAGTGATTGAACTGGAGAAGCCACAAAATCAGCAATTAATGGTGGAATTGATAAGATTGAGATCGCTAAAAACGGCTTTTCTTTAGCATGCTGTTCGTTAAATCAAAGAGAAAAAGAACCAATACACGATGCTGCAATTCCCACACCAATTGTTTGGATTAAATTAGTAGCAAAACTAGGTTTAATAATAATCGGAATAAAAGTTGCTAATTGTAATAAAAGTGCGGCAAAAACAACCTTTTTTCGTGATTTAAATCTGATCCCTAAATAATCAAAAAGCGGTCTGAAAAAAATCCCAACAAAACCATATAAACTTAATGGTAAAAATAATAAATTACGATCTAGTGCTAGATCATTATGTAACGTTCCGCGATAGCTTCGAACCAGAAAGATCGGTAATCAAAAAATTGAATAAAAAACAAAGAGTTTCTTATAACCCTTGTTTTCAAATTTGATTCTTCAAAAAAAGATGATACTTATTATTAATGCAAATAAAAATAAGACTACATTAATGATTAATGAAATCTTATACCTTTCTGATAAAACTATGCTAGCTTGGTTACTTAGTTGTACTAGTAACCAATCGAATTGATTATTCATCGTCTTGTAATAATTTTGAGAATGTTTCTTGCGGGATCTGAACTGATCCGATTGCTTTAAGGCGCTTTTTACCTTCTTTTTGTTGTTCTAGAAGTTTTTTCTTTCTTGACACGTCACCACCATAACATTTAGCTAAAACGTTTTTGCGCATCGCTTTAATTGTTTCACGCGAGATGATCTTAGAACCAACTGCAGCTTGAATTGGGATTTCAAACAAGTGTCTTGGGATTAAAGTTTTTAATTTTTCAACGATTTTCTTTGCTTTTTGATAAACAAATTGGGTGTGACTAATAAATGATAAAGCATCAACTTTTTGTCCATTTAATAAAATATCCACTTTAACTAAATTAGAATCACGATAACCAATTAGTTCGTAATCTAAAGACGCATAACCCTTGGTAACAGATTTAAGTTTATCAAAGAACGAATAGATAATTTCAGCTAAAGGAATCTCATAAACCAAGACTTTTCTTGAACTATCAATCTCAGATAATTCCATGTATTCTCCACGGAAATTTTGACATAATTCCATGATTGGTCCGATAAATTCATCGGGTGTTGAGATACTTAATTTAACATAAGGTTCAAGCATGCTTTTGATTCGGTTACGTTCTGGCATGTTTGCTGGATTATCAACCTTTAACTCTTGCCCATCAGTTAAATAACACTTATACATAACTGAAGGGGCTAATAAGATTAGTGGGATATTATATTCTCGAACAATTCTTTCGCGAATAACGTCCATATGTAATAGACCTAAAAACCCACAACGTACCCCAAAACCTAAAGCATTAGAAGTTTCGTATTCATACTCTAGTGCAGCATCAGTTAAAACGATCTTTTCCATTGCCACTTTAAGGTTTTGATAATCTGCAGTATCAACTGGATATAAACCAGCATAAACCATCGAACTAACCTTACGATATCCAACCAATGGTTTATCACATGGGTTGTTAGCATTAGTAATCGTGTCACCAACATGCACATCGCGAATCGTTTTAATAGAAGCAGTAACATAACCTACTTCACCAGCTTCTAAATAAGCACGGCTTTGCATATTGGGATTTTTAATCCCAACTTCGGTAACAATGTATTTAACATTGTTAGCCATAAATAAGATCTCATCACCAACCTTTAATTTGCCATCAAAGATCCTAATAAAACAAACAACCCCTTTGTGTGGATCGTAGTAACTATCAAAGATTAAAGCTTTTAAAGGATCGTTATCATTAGCATTTTTAGGTGATGGAACTTTTTTGATAATTACATCTAAAACTTGGTCGATATTTAAACCAGTTTTAGCTGAGATCAGTGGCACATCTGAACAATCAATCCCAATTTTGGTTTCAATCTCACGCTTAACCCGTTCAACATCAGCTGAAGGTAAATCAACCTTATTAATAACTGGGATAATTTCTAAATTATTTTCAAGTGCTAAATAAACATTTGATAGCGTTTGGGCTTGAACACCTTGGGTAGCATCAACCACTAGTAAAGCAGCTTCACAAGCTGCTAAACTTCGTGAAACTTCATAAGTAAAGTCAACATGACCAGGGGTGTCAATCAAATGAAAAGTATAGTCTTGATTATTTCTTTTAAACTTTAGTTGAACCGCATTAAGCTTGATCGTAATCCCACGTTCACGCTCAAGTTCCATACTATCTAAAAGTTGGTTTTTCATCTCTCTTTTAGATACGGTTTCAGTGATCTCAATTAATCTATCAGATAGGGTCGATTTACCGTGATCAATATGGGCAATAATACTAAAATTACGTATGTTTTTTTTATCCATATTTACTATCTAAGGATTATGGCTTCATCTCGAACTTAATGAATTTGATTGATCTCTTTCTTAAAGATGCAGGGTAATCAATGTATTTTTTAGAAATCTTTACATAAGAGATCCAAACGATGAAATAACTTAATGGGAAATAACCAAATAAAAGTGCTATGATCGCTGCTCAAGCAATCTTAGGATTTTCAATCACATTAGTCACCCCACCATAAACAGAATAAACTGAACCATCAGCTGTTTTATAAAGATAAGGAACTAAGATCACATAGATTCCATAGATAATTGGATAAATAATCCCAGGGATTAAGTAGGTATGAAACTTACCAATTGTTCTTGCTGGTGAATAAACAAAAGCTAAAAAACCCGCAATAATAAAGGTTACGGGGTTAAATAAGTGTACCATCAACCCTCTAGCTAATTTAGTGGGGTTTGTAATAAACCGATAACCTAGTCTGCCAAATTGCAAGATAATATTATAACCAAAAAAGGTAAATAAGATATAAACGATACTAGCAACTAAAAACTTATCTTTTTTAAGAAAACTATGTCTTGGTAAAAAGACATAGAAAAATGAAAAGACTAACAAGATAAAGTTGCTTTGATTGGTGAACTTATCAAATGTTTTATAAGCATCAACAAAGTTGTTTAGGTTATTCACACTATTAACATTTGATAATAGTTCAGCAACAACTTCTTGCACAATAAAGATTACTGTTGCTAAATTTAACCAAAACACAAAAAAGAAGATCTTTTGTGCTTTAGTTAGTTCGTATTTAAATCAAAAGCTAAAGCTTTTAGGTTTCTTATCAATTTGATTCATACTATCTTATCCTTATTAAACTAGTTTTGTGGATTGATCACCACTTGGTTTTGTTCGTATTTCTTTGAGATCTTCCTAGCCCCAAACCAAGTTAAATACGTCGTGACTGGGATTAAGACCAATAATAAGAAGAACACCACGGGATAGGCAAATTGTGGATAATCTTTGGTGTTTGTAGAAACATTATAAACTGAATAAGTCATCCCGTTTTCTTGTTTATAGATAAACGGAGCCACAATCACATACACACAATAGATTGCTGGATAGATCATCATTGGTAGTAGATAACTACTAAATTTCTTTAGTTTTAAGTTTGGATCATGAACAAACTTAAAGAACCCACAAACAATAAAAACGATCGGATTAAATAGGTGTTTAAAGAGATCAATAAATAATAAAAAAGCCGTGGCTTTTGAACCATAACCAATTCTTGTATAACTTCAAGCTAAGATCGATTTTGGTGCAACGATCACAGCTACTGCATTAGTAATACTAACCAGGTTATAAACAAAAAAAGTGATAAAGATATATGTGATACAAGCGATTAAAAACTTGTCGTTTTTAAGAAAGCTGTGTTTGGGAAAAAACACATAAAACAACGAAAAGAAAAAGATTAAAATGTTCGTTTGATTCGTAAACTTATCAAGCGATAAAAACCCATCACGACCTTTGAATAAAAGGGCAAAAAGACCGTGAAATACTAATAAAACACTAATTGCGTTTACAATAAAAGCAAAAAAGAAGATTTTTTGCGATCTAGTTAATTGGTTCTTATATCAACTTTTAAAGCTGACCTTTTTCAGTTTTAATCGATTCATCGGCTTTTATTTGCTTTTTAGACCTAACCGAGCTCTTATTTGAGCAACTCGATAGTAGTGGTCATTAAACCTTCTAATAAAGAAGATGATAAAGATAAATGATCCAGGGAAATAGACAAATGTCATTAAAACACCGATCGTAATTGCCATAGTACGGTTAGTAATGACATTTGTGTAGTTGCCATAAACTGAATAAACAACATTATCTGGTGTTTTATAAACCAACGGAATCGTTAATACATAGATCATATAAATGATCGGATAGATCATTCCAGGTAAGATAAACTTCGAATAACCTCTGATTTTTTTAATCGGGTTGAAGACAAATCTTAAATACCCACAGAAGATGAACACGATCGGGTTAACGATCTGTAAAAAGATTCCTGAAGCAAGACTAGCGCGACTAAAGTTGGTGCGGTTAGCTGTTTGATCAACTAAATTTTGAAAGATTCCCCCTGTAAGAAATGTAAACAGGGTATAAGTCATACAAAAGACTAAGAATCTTTCATTTTTCAATAAGCTATTATTCGGATAAAAAACAAAAACAAACGAGAAGATAAATAATAAAACGCTAGTTTGGTTGGTAAAACTACTGATCGTAGTAAAACCATTCATAAATGGTGAACCAAATGCGTTTGTTTGTAAACTAGAAAAGAAGTTATAAACAACAAAACCCAAACCAGCCGCGTTAAATAACAAAACTACCAAAAACACCCTTTGTGATTTTGTTAAAGTTTGGTGATATCAATTTCTTATACAGAATTTTTGTTTTGTGTCAGTCATTCTTTAATTATGATAATTTTCTACCAAAAATTGTGCCTAGAGCGTTGTATAAGCGTTGATCAAAAACAGTTAATTTGTTATTAGCTGTTAACTCATTAATTGCTTGAATCTGTACTGTTGAGTTGTTTGCAGTCATTGCAACTACAGTTAATAATTCAGATGGGCTTAAACCAAGGGCTTTAGTTGAATCTGTTAATCAACCTGCTCCTAGATTAGTTAAATCGTTGTAACTTACTTCTTTAACATAAGCAGCTACTCTTCTTAAACTACCTTGTAAGTATAAACTGTGGTTTAGTTCGAAATTAGTTGATTTGGTTGTACCAATATAACCAACATAACGTTCAAATACTTGAGCTGGAATCATCTCGATCATCTTTTTGATCTCAACAACTTTTTCATCAAACGTTAGTGGTTTGTTATCACTATTATTACCAAAATAAGTATTATTTGGTACTCTAGTTTCATTGGTAATTGAACGTGCTAGTTCATCTAACTCACGTTCAGTTTTAATATTGTCAACATAAGTTAGTAAATTAGCTTTGCTACCAAAACCATAGAAAGCACCTTGTTCACCTGATGAACCATAAGTTGAGAACAGTGCTGATTTTAATTCGTTACTAATTGGCGCAGAACTATTTTTGAATACTAAACCAGCAAAACCGTATTGAGGTGTGGTTGGTGTGTTTTCTGAACTTGAAACATTATAAGTTAGTGAACTATTGTCTCAATAGTTAGGTGCACTAATCTTGCTTGCTTCAGAAGCCACCATATTTTGTCAGTTAGCTTGAGATGAACCTAAGATCCCATTTGGATTTTGGTCAAAAGTAATTAGTGGGTTAAATGATTGGTTGTTAGCTTGAGCATCAACTGGTTGATTATTAGAAGCTGGGGCAACTTCAGCATTAAAATTAATCGGTAATGATCATGTTGCAAAAGCAACATCACCAGGACGCATATTTAACATTGCAACATTTTTAAAGTTTTGCAAATTGTTTCTTAATAATCATTGGAATGTGTATAAGAATCTGTAGTAACTAAATCTTAGATCACTTCCTTGTTGCGCGTTTGCAAGTTGTTCATCTCACACCTTATCAATAATCTGATTTAACGAACTGAAATTAGTATAAATTCCATAAGAAGTCTTATCACTTAAACCATTAAATGCGCTTAGTTTAAAGACATTTCTAATTACATCAACTAATAGTTGTTGATTAATCCCTTGGAAACTAAATACTTGATTGTTAGCAACATTAAAGAACTCTCTAAAATTAGGATTTGATCTGATGTAATCAATTCTAATTTCATTTGTTAGTGTTGAAGTTGAGATGATCGAACCAACTGCTAAGTTGATCGCTAAATATAAACCTGATCACTGATTAAGAGTTTGATCATCTGATTTAACTTCAACAAAAGTGTTCTGACTTTCGTTGTTCAATAAGGTTGTTTGAACTTTTAATTTAGTTAACAAGTTATCGATCTCAGTATCTCTAGCAGTTTTTTTATCTGCTAGATTTTTTGAGATCTCTGCAACCGTACCTTTACTAGAAGTAGTTGGTTGTAATCCATACAATGATAAGTAGTATTGTTCTAGTCCATTAAATGAACCATCAACAGCTCTTACGTATGGTAATCTAGCTGCTATCCCGTTGTTAGCTGTTAGATTTGTTCTTTGATTATCTTCAAACCCTTTAGCACGCTCATAGATCTTAGCTCTAATATTTTTTACTTCAGCATCTAAGTTAAGCGCATTTTGATAAGCCACTTCTGCTTTAACTAAATTGTTAACTAAATCATAAACTTTCTTAAAGCTAGTTCTAAAACTAAAGTTAGTATTGTCTTCAATGTTGAAGATATTGTTCTTATCAGTTGGTTTAGCAACTGCTTCTTCATACATCTTACTTAAAGCTAAGTAAAGATTTAAAGTTTTGTTCTTATTGAAATGATTTCTGATCTGAGCGCTTAGATCAAAATCATATCTTTCATTTTCAGATAAGTTAACTGAAGATCTTAATAATGAACGGTAAGCTAGAAACTCTTTTTGTTTTGTTATATTTCTAGTCATACCACTTTGGTTTAAGTAGTAATCCCCACCATCGATCGCCATCACATGGATCCCATCTCGACCACGAGAAAATAAGAACTTACTAGCGTTCATATTTTTACTCATTACGTTTGTTGATGAATTATCTGATTTCGAAGAATCAACTGTCTTCATCCCATTTCATTCAAAGATTTCATGGATATCTTTATTTCCGGCTGCTAAATCTGCATAAGCATTGTAATATGGATCAGTAGTTCGATTCGTTTCACCTGTTTTTAATAATGAATTATTAGTAATCTTTTGTGAGTAGGTGTTGGCTGTGTTACCATTTCCCTTAGCTCTAATAAAATTATTCATCAGATTGATCTCATCAATATCTGATTGAACTACACCAACGTTATCGCGGTTAGTATTATTAGTTTGTTTTAAATATTGTTGAACATAAGCTGCACTAAATGATACGTCAAAACTATTGAACATATCAGAAGCAGTCATTAACAACTTACCACCAGAATCTGATGATAAGTTGTTGGGAATATTAATCCCTTTAGTTGTACTATTTACATAACTGTCCAACCCTCTAGTAATGAATTGGTTATAAGCTCTCATCCCCTTGTTTTCATCAAAAGGTTGGTCTTTGGGATTTTTAAATGCTTGGAAATTATAACTTGCTACTAATGCTGTTGAGCTAACAGTACGATCATTAAAGATCGAATTTAGTCCATCTTTAGGAGTATCGCTGGTAAAAACAATTCTTGAAACTAAATTAGGGTTTTCTTTAGTTACTCACTGATTGAAAGCAAAAGCTTGGATCTGAGCTAAGAATTCGTTATTAGTTTGTTCGTTATTAGTTGCACTAAACCCACCATCAGTAAATCTAATGTTGGCTCAGTTAGCTGGGTTACTTAAAATCGTTCTTGAAGGGATCTTAGTTAGGTTTGAATAAACGACAAAACCATCAGCGTCAGTTGACATTGTTGGCGCATAGTTTAAATAAGAATCCTTAAATAAAGAGTCAAAAAAGTCGTTGCTAATCTTTTGGTTTAATTGGTTTTGAAGATAACTTTCTTTTGTTCCCCCATTAGGATCAAATAACTGGGATTGGATTAGATCCATGTAGTTATTCCCATAGATTCTCTTATTATCTTCGATTGAGGTGTTTAGTTGATCGTTAATATCATCACTAAAGTTTTGGTACTTATTACTCAAAACTGATGATTTAGAGTTCTTATAATAATCAGCTAAACTACCAGATAATAATGATGATAATAAGCTTTGGAACCCTTGATTATTTTTAAGTGCAGTAGCAAGCACAGTTCTTGCTTGATCTTGTTGCCCACCTAAAATGTTCCCATTACCAATAAATCCTAGGTTTTGGTTATTACCATTGGTTCTAAACCCGGTTTTAAATTTGTTCATTAGTAGTTGGTTAGCATTAGCTGCAGCACCACAAGAACTAACAAGAACCCCAGCTAAAGAAATTAACGATAAAAATGATACTTGTTTAACGATTCGATATTTTTTGTTTTTGCTCTGAGACATTAGCTTTTCTCCGTTTAAAATTTTACTACTTTATTTAATTTATGAATTCCTTAACACCCATCTTAATCCTAGTGCGTCATATAAGCGTTTATCGTTAACATCAATCAAGGATTGTTGGCTAATGATGGCTAATTCAGCATTATTCTGATAAGAGTTATCAAATGCGTATTTGGCAACAATTGATAGTAGTTCATCAACTGATAAATCTAAACGATTGCTAGGGTTTGTTAACCAAGAAGCACCACCTAAGTTAGCCACTTCTTTAAAGTTGATCTGCTTGATATAAGTTGTTCAGTTCAGCAATGATTTAGCTGCTGTAAATGGAACAAAACTATCAGGTTGAGTTGTTAGATCAGTTGAACTAACTTTGTTTTGACCAACATAACCAACAAACTTCGTATAAACATCAGCAGGTAAGATCTTAGTATCACTTAATTGACTAATTAAGTTAGATCTTCTTTGCTCAGCACTTAAAGCCATCCCATTAGCATCGGTATCAAACAAGTTGATATTAACTTGCGCTCTTCTTAATAGTTCAACAAAAGCATCCAATTCACGGTTAGTTGTTAATGTGTTCACATAATTAACAACATCTTCTAGTGAACCACCAAATGCATATAAGACCCCGTTCTGACCTGATTGTTCGAAATTATCAAATAAAACTGAACGCACTTCAGTATTTAAGTTCGTATTATTATTAGCATTAGCAATACTTAAACCATTAAACCCATACACTGTTTGGTTATTATTAGTAGTTGAATAATTAAGGTTATTAGCTTGTGAATTTGGGTTATTATCAGTGGCTTTATTTAGGTTAGCTAAATTGAATTTCGAACCTTGTAAATAGTTAGTGTTAACAACAAAGTTAGTAAAGTTAATCTTATCTTGAGTTGATGCAATATTACCATTATTATCTAACTTTGTACCATTAGTTAATGTTCATGAAACATTAGCGCTAACCCCTCTGGTTATTTGGGTTGATAAGATTCTCTTAAACTCAGCTAAATTATCTTGGATAAGATATCTAAATGTATTTAGATATCTTAGATAATTTAATCGAGCATCATCATTAAGGTTACTAATCGTTCTTTGGTTATCAAAGTAGTTGTTTAAAACGTTGTTATATTCAGCTTTAGTAGCTCAAGAACCATACTTAACTTTATTTGCTTGACTTTCTCACGTACTTTGAATAAAGTAAAAATTAACAACGTTTTTAATCTGATCAGCTTTTAGTCCTTCAAAGTCTTTGAACTGATTTGTTCTTGGATCATAGAAGTTCGTAAACCCTTGGTCGTTTAGATAAAACTGACGTTTAAAATCATTGGTTGAGGTTGGTAGTGCAATCGTTGTGTTGATCGCTAAATTAGCTGCCAAACTGTATTGTGGATCATATCTTGAACTCACAAAAACGTTTTGTGAGTAAGTATAAGAAGTTTCTCCATTTAGCAATAATCCTTCAGCTGCTGTTTTAGCAGTTTGGAAATATTTAGCTTTAGTATCATTAACAACTTGATCAAATAGTTTGCTTAACCCTTGATCTTTGGTTGTTAATGTATTTTCTGGTAATAACTTATTCTCAACTAATAGATTTTTATAATAACTTTCAATCCCCACATAAGAACCATCAGCAGCTGCTGGGTGAGGTAATTTACCTGCAATCCCAATTGCTGGGGTCTTATCAGTTTTAATTAAGTTATCAAAAGTACCAGCCCTTTCAATGATCTTTTCTCTAGCATTGATCGCATCATTTTTTACTTTAAGAGCAAAATCATAATCAACTTTAGCTTTAACTAAATCTTTAAGGATTGAAGATGCTTTAGTTAATGATCCTAATAAAGCTTCATTCCCTGGTTTGTGTAAGAATGAATTTTGATCGTCAATTGCATTTAATAAGAACTCAATTGTTAAAGTAATATTATTTTTATCATAGTATTTCTTAACTGGATCTAGAACGTTGAATTGGTAAGATTTTTCACTAAAAAATCTAGAGAAATCAGGGTTGTTTACTAATTGATTTCTAAATAATAAGAACTCTTTTTGTTTCTCAATATTTCTAGAACTACCAGTTAGATAGTAATTAGCCCCATCAATCGCCATGATGTGGATACCATCTTTTCCACGAGATAAGATGAATTGTTTTTGAATCTCATTTGAATTCATATCAGACGAGGTTGGTCTGATGTATTCGTGAAGACTTGCTTTTCCTTCTGCGTATTGTTTGTATATGTCGTAGTAACTATTATCAGCAATCTTATCAACTAAGATACTTGATTTAATCTTCTCTGAAAGTTCTTTTAATTGGGGATCATTTGAAGTTAAATCTAAGGTTGTTGAATAAGCAGAATTTGCATTAGCTTGGTTAGCAAAAATGAAATTCTTCATTATGTTGTTAGGATCTAATGTCACTGATGCAATCGCATTATCCTTATCAACATTATTAGTCAAATCTTGGTATTGCTGCACATAAGCAGTGCTAAAAGCCACGTCAAATGAATTGAACATGTCGCTTGCACTCATTAACAACTTACCACCAGAGTCTGATGAAAATTGGTTTAAGAAATCAACAGTAAAGTTAGCTGGGTTGTAATAATTTACTAAACCATCGTTAGCTACTAATTGTCTGAACCCAGTTGATAGCTTAGGTGATGTTCTATCGATCACCTGATCTGGGTTAGTAAATGCTTGGAAACTATAACTAGCTTTTAGTTCATCACCTAAAACTTTTTTATCAAAGATCTGATCTAATCCACCGTTGATATTTTCATTGGTAAACACTATCCGTGAAACTAAGTTCGGATTTTCTCGTTTAACTCATTGATCAAAAACGTATGCTTGGAAATCAGCAAACATTTGGTTATCATTTTGAGTTGATTTACTGTCAGTATAACCATCAGAATAAAACTTAAAGTTTTTTCAATTTTCAGGTTTACTAATTACATCAATTAAGGGGTTGTCAACCTTTTTGTTTTTGTCGTCAAAATAACCTAAATAATTATTTTGGAAAACCATTGATGAAAAATCAGTAAACACGTTAGTTAAAACTTGTCTACGTTTGTAGCTATCAGCTGTTCCACCATTCGGGTCAAAAAGGTCTGTTTGTCTTCTGATCTCAAAATTTCTTCTAAACTGATTTCTTAGTGAAGTGGTTTCACTTTCAAGTTTAGTTTCAGCATCCCTTTCTCAACCTCGATATTTTTGCACAATGCTGTTTGAAGCATTGTTGGTATATCAATCTGCTAATGAATTGGCAATTAAGAATCTAGCAAAATCATTGAAACCTTGATCAGTTTCTAATGAATTTTGCAAAACAGCATTAAATGAGCCTGCACTAGAGTTGCTAAAATTTTCGGGATGTTGTTTGGTTTTAAATAAACCCTCAACAACCGGATTATTAGCAGCGCTAGAACAACTACTAGCCACCATACTTACTACAGTTACACCGCTTAACAAAAAGGAAGCTGCAAGAATTTTGTGTTTTTTGTTTTTAAACATAAAACTAGTTATCTACATATACAAATAAATGAAGAAACGCTAAGGATTCTTCAACTATATGATTTTAATTATACTATAACACTTATTTTAAGTGGATTTATCAGCGTAAGCGTGATAAGTTAAAAAAGTTCTGTAAATAAGGCTCTGAGATCTTAATTAAAGCAATCACACAGATGATTAGAATTGCTAATCTTAAGGTCTCTTTGATCACTCTTGGAATTAAGTAAGCACTTAAGATAAAGTCTCTTGTTTTGGGCTTTTGGTGCACAACATTAATTAAGAATTCGTTAATCGAAATTGTTCCCAACACTAATGAATACAAGATTGATAAAGTAATCATCATTGTTGAAACATATAAGAACAATTTAATTGACTCTTTGGTCTTACGATGTTTTAGATATAGCAATCAACTAATCAGTTCAGCAAAGACAAAAAATAGTGCCATAAAGACCATACTTAAAGTTGTCCCAAAAGAATTGTTTCTAACTAAGAATCTATCTGTATCAGCATTGTTATACAAAGATAAGAAGATAAAACCAGAGATACAAAAACCAACAATTAAGATCTGTTGAAAAACAAAATCCCAAAAGTTTGAAGCATAGTTTTTTCTAATTCGGTAGATTGAACCAAATAAAGCAGCAGTAAAGATAATCAGTGGTTCTTGAACACCATACAGTCAATACCAAACACCCCCACCACCTAAAAAGAATGATAAAGTATCAGTTAAAAACCCAATCGGGATCGCTACCACTGGACCAAAGATTCAACCGATTAAAGCTAATCCTACTCAAGAGATTCCTAAACTAATTGTAGGTCCAATACGAACAACAAAAATCCCTAATACGATTTTAAGCGCAATAAAAAGCGCTAAAAAAGAGATTAGGTAAATGTTATATCTTAGTTTTAAAGGTCAGAACGGTAAAAAAACTTGATGATCGCTGATCTGTCAATTGACTTCTTTGTGACACCTAGTTGTTTTTGTAATCTTAATTTTTGCAAATCTAGAATACTCCTGATTTAGATGTATCTGTTGTGCTTGCGCGATCAAATAAAGAAGTGATTTCACCTGTTGCTGAATTAATGTATGAGATTGAAGTCACCACACTCGCAGCAATTAAAACCGCTGCTGATATGAAATTTGGTGTTGCAAAGATTGGATATGAATTTTTATCAAATTGCGATACAAATGTCGGTATTGCTTGTCTTTGAAACAATACGAAGTATCAGATCATTAAACTAGCGCCTAATAGTGTAAACAATTAGCTTATTTTGTTTTTGATTAACTAACCACAAAGACTCTAAGTCTTTTTAGGTTGATGTCTCTTCCTTTTTGAGGGCTATTTACCTCGTAGAAAGTTAATACGTCAAAGTAGTTATCATTTTCGTTAAAAGTTACTGTAGTTGAATAACCATATGAACCTCTATTTATGGTGTAAATTGGTTCAAGGGTTCTAGGATTATTTATATCAACTAGATAAATTTTTCCACCACGATTATCACTAGCTGAGAAAATTAATTTCTCTCCTAGTGCTTTAATGTTAAAGATAGTAGATCCAATAAATTGTCCTGTAAAAATCCCTCTTTTAGCGTTAAAGATTACTTTTCAGTTTTTTCCACCGTCTTCTGATTTAATAAGTGTGAAAACTCTTCCATCAGATCTTCTGGCAAGTCATCATAAATTACCTTTACTATCTTCACTTATAGATGATTCAGAAGCTCCAGGAGGAAGAAGTTTAAATGGATAATCTGCAAGTTCATATCAGGTTTTTCCACCATCTTTAGTTGCCATTAATTTAGAACGTTCTAGCTTTCTTTTGTTAGCAAAATAGAATGGGAAAACTGCTATAACATCTCCATTTGAATTACGTTGATGATTAAGTTGAATTCCGTTTCCAACACCATTTATGTATCATCTTTGATCTTTTCTATTTAAAAATGGAGATACGTTTCTTAAATTAGTTCAGGTTTTTCCACCATCGATACTTTCAACTTGGAAAGTTCATAAAATGTTATCAAAGTAGTATCTAGAATTTGCAAAGTAAGCATTTTTTTGCATTCTATTAAAAACAAAGTAATTTGGTCATCTTTGATCTCAAATTGAGTATTTTGATATATATTCTGAAATTTCTGATGATCTTGAATTTCTACCAGGCTCACCGAAAGTGCTAAAGATATTACTTGGAACTTTATCGTAGACATTTCCAGTTATAGTTCCGTTTTTCAATGAGTTATCAATTATTATATTAGCTTCGTCAAGCTGGGTTCTATCATCAATATCTTTTCATTGAACACGAGAACTATTTTTAACTTTAAATACTTTAAATCAGTTACTATCACCATCGACTGTAATAGGTTTTGCTACAAATTTTTGATTTAGATTTTCTTTATCAATAAATAGCATTCACTTATTGTTATTTACTAGCCCTGAAGTATTTCCATCACCTCTAATGGTTCATTCATCGTGAACTGTATGTAAGTAACTAGAAACTCCAAAAACATATAAAAGTTTATGCTTGTTAATGCTTTTATCAAATACCTCTAACATGGTTCCGTCAATTACTTGACCTTTATTTGCACCATCTTTGGTATTTTTAGCTGAAATTCTAACAATAGTTTGAGGATTTGATCAGGTTTTTCCACCATCTTCAGATACTCTTATGTCTTGTTCTAGATGCCCACGGTCATCTTTATTGTTAACCCTTTTATCAGCGTTAAAAATTAGTTTATTATCATGAGTTTTTATAACTCCAGGTATTCTTCAAGTATTTACATCTTTTGTATAGTAGACGAATTTATCACCTGGAGGAGACATGTTAAAGAATAAATATTTTCCGTTAACAAGCGGACTTTTATTAAATGAAAAGTCGGTATAAAATACTTCTACAGTTCTATCGACGGTATTTGCGATAGTTACTTTAACTGGAGCTTTATTTTGTTTAAAGCTTTGTAGGTATTTTCTTTGGGTTTCAGATGATGCTTTAGTAAAGGTATCTAAATTAGGTTTAGATATAACAACTTTATGTTTATCATCGTAGGTCATTCTAGTTAAGTAACCGCTTGATATTAAGTTGCTGTTATCTAAAAATGATTCAACGTTGTCAAAGGTTTGTGCTGTTTTATTAACGTAGTATCCTAGTTTAAAGTCTTGCCCTTTAACTACTAAATCATCAGGAACGTTATAGAATTGATCTAAAGTTTCAATACTGGTTGAAAAGTTTTGAACCTCTTCAAGGTTTTTAAAAATTTCTTTTGATTGAAGTTTTTTAAAGTCAATGTCATCAACATCACTGTATAAACTTGAAATTGAATTTATTTTTTTTAGTCATAGATTTAATTTTCCATTTAAGCTAAATGGATATAAGTTTCCGTAAAATACGTCATTAGCTGCCGGTATTTGTCATGTAATTTTATAATCCATTACATATGATGCGATAGTGAATTTAACAGGATTGCTTAGCGTAACTACAGCTCCGGTATATAAATTTAGCGGAACGTTATTTTTATCAAAAAAAGTTAAATTAAGCTTATCTTGAAGCTCTGATAGTGAAATATTATCTGCATTATTTAAAAAGCTTTCAAGATCTTCTCTAGTTTGAAACTCGCTAGTGAATTCTTTAGTGTTATTTTCAGGTTTAATTAAAAATGTTGTCACGTTAGGATCGAATAATTTAACTTGTGAGTTTTTAAATTCTAGTTTAAATAGTTTAACTGCATCTTGATATTTTTTAGCTACTTTAACATTAGGTTTTACTGAAGCTTGAACATAAACTCAACCAGTAATGTAATTAACTCCTGCTAGTTTTAAATTTAAATCATCAATTGAATATTGTTTGTTGTTAAAAAATGCATTAACAAACTCTGGAAGGTTATCACTATTTATCTCTGAGATAAATCTTGAACCATTTAAATCATCTTTAATATTAATTTCAAGATCCTCTTCTATATTAAGAGGAGCTCAAATTCATTTTAATGAAAGCGGAATTAAAAAAGAACTTATAATTGTTATGCTTCCGATTAAAAATGTAAAGGTAAATCAAAATCTCTTTTTAAATTGCGATTTTTTTTGTTGATCTTTTTGAGCTTTAGTTTTTTTCATTGTAATGACTTTTCTTAAGATGATTTGCTATTTAAACAAAAAACTGACATATAAATTTATATACATCAAATTAATAATCATAAGCTTTTTAGTAAAAATCTATTTACTTTTAGTTTTGAAAAATACAAAAAAAACATCAAACTAAATTCAAAAGAAAAAAAGTTTGTTATTTTTTTGATTTTTAATTATAAAGAAACGAAGTATTCTAGAACTCTAACTAATTGTGATACGTATGACATTTCGTTATCGTATCATGCGAATAGTTTGTATAATCTTCCGTCTTTTGATTCAACAAAGTTTGTTAGTTTTGAATCAAAAACTGATCCGTAGTGAGAGTTAACGATATCTGATGATACTATTTCATCGGTTTCAAATTTAAATGATTCATTAGCAGCTTTTTTAAAGGAAGCGTTAAGCTCTTCTACAGAAGGAGATTTTTCAAGTCTAACGCTTAAATCTATCAAAGATCCAGTTAAGGTTGGAACTATAATAGCAATACCATCTAAAACGTTAGATGCTTGAGGAACTACAAGGCCAATTGCTTTTGCAGCTCCAGTTGAAGTAGAAACGATATTCTCAGCAGCACGCGCTCTTCTTAAATCTTTATGTAGAGCATCTTGAAGTTTTTGATCAGCAGTATATTAGTTAACGGTCGTCATATATCCTGATTTTAGACCGAATTCTTCAACTAAAACTTTTACCACAGGCGCAAGGGGTTTGTAGTACATGATGCAGCAGAAATCACGATATCACTACTTTTTAGAGTTTTATGGTTTACGTTATAAACCACAGTAGGAAGATCGCTTCCTGCTGGCGCTGAAATTAAAACTTTTTTTATCAAAGATCTGATCTAATCCACCGTTGATATTTTCATTGGTAAACACTATCCGTGAAACTAAGTTCGGATTTTCTCGTTTAACTCATTGATCAAAAACGTATGCTTGGAAATCAGCAAACATTTGGTTATCATTTTGAGTTGATTTACTGTCAGTATAACCATCAGAATAAAACTTAAAGTTTTTTCAATTTTCAGGTTTACTAATTACATCAATTAAGGGGTTGTCAACCTTTTTGTTTTTGTCGTCAAAATAACCTAAATAATTATTTTGGAAAACCATTGATGAAAAATCAGTAAACGCGTTAGTTAAAACTTGTCTACGTTTGTAGCTATCAGCTGTTCCACCATTCGGGTCAAAAAGGTCTGTTTGTCTTCTGATCTCAAAATTTCTTCTAAACTGATTTCTTAGTGAAGTGGTTTCACTTTCAAGTTTAGTTTCAGCATCCCTTTCTCAATCTCGATATTTTTGCACAATGCTGTTTGAAGCATTGTTGGTATATCAATCTGCTAATGAATTGGCAATTAAGAATCTAGCAAAATCATTGAAACCTTGATCAGTTTCTAATGAATTTTGCAAAACAGCATTAAATGAGCCTGCACTAGAGTTGCTAAAATTTTCGGGATGTTGTTTGGTTTTAAATAAACCCTCAACAACCGGATTATTAGCAGCACTAGAGCAACTACTAGCCACCATACTTACTACAGTTACACCGCTTAATAAAAAGGAAGCTGCAAGAATTTTGTGTTTTTTGTTTTTAAACATAATTTAAACATAAAACTAGTTATCTACACATACAAATAAATGAAGAAACGCTAAGGATCCTTCAACTATATGCTTTTATTTATACTATAACACTTATTTTAAGTAGATTTATCAGCGTAAGCGTGATAAGTTAAAAAAGTTCTGTAAATAAGGCTCGGAGATCTTAATTAAAGCAATCGCACAGATGATTAGAATTGGTAATCTTAAGGTCTCTTTGATCACTCTTGGAATTAAGTAAGCACTTAAGATAAAGTCTCTTGTTTTGGGCTTTTGGTGCACAACATTAATTAAGAATTCGTTAATCGAAATTGTTCCCAACACTAATGAATACAAGATTGATAAAGTAATCATCATTGTTGAAACATATAAGAACAATTTAATCGACTCTTTGGTCTTACGATGTTTTAGATATAGCAATCAACTAATCAGTTCAGCAAAGACAAAAAATAGTGCCATAAAGACCATACTTAAAGTTGTCCCAAAAGAATTGTTTCTAACTAAGAATCTATCTGTATCAGCATTGTTATACAAAGATAAGAAGATAAAACCAGAGATACAAAAACCAACAATTAAGATCTGTTGAAAAACAAAATCCCAAAAGTTTGAAGCATAGTTTTTTCTAATTCGGTAGATTGAACCAAATAAAGCAGCAGTAAAGATAATCAGTGGTTCTTGAACAGCATACAGTCAATACCAAATACCCCCACCACCTAAAAAGAATGATAAAGTATCAGTTAAAAACCCAATCGGGATCGCTACCACTGGACCAAAGATTCAACCGATTAAAGCTAATCCTACTCAGGAGATTCCTAAACTAATTGTAGGTCCAATACGAACAACAAAAATCCCTAATACGATTTTAAGCGCAATAAAAAGCGCTAAGAAAGAGATTAGGTAAATGTTATATCTTAGTTTTAAAGGTCAGAACGGTAAAAAAAACTTGATGATCGCTGATCTGTCAATTGACTTCTTTGTGACACCTAGTTGTTTTTGTAATCTTAATTTTTGCAAATCTAGAATACTCCTGATTTAGATGTATCTGTTGTGCTTCCGCGATCAAATAAAGAAGTAATTTCACCTGTTGCTTTTTTGATCTCTTCAGCGTATTTATTAATTGTTTCTTCTAATCTTTCGTTATCAATTTTAGGTTTAAAGAAGAATGATACAACGATTAAAAACAGGATTACTAGAGGTAATGTCATTAATGAAATTCAGATAACTTCAGTAATTTTACTAACGATCTCTGGAGTGATCGTTGCATTAGTAACGAAATCAATTCGCGCAGGCACACTGTATAAGCTAATAATTCCTTGAAGTAGTGAACCACCTGCAAATGGTGTTAAAAACGGAGAAAAAGAATAAACTAATAAGAATAATATGAATAGTACTAAAGGTCTGATCTTAAAACTATACTTAAGGTTGTCGTTTATTTGAGGAACCTTAACTTCCTTATTCATATATGTGCTAATTAAAGCAACTGCATTCTGTGCTCTTTTAGGTGGTGTTTTACCTGTTGCTGAATTAATGTATGAGATTGAAGTCACCACACTCACAGCAATTAAAACCGCTGCCGATATGAAATTTGGTGTTGCAAAGATTGGATATGAATTTTTATCAAATTGCGATACAAATGTCGGTATTGCTTGTCTTTGAAACAATACGAAGTATCAGATCATTAAACTAGCGCCTAATAGTGCAAACAATAGGCTTATAACAAAAGCAAAATAGTTTAATAATGGCATTAATTTTAATTTTTCTTTATAAAGAAAAATCTTACCAATATCTAGTTCTGATTTAACTACGATACTAGCAAACTGACGATAATCAGGTTGGCCAATCGTTGTAAAGATCTTTTCTAAATTGTCTTTTAGATTAATAGGTGAGTTAATTCCACCATTAAAAGGAATTGATCTATTTGGTTTGATCTCATCCTCTTCAATATCTGAAACTGTTGGAGTCGCAGCTTCAACTTTATTCTCTACTGAACTTTTAGAATCAGTGTTCTTATCTGGTGTTTTATCGTCTTTAACAATTTCGTCAAAAGACAAGTTAAAGGTGTTTAAAATGAAGATGTCAAGATAACGAATGTCATCCATTGCATCGTCAATTTCAGTGTAAGTAGCCAATTCATCAGCAGTTCTCTTGTCAGATGAATGGTGGTTTAATCTTTCTAAAGCTACATCAACATACTCTAGGTTTTGTGATGAATTTTCAGCCTTAGTTGCTAAGTACTTATAAGCTGCTATTTGTTTGAATAAAACATCTCTAAAAGCTTTATTTTTAAGCTCGTGAGCAAATTTCTCACTATTAAAAATAGTGTTAAGCTTATATTTAATGTTATCTAACGTTGTATTAAGGTCTATTGACATATTAATTAACACCTTTTATGATAAAGAACTTCAGCGTTTGATACGAATCAGATAAGTTTCTTTTATTATTAATATCTAATTCTAACAAATTAACAATAAAATTTTTGATAACAGCTGCTGATTTCACGTAAAGATCTCTATAGGTATATTTTACCCAATAAAGATTGACTCCCATTTTTTTAGCTATTTCTTCATCAGATAATTTCATGCTTTTTCCCAACAACATTAAATAAATCTTGCTAAGCATAGTTATGAGCATCGAAATAATCTCTGTAGGTTGTCGTTTATTTTCAATTAAATCCTCATAGATAACTAAGATTTCTTCTACTTTGTTGTTAATAATTTCTTTGGCCAGGTTATAAATCTTTTTATCTGAATGATCAATAATGATCTTTTCTATTAATTCGCTATCGTATAAAGTTTCTTTATCAACGTATTGTAATTTTTGAATTTCGTTAGCTATTAATCTAGCATCTGAATTAGATTTATCGTTTATTAAGTAAATTAATCAATTAGGGTAGTCAGTAAATAAATTGTCCAGTTGCTTTTTAATAAAACCAATTTTGTAATCATTATTTTTATCTAACGATTTTATCTCATTTTTACCGGCTATTTTTAAAAATTTCTCTTTTTTTGAATCGTAATTTTTATTAACTAATAAATAAATATTTTTAGATGAATTGTTGATATTATTAATGATGATCTTACTTTCATTTAAGTTGAACTCTTTAGATAAAAAACTAGGGTTAATAATAACCAGATCTTTATTTGAATTAGTATCAAACAAACCAGAACTTAAATATGGAGCTAGATTAGTATTTTCATTGTAATTAACTCACACAACGTTTTCTGGATTTAGTTTTTGAGTTAAATAATCTTGGGATAAATAAAAGTCATCACAAATAATCAGATAATTCATTAATTAAACCTTTTGATTCACATATAGCTGATAAATAGATAATAAATTAATAAATAGTAATAAGGGATTCAAGTTGCTAATTGTTTGAAATTTATAAGAAACACATTTATTTGAAAAACTTTTATAACTCTTATGAATCCTTCGTGAATAAGTGCTAGAAATGGTCACAGTACACTAAAAGGAAACAAGAATAGGTTTATAAAATACATACCTATAATAATTGGACTTAGAATAATTGATCAAAATATCGTTAATAAATTGATTCTTCCATAGCCATTAATTATCAAGCCACTCAAAACAAAGTTAATAACAACACTAGCCAATATAGACTTTACAAAGTTGTTTAGTTTCTTGATCTGAAAAATTGCATAGATTACTAAAATGCTTAAATAACTCAAAATGTATGAATAATTATTAAAAGCATAAGGGTTCAGAAACAATAAAATGATTCCAGAACTAGCTATACTTATTAACTTATAATTCTTATTTTTGAAAAACCTTTTAAAGATTAAATTTAGAACTAAACATAATAAAACCCTAAGTACACCATAACTAAAATTTAAAAGGTAAGAATAAAATAATAAACACGAAAATGATACAAAATTACCGGTGATTTTGTAATTTTTAAAAATTCTCAAAATCAATAAATTGATTAGAGATAAATGTAACCCACTGATTACTAATAGGTGCGCAATTGATAAGTTTAGGATATGGTTATAGAGTAAACGATTATCGTTATTTTTGATATTAAATAACGTTAATAATAACAAACCTCTAGACTGCTTGTTTGGGTTGGTATTCAGATAGTCTATTATGACCATTCTTAAATCATATTGCTTGGGAATTTTATCTAATAGATTCTTAAAACTAATCCCTTCTAGTTGAAAGTATCCATAGACAAAATAATAGACTACAAAAAGCGAAAAGACCAAAATTATCGGTATGCTAATTTTGTAACTAAATAAAAACAAATGTATACCACAAAAGACAGCACTTAAAACTAATACTAAAATTAGTTGCTGCCTAATAAAAACATATCCCAATAGCCATATGGAAATTAAACAAAATAATAAGGCTAATCCATAATTTTGCTTAATACTTTCTTTTGAAGTCTGTTCCATATCCAAGATATGGCAAAAATTCTTATTTTAAAGAATTTAGTTTATCTTGTTTTAGTTTAAGTTCTTCTTGATAGTTGCTTAACTTCTTTAGTTCAGCTTCATATTTCTCTTTAGGAGCTTTCTTTTTAAAGTTCTCGTTATTAACGATATTTGAACTTCGTTCAACTTCTTTTTCAAGTTTAGCTATCTCCACAACTAACTTATCTACGATCTTAGTTTTATCTTGAGTATACACAACATAAAACTCATTATCTTCTGTTGCAATTAAGAATAGATCATTAAGTTTTTGATCAGATATCTTAATTAAATTTACATTCTCAGTTTTTAAATATTTAGTTAGATCCTTGATATAACTAACCTCATTTTTATAAAGTAGATCTAAAGTATCTTTATTCTTAAGATCAAAACTTTGCTTAAAGTTTCTAATCTTGATAATAAGATTAAAGATCTGATCAAAATGATCCAAGGCATTTTCAATCTTGATTAAACCTGGTCATTTTTCAAGAATAATTGAAGGTTTTGAATCACTAAACTCAAAAGTGTTATAGATCTGTTCGGTAATAAACGGAACAGAAGGGTGTAGCATGATCAAAAACTTTCTAAAGATATCGTTAGCTAACTCAAACTTAGCTTTTGATCATTGTGCCTTTTTATTTAACTCAATATAAACATTAGCAAAATCATCCCAAATAAAATCGCTTAATTGTTTATTTGATAAGGCAAAACGATATTCTTTTAATTTATCTTGAATTCCCGCATTAACTTCGTTAAAACGGTGAATAATTCAATGATCTAAACTATCTAATGGTTGATCTGTTAATTTGCTTTGATCGATCAACTTTAGATATCTAGCTAAGTTTCACAACTTATTTAAAAATGAAGCTGCAGCATTGATCTTTTCTACATTATATGAAACATCTTCACCTGGTGAGGTATTTGATGTTAAAAACAATCTTAAAGCATCAGCACCATACTGGTCAATAATCTGAATTGGATCAACCCCGTTGTTCAAGCTCTTTGACATCTTGCGGTTATGTTCATCTAAGATTAAACCGTGTAATAATAGATCATGAAATGGAATCGATTTTTTTAATAACCAAGACATGAAGATCATTCTTAAAACCCAGAAAAAGACGATATCATATGCTGTTACTAACAACGAGTTAGGGAAATTAGCATTAAACTCTTTTTGATCTAAACCATCATCAAAACAGATTAATGGTCAAAGTGCTGATGAAAACCAAGTATCAAGCACATCACTATCTCTATAATAATCATCACCTGGTGAATTAATACTTACTATCACTTCATCAGGATGATCTTTATGATACCAAGCAGGGATCTGATGACCCCAAACTAATTGTCGAGAGATACATCAATCTTGATTATGATCTAATCAGTTATTAATCGTATCTAAAAACCGCTTGGGATAGATCTTAATCTGATCTTCATTATTAACCAACTTTTTAATCTCATCAACAAACTTTGTCGTGATTAAAAACCATTGTTTTGATAACAATGGTTGAACTATCACATTAGATCGATCTGAGTAACCCACATTACTAGTAATCTCTTCAAATTTAACGTACTTATCTTCACTAATTAGCTTCTTAACTATTAACTCTCTAGCTTCATAGAGATCTAACCCACTAAACTCTAAAGCTAGCTCGTTTAAAGTTCCATCAAAGTTAATACAACTTAATTCTTCTAATTGGTATTTCTTTGATAAGGCATAGTCATTATGATCATGCCCAGGAGTACATTTCATAACAGCACTCCCAAACTCCATATCAATATATTCATCAACAAGGATTGGGATTAACTTATTATTTAATGGGTTAATCACCATCTGGTTGTGATACTTCAGATATCTTTGATCATTGGGATTAACAAAAACAGCAACGTCAGCATAAATCGTTTCAGGACGAGTAGTTGCGATCACTAAATAGTCATTACTATCTTTTAGATAGTATTTGATGTAATGTAGTTTTTGTGTTGTTTCTTTGTTAATTACCTCAATGTTTGAGATTGCGGTATTAAGTTTAGTATCCCAATTAACAAGGGTATATTTTTTAACAATATAACCTTGTTGATATAGTTTTACAAATACGTCTAGAACGTATTTGTTTGATTCTTGGGATAAAGTAAACTTTTCTTTCTTTCAATTAAGTGCTAAACCTAGTGATTTAGCTTGATTCTTAATTGTTTGCGAAGATTCTTGTGATCATTGATAGATATTATTAAAGTGCGTAGTTCGATCATCTTTTTTATAATTGATCTCTTTAGTTCTTTGAATTGATTCAAATTTAGTTTGGGTAGCAATACCTGCATGATCAGTTCCAGGGATCCAATTGATCTTACCCATTACCAATTTTTGATAACGAACGATTAGATCTTGAATTGATAGATTTCATGCATGCCCAATGTGCAAGATTCCCGTTAAATTGGGTGGGGGCATGATAATGCTAAAAGGTTTAGCATTAGGATCACAAAAATCTGAATCTTGGTTAGCATAATCAGTGGTTAACCAAAAATCCACTACCCCTTCACTAACAGTTTTATGATCGTATTTCTGATTTAGATCAATCTTTTTTAATCGCTTCATAATTTATAAAAAAATATTTAAGAAATCACATCAATTATCTTCAGCATTAAATTATTTAAGTTTTGTTTGTTCTTAGCACTAATTAAAAGAATTCTGTCTTCATTAACTTTAAGAGCATCCAAAATCTTTTCTTTATTATTGATATAAGCTGACTTGGGGTACTTATCAATCTTATTAAAAACGATATAGTACTCAACATCTAAAGTGGTTAGTAAGCGCACAATCTCAATATCTTGATCAGTAATCACCCCAAGATCTAAGATCAAAAAGATCCCAACTAAATTTTTGCGGTGATTTAAGTAATCACTTAAAAATAACGAGATCTCTTCTTTTTGCGATTTTTTAATCCGCGCATAACCATAACCAGGTAGATCAACAATTCGTTGATTGCTGATCTCATAAAAGTTCATCGTAACTGTTCTACCTGGTGTTTTTGATGTTTGAGCTATCTTTGCATTCGCTAGACCGTTGATAATTGTTGATTTACCAACGTTAGAACGACCGATTAAACATACCTCTTTTTTAGAATCGTTAATGCAGTCCTTTAAACTAGTTGCACTTTTAATAAAACGATTCATGCTCGTTATTTTGTTTCCTTAGTATAAGCACGCATCATTTGTTTTACTTGAGCTTCAGAAGGCTTACGTCCCATTTGAGCATATAAGCTACGGATCTGTGCTTCTGTAATCGGTGGGTTCTTACGCATCTGACGCTTGAACACTTTCATTGAGACAAAATAACCAACAAAAGCCCCAACAATTAAACATAAAGGAATACTTAAACCTAACGCTAATCCTAATACCATCTTTTTTTAACTCCCGATCATTATTTTAATTATTCAAATCAATTGTTGATTTGAAATTTCTTCTAGTTTTTTTGTTAGCAACTTTTTTAACAAAGTTAAAGAAAATTATTGTTTATCTTCTTTAGTTGCGTTAAGTTGCTTATTTGACTCATCAACTTTAGTTTTATTATCTAATGTTTTTATTTTATTATTACTTTTTTGTGCACGTCTTGGTTTCTTAATATAAGTCGTGTTTTCAGTTGATTTATGATCAACTTCTGGTTGGTTTTGTGACAAAACATAACCCCAAGCAACTTTATCTGCTCTTGAGATAAAATAGCTCGGTAGATTTTTTAGTAACACTGATTTAGAAACAGCATTAATCTGATCAAAATCAGTTAATGAGATTACTGAAACGATCCTTGCAGTAATCTTATTTTCTAAAAGCTGTTGCCTTAAATCTAACGCTTTAATTAGATCACTCCCTGCAGTGACAATGTTAACTGTAGCATAACTATCACCATACAGTTCATACCCGCCAAAATTGATCTTATCTGCTTGTATACTAATCAGATCATCTGATGAAGGTAAGATAATATATGTTTTATCTTTGTTCTTGGCCTTGAAGTTACAAAGCGAATATTTTAATTCTTCATTTGTACCTGGTTGAAGAACGATCCCATCTTTTTCTCGCGAGATCAGATCGATAACTTTGTTAACGTACTTTCTTGAAAGTTCTTTACAATTATCAACTAAATATAAGATCTGATCTTTCTTTTCTTCTAATTTTAAGTTTTGAATCGTTTTATCAATCAGATTAATATCAAGATTAATCACTGGTAAGTGAATCTTGTTGTCACTAATTGCATTAGCAATTATGATTGCCAACTCAATTCAGTTTCCTAATAAAACGATCCGGCTAGGATCGATTGCTTCAACTTCACGTTCGAATTCATCATCGTGATCACTTACATTTAAGAGAACGCTATTA
This sequence comes from Mycoplasmoides gallisepticum, assembly GCF_900476085.1. Taxonomy (NCBI): domain Bacteria; kingdom Bacillati; phylum Mycoplasmatota; order Mycoplasmoidales; family Mycoplasmoidaceae; genus Mycoplasmoides; species Mycoplasmoides gallisepticum. The sequence goes on from NZ_LS991952.1 coordinate 764,885, forward strand.
GATTGGCACCTAATTAAATCAGCTTTTAATTTAGCCAACGATTGGTTGGCATCAATCTGATCTTCAGATAATGCTCAATCCTTAAAAGCTGATAAATAATTAGGAATTACAAGATTATTTTGTTTTAATTGATCAACTTGATCAGCAATCAACTCTTTTAATTTATTAACACGTTCTTTAATATTAGGATAAAGATCATTAGCAGTCTCATAAAGCACCATAAATTCTTCACCCGTGTATTCAAACCTTTTAGTTAATTGATCAAGTTGATCTTGAGTTAAAGAGCTTTTTATTACTTCTTTAGTTCCAGCTGAATCATAACCATGTCCTACGATCGTGTTGATATCAATAAATACAGGTTTTTTTGAATTAACTGCATAATGAAAACCAGCATCAAGCTTTTCGATATTATTCCCATTAAAGACATTGATATATTTAAAACCCATATCTTTAACTAATGAAGAAAAATCAGTAACCAAATAATCCTGGTTTTCACCTCGTTCTTCAAAATGATTATTATCATAGATAATAATCAGATTATTTAATTCTTGGTTAGCTGCAGTTTTAAGAGCTGCTAATCCATAGCTAGAATTCAGATCTGCAGCACTCACGATACAATAAATTTTATTGGTAATTGTATCGTGAGATTTTTGGTTTACCAACTTTGCATCGATCGCTAGACCAACTGCATAAGCTAAGTTATAACCTGGTTGGTAAGTTGAAAAATCATAAAGATTTCTTATCTGCTTTTCATGTGAAAAGCTCATTAGATCTTCAATCTTAATATCAGGATGTTTTAATAAATAAAAACATGCCCTGATATTTGATCCACCAAGTTGCTTTGATACCACCAACTTATCATTGTAATTGGCATCAAGATTATCCAGGTCCATAACAAAATAGTTACGGAATAAAACATAAAGATAACTAGCTGCACCAAACCCATATGCAGCTGAGCCAACAAAGTTATTGTTGACTGTATCAAACATTAAAAATCTAAAGTTATTAACGATTGAGTTCGAGTTTTTAGGAAAGGGTTTATTTTGATAAATCAACTTAATAACCATCTGTTTATAATTTAGTAATTATCTGAATAATCGTTTATTTTCACCGCTTTTTAGTTTTTCTCTAAGGTTATTAGGCACCTTAAAAATATAGTTAGAAGCCATATATTGGTTTCTTAACGGAATGATAATATTTTGCTCAAATTTCTCTCTTAAAGATGGAACTGAGCTGCGATATTCAATTCTTACTTGATCTATTATATTGGTAATTATACTAGATTTAAAATCGTTTAATCGGTCTTTAATGGGCACGTAATTGCTGAACCATTCCACCATTCTTGGGAATTGATGCAAGATATATCGATACTTAGCTTCTAAGAATTTAAAACGCTCAAAATCGTAGTAATTATCAGACTCAATGAAATTGATTGTTGGCTTTCATACGACTCTAAAGAAGTCACAGTTAGCTAACATATCATATTTAATATAGAAGTCTGGAATATATGGGTTTCTACCATAACGCATATCTAGAGCTTCAAAAAATGACTTTTTGATTAACATCCCTTGGGTGTAGAAAGAATTGCCAAAGATGTAATCGATTGAATTGCGATCTGAAATTTTCTTATCATTGGTTGGAATATCATACATCCCCTTCATTGGGTTAGCTGTATTCCCCACCATGTTTCTACCAATAACGATCTCAGTAAATTGCTCTACTACAGAAACCATGTTTTTAATCGCATCTTGATTTAAGGTATTAGGTGTTTCTAAAAACATAAAGAAGTGACCTGATGCATATTTGATCAACTGATCATAAACAAAACCCTTACCCCTTTGAATTGGGTTTCGATAGATTCTAATATTTTGTTCTAGTGTTTCAAAACGTTTCAATACTTGGTAAGAGTTATCGCTTGAACAATCATCAATACAGATAATCTCAACGTTTTTATAGCTTTGAAATAAAGCAGAACTAACAGTAATTTCTATATTCTTAGCATTATTATATATAGGAATAAGAATAGAAATTAAAGGATTTTTTACATGATAAAACTCAGAAGATCTAGAATTGGTTTCATTCATACCGCATTTTTTGGTGTGCTTATTGATTAATTATAAAAGCAATTTTGCCAGTTTAAAGGGCTGTTCTAAATAATTTTTCTAATAATTTAATATATATTTAAATTATTGTTTTTAATGGACAGAAAAACCATTTTTCATATCGATTTTGACGCCTTTTTTGCATCTGTCGAAGAAAATTTTAACCCTGAGTATAATAACAAACCGTTAGTGGTTGGATCCAAGTCTAATGGTTCTATCGTATCTAGTGCTAACTATATAGCTAGAAAATTTGGCGTTCGGTCTGCAATGCCTATTTTTCAAGCTAAAAAGTTATGTCCTTCTTTAATAATAGCTGAAGTTGACTACCCTAAATATGAAAGGGTGTCAGCTTATGTTTTTTCTTATTTAAGAGATTTTGTCTCTAATAAAATGGAAGTTGCTTCAATTGATGAATGCTATATGGACGTAACTGATATCTTAGAGAAGAATAGTGAGATATCTGCAAGCGATTTGGCTAAAAAGATCCAAAAACAAATTTATGAGTTAACTCAATTAACTGTATCAATTGGCATCAGCTCAAATTTATTTTTAGCTAAGATGGCTTCTGATCAGAACAAACCAAATGGAGTATATGAGATTTGACCTGATGAAATTGAAGAAAAATTATGACCACTTGAAATTAAAAAAATGTATTTAATAGGGTCTAAAAAAATACCTCTTCTAAATCAATTAAATATCAAAAACATCGGTAATTTTGCACAATTTGAGAATAAAGAATTATTAATTGATATTTTTAAAAATATGTATTGAGATCACTATAATCACGCTCATGGAAAAGGTAGTGATTTTGTAGATTATGAAAGAAATTCAAGAAAATCGATCTCTGTTTCAAAGAACATTAGACACAAAGTTAGTGATTATGAATCTTTATTAAAACTATTTAATGATTTATTTGATGACGTTTATTCAAGACTAAAAAACCATAATTTGTTAGCTAAAAACATATCGGTTTCAATAAGAACTGAAAAAGTTAGATCGTTATCATTTAGTTTTAAACAATATAGCGATAAAAAAACCTTGTTTTACAACAAGGCTATAGATTTATTCGAGAGATTGCATAATAACCAATTAGTTGCTAACATCAGTATTTCGTTTGGAAACATTACAAACAAATACAAATTTATGCCCAACATTAATATCTACGAAGAATTATCTAAAGAGCAAAAAGATACGATGTTACTAAAGAAAATTGTTAATCAAATTAATAAAGAATATAACAAAGAATTAGTTAATATTGCCGATGATTTTGATTATTTTAAATTTCAGAAATAAGCTTTTTTAACTCGTCAAAATTCTTTTTTAATAGATTCAAATACCTAAATAAACTTTTGTTATTACCATAAGGAATATTTAGTTTTTTACATAACTCTATACGCTTATTTTTAGTATTAAGATTTAAAGCTAAATATTCTTTTCATGTTAATGATTGATAACTATCATGCTCTGAACTAACTAAATTATTAAAAGCTGATAAAACAGCTTCATTGCTTGCTTCAGCTATTCCTTTTTTCTTAGAATCCTTCAGTTCACTTAAATCAATAAAAGCTTCCCTATATTCTTTTAATTCTTTAATCAGTTTTGCTCTTATCTTCTTACCTTGATAATCTGGGTCTAAAAATAAAATAACTCCTCTGGTTAAACTTAGTTCTTTAATCAAACTAATAGTTTGATCAGAGATCTCTGATCCATTAGTTTCAATCGTTTCACAGTCAAAAAGTGATTTAAGTTTAACTGTATCCGTTTTACCTTCAACAACAATAATTTCGTTTATTCTATTTCTTTTAGAATTTTCTTTAGGTTTGGTGATTTTACTCATTCTTGATAAATTGTATAAACATCACTGATAGAACCACCATTAATATATTTATCTAAAACTAAACTATAAAAGTGGTCTAATTTAACAACTTTAAATTGTGGTTTCTTTTCTAAATTCTTTTCAGTTTGATCAATAGTATCAGCTATATAAACTTTATTGATTTCTTTTTTCTTATAACATTCATCGAATAATTCGATGGCGTTTTTGTTGAATAAACCGTGTGTAGCCATTACTAGAACTGTCTTAGCTTTTTGTTTTTTTAGTAATTTAGCTGCTGAGATAATCGTTCCACCGGTATCGATCATATCATCAACAAGAATACAGCATTTATTCTTTACTTCACCAAGAATATTGATTGATTCAGCTACATTTGGTTTAGGTCTTCTCTTATCAATAATAGCTAAAGGAACATTAATTGATTCAGCAATCTTTCTAGCTCTTTTAACACCACCATAATCTGGTGATACAACTACTAAATCATCAATTTTATTATCCACTAATACGTGAGATAATAAAACAAAAGAAGCTTTTAGAATATCAACTGGGATATCAAAGAAACCTTGGGTTTGGTCGCTGTGAATATCAGTTAATGTTGCTCTAGTAACTCCTGCTTTAGTTAGTAAATCTGCAACTAGTTTCGAGGTAATTGGTTCTCTACCAGCCGATTTTCTATCCTGTCTTGCATAACCATAATATGGGATTAATGCAGTAATCGATTTTGCCGAGGCTCTTTTAGCAGAATCAATAGCAATTAACAATTCCATTAAATTATCATTTACTGGCGAGTTAGTCGATTGAATAAAAACAACATCTTTATTTCTCAGGGTACAATCAGGCCTAACAAAGATTTCGTCATCAGCAAATTTTTGAATCACGATTTCACCAGGTTTCATTGACAATCTTCTACAGATTGAATCAGTTAATTTTTTAGCGGCCGACAGCCCAAAGATAATATGATTAGATTTAACGTGCATGATAATTGATATTTTAACAACTTTAATCTTAATAAATTATCTTTTTTAGACGTTAAAAATAAGTTAAAAAGAATAACTTTTGGCTAAATCTTAATAAAAAATGAATAAGCATTAGCTTATTCATAATAAACTTCATATAAGTACAACCCACTAGCAGGAGCTTTAGTTATTGCTCTACCTTTTTTGGGATTATCTAATAACCACTTCAAGTGATTAAGATCATATTTCTTAATCCCAATATTATAAAGCGCACCTACAATCATTCTTACCATCGATCTTAAAAACCCATCACCCGTGATATAGATATAAACCTTATTATCTTCTTGTTTCAGATCAATCTTATGGATTGTTCTAAGACCCTTATCTTTATCAGCTGTTGAGAACGATCAAAAATTATGTGTTCCTTCAAGGATTGGGATCGCTTTTTCAATTAGATTAAAATCTAATTGAAAATTAACAATCCAAGCATGGTCATAAAATAAAGGATTGTTAGCACAATAATCGATTAGATAAAGGTATGTTTTAGCTTTAGCACTAAACCTAGCATGGAAATTACGATCAACTTCTTTGATTCATTTAATGTATCACTTATTTTGACCATAACGGTTTAAGATCTCTCTTAGTTTTTCTAAACTGATTCGATCATCAATATAAAAACTGATGTATTGATTGATCGCATGAACACCTTTATCCGTTCTACCACTAGCATTAACATAGATCTTGGATTCATAGATCCATGCTAGTGCATCCTGTAATTTGGATTGAACTGTTTCATAATCGTTTTGAACTGCATAACCATGGAACTTGGTTCCATGATAAGAAATGTTGATTAAAACGTTCTTATTTAACTTGGCCAACGTTTTGACCCAAACCGATCGCCATTCATTCTGGTGAACCAAATACACCAAATAAAACTCTTGAAGCTGCTACGTAGATGAAAAAACCTAATAGAACCATTAAGAAAGTATAAACAACAAGATCTAAAGCGTGAACTTTAAAAATGCGGTATCTAGTTCTAGCAAATCGTGGGTTGTAACTTCTTGCGTCCATCGCATTAGCCAATTCGCCCGCATTTCTAAATGCAATTGATACCATCGGAATAATCAATGAAACTAATGAACGCATTCTTTCGATCGTATTCCCATTTTTAAAGTCAATTCCTCTTGATGCTTGCGCATTAAGAATTCTTTGTGATTCTAATAATAATGAAGGCACAAAACGAATCGAAATACTGATCGTCATTGCTAATGAGTTAACCGGAACTTTAAGTAGTTTTAGTGGTGATAATAACTGTTCGATCCCAAAAGTTAACTCAATTGATGTACTTGATGATGTTAAGATTGTTGCCAATAAGATCATCATGAAGATCTTTAAAACAATTGATAAAGTGATGAATAATGTTTTAAAACTTAGTGCGTATCAACTAAACATTAAAACTGGTTTTAAAACTAAACTATTCGGATTAAACTCAAATTGTTTTAGTTCAGCACCTGCCACTTTAGGTACTGCAATCCGATAATATTCTTGTAACTGAATTGGGGTTAGGTCAGCTCTTTTTTGATGAACTAAACTTAGAAGGTCATCAAAAGTTATGAACATCTTAGTTTTTGTGTTGATAATCATTGGTGATTCAGTTTTAAAGAAGTTGTAATCATAAAGATTAGCCACTGAATGATCATTATAATCACCAATTAAGATGTAACTATGGTTATTGTTAGCTCAGACTGAGATATTTAAAAAACCAGGATTCCGATAGGTAAACCAGTTAATTAAAAACAAGAACAAGAACATGATAATGATCGTTTTTAAAGTCGATCAATAGATTCTAAACGGAAGTTTAGAGATCATGAAGATCAATGAGATTATTGCTAGTACAATCAACTGAAAAACTAAACCAGTTGGTAAGAAAATGATCACAACAAAAGCAATAAAAATGATCAATTTAATTGATGGATTAGTTTTATGGACAACTGAATTACTTAATATGTACCCATTAATTGCGTTTTTCATAGTTCTTGATTACTTCATTGATTACTTTTGCTAGATCTTTAACTGTTCTTGGTTCGTAGTCATACAGTTTTTTAAAGATCGGATTTCTTAATGACAAGTCATTAATGACTTGAACCACATGAGGCAGTGCAATTGATGTTGTTTGCATGATCTCAGGGTTAGTAAAGATCTGATATGGCGTGCCTGATGTTAAGATCTTACCTTTATCTAATAAGATTACCTCATCAGCAATCTCAAGCACTTTTTCCATCTGGTGGGTGATCACGATCACGGTTTTATTCTCTTTTTTTGATTCAAGAATTAGTTCTACCATCTCGCTTTCACCCTTAGGGTCTAATCCAGCGGTTGGTTCATCAAAGATGATAATCTCTGATTGGATTGCTAAGATCCCAGCAATCGCTACCCGTCTTTTTTGTCCACCTGATAGTTCAAACGGACTAACATCTAAATAAGAAGAATCAAGCCCCATCCGGTTAAGATAGAATTTAGCTAGTTTGGCTGCTTCTTCTTTATGAACACCAAGTGCTACTGGTCCAAACATAATATCTTTTTGGATCGTATCTTTAAATAATTGGTATTCAGGAAACTGAAATACCATTGAGATGATCTTTCTTAACCGTTTGAAATTTTTAATCTTTTTGGTATTAGGTGATATCACGATATCGTGATTGTTCTTAAAATCACGGATCGATAATGTGCCATATTTTGAGGTTAACAACCCATTAAAATGGGTTACTAACGTTGATTTACCACTACCAGAATTCCCAATAATACAGTAAATCTTATTCTTTTCAAAGGTAAAATCGATGCCGTTAAGCGCCCAAAATTCTTCAGGTGTTTTTTCATCAAAAACACATTTTAACCCTTGAGCACGTAAAACCTCATCACCTACTAAAGGAGTTGGTGCATACTTTAGTCTTTTTGATCAACTCTTGAACATATATTATCGATTAATTCATTATATCGTAAAGTCGAATTAATTTTCTCATCCAACTCATTTAATTGCATCGCTAGATCTAAACTAAAAGGCACATCTAAATTAATATCTCTTAAGAACTGCTTATCCTTAAAGATCTCATCAGGTCGACCTTGCTTGATTAAATTTCCGTGATCCATCACCAAAACGCGATCACAATTAACCACTTCTTCCATATCGTGGGTAATTGAAATCACTGTTTTACCTTGATTACGTAATTGAAGCATAAAGCTTTTAATATCTTTTTTACCCTTAGGATCTAACATTGATGTTGATTCATCAAATAAGATAATACTTGGGTTGATCGCTAAAACTGAAGCGATCGCTACTCGTTGTTTTTGCCCACCAGATAATTTGTGGGGTTCGAATTTTAATATATCTTTGATCCCAACTTTATCAGCAACAGAATCAATAATTCTTTTAATCTCTCCACGGGGAATCTTACGGTTTTCTAACCCAAAGGCAATATCATCTTCTGCTGTAATCCCAATGAACTGGTTATCTGGGTTTTGAAAAATAATCCCAACGTTGTCACGTAAGAACTTAATATTATCTCGTGAGATCGCATAACCAAATAAATAGATCGTACCTGCAAGTGGTTTTAAGATCCCTGTCAACAACTTAGACATTGTTGATTTTCCAGACCCATTATGACCCACAATACAAACGTATTCTTTTTCATAAATTTCATAAGATACGTTTTTTAGTACTTGTTTTTTAGAGTTATATGAAAACGATACGTTTTCAAATTTTATTACTGAATTTTTATTATCCATTTATCTAATTATAAAACCCAAACTAAAGAATCTGTTTAAAAAACAACTTAAATTAGTGGTTCTTGATCCATCTCTTCAGGAATTTGAATCTCTAGGTATTTTAGGATCGTTGGGGCAACGTTAGCTAAAATCCCTTCTTTTTTAGTAAATTTAACGTTTGGATCGGTGATACTAAAAGGCACAACGTTCGTTGTGTGCTTGGTTACCTTTTGGTTATTTTCATCGATCATCTCTTCGGCATTACCATGATCAGCCGTAAAGAAGACGGTAATATTATTCTTCTTAGCATCAGCTAATAATCTTCCAATCTCGTGGTCTAGTGCTTCAAGTCCTTTTAGGGTTGCTTCATAATTACCAGTATGACCAACCATATCAGGGTTAGCAAAATTTAACACGGTTAGATCGTATTTTGTATAAACTTTTAGTAACTGATCAACAATCGCTGCAGCCGACATTTCAGGTGCTAAGTCATAAGTCTTAACATCTTTTCTTGAAGGAACTAAAACTTTATCTTCGTTTTGATACTCAACTTCAACACCACCATCAAAAAAGAAGGTAACGTGTGCGTATTTTTCAGTTTCAGCAATTCTTAATTGCTTCTTATTAGCATTCTTTAACACTTCACCTAAAGTGTTCTTTTCAATCTTTGGGGGATAACAGATCGCTGAAGGATTAATTCCTTCGTATTGCATCATAATTACGAAGTAAAGGTTTTTTCTTCTTAATTGTGGATGATGATCATAATAATTCGAACCAAAGACATAATGACTTAATTGACGTGCTCGATCTGGTCTGAAATTAGCAAAAACAACACTATCATTATCTTGAATAGTGATCTCATCACTCTTGTAATTATTATTGTAAGCGGGAACAATGAATTCGTCTGTAATATTTTGTTGATACGAATCTTTTACATAAGTTTTCAGATCAGCAAAACTCTTACCTGTATTTGATAAAAGGTTGTTGTAAGCTAAATCAATTCGATCCCATCTTTGGTCACGATCCATCGCATAGAACCGACCAGAGATCGTACCGATCTTAGTTTTAGTTGTTTCTGCTTTTTTAATTAGTTGATCTAAATCAGCTAATAATTGGGTTGGTGGTACGTCTCTACCATCACCAAAGATATGTAAGATTGCAGGTACATTATGTTGATTAGCCAACTGCATGATCGCGTAGATATGGTTAATGTGTGAGTGCACGCCACCATTAGAGACCAATCCCAAGATATGTAGTTTACTATTATTTTTCTTGGCATGATCAATCGCATTTAGTAATGCTTGGTTAGTAAAAAACTTCTTGTTTTCGATCTCTTTATTAATTAAAGATAGACCCGTATAAATAATTCGGCCTGCTCCGATATTTAAGTGACCAACCTCAGAGTTACCAATCTGATTTTTAGGTAAACCCACAGCTTCACCACTAGCTTGAAGCATAATTGTGGGATTGTTGTTCATTAAGTTATCTAAATGAGGTGTTTTGGCATTTTTTACGGCATTACCGTGAGTAGTTGAACTGATTCCATAGCCATCAAGAATCATTAATAGTGCTTTTTTCATAGGTTATTTAGCTTCAATAAGTTGGATAAATTTGTGTGGGTCTAATGAAGCTCCACCCACTAGTGCTCCATTAATGTCTTTTTGTGCTAACAGTTCTGAAACATTATCAGGAGTAACTGATCCACCATATAAAATTGGTAACTCATTTGCGATCGTTTTTGATGATAATAAACCTAGAACAGTTCGAATATAAGCGATTGCATCTTGCGCAGTTTGACTTGAAGCAGTCTTACCTGTTCCGATCGCCCAAACTGGTTCATAAGCAATAATTAGATCTTTTAATAAAGAACTATCAATTTCTTTAAGATCTTTTTCTAACTGATCTTTAAGTACAGCTTTGGTCTTGTTAGCTTCGTATTCTTCTAACGTTTCACCAATACATAAAATTGGTCTCATCTTATTTTCTAATAGCGTTTTTACTTTCTGATTAATTAGTTCATCAGATTCATGAAATAATTTTCTTCGTTCAGAGTGACCAATTATTACGTAATTAACACCAATATCTTTTAATTGTTCATAACTAACGGTTCCCGTGTTAGCTTTATTCATTACATAATTAGCATCTTGAGCTAAAACTAAACATTCGTTTCTTTCTAATTGATTAGCCAAACCCAAATGTACGAATACTGGTGCAACACCAAAAACCACGTCTGGGTTTTTGGTTAACTTAGTTTGATTTAAAACACTAAAAAACTCTTTAACTTCTTGAGTAGTTTTATATGTTTTTCAATTTCCAAAGATGTATCTTTTCATACTGTTCATAAATTTCTTATTTTATAGATTTATTTAATTAAACTGATGTATCGCTTTAGCGTTTTTGTAATCTGATTAGCTTCTTCTTTTAATTGCTTTAGCGAATTACCATATAAATTATAATAAAATTTAAATTTCGGCTCTGTCCCTGACAGTCTGAATCTAATCCAAGAATCATCTTCTAAAATCCAGTCTAAACAATCCCCAGCTTGGTTTCATTTGATACTAACGATCTTACGATCATTAATATAAGGTTGGTCGTATCTTTTTAAGCGTTCCATCCAATCGTTGGCTTTCTTCTTCCAATCAAGATCGTTGATTAGTGTGGTGATCGTATCGTTGTGGATAAAACCAAATTGTGGGTAGATCTCTCGTTCTAAGAAATCAACCATCGTGATCTTTCTTTTTAAACACTCGTTATAGATCTCAAGTGCTAGTGCTGCTGTTTGAAATGAATCCTTATCAGAACCAATCGTTGTTGGTAAAGCACCGATTGCTTCTTCAAACCCTAAGATGAAATCTTCTTGATCTTTGTGATCAATCGCTTTATTCCCAATTCATTTAAAACCAGTTCCAACCCGATAAACAACACCGTTGTATTTAGCAATAATTCGATCAATCAAATTTGTTGATACGTATGATGAAACGATATATGGACGTTTAGTTAACTGCTTATACTTTAAGATGTAATAAGCAAAGATGATCCCCATCTCATTACCATTAAAGTATCTAAACTCATTATTATGTTTTACAGCCACTGCTAATCGATCAGCATCGGGATCAGTAGCTAACATAATATCAGCCCCATAGTGTTGGGCATATTTTAGGGCTAGATCCCAAGATTCTCTAGCTTCTGGATTAGGTGATTTTGTGTAAGTAAAGTTCTCATCATACTTACATTGTTCTTTAACTGGAATCACATTGTAGTTAAATCTTCTTAACATCTCTGGTAATCAATATGATGCAGCTCCATGTTGACCAGTAAAGATAACTTTAAAATCCTTAACTTCTTTATGATCGGTTGTATATAGATCGCGATAAATATCAGCAAAATAACGATCATAGATCTCATCAGGAATAAACTTAACCAAACGATCGTTTGGTTGATATTCTAGATTTAAGATCTCACAACTCTTAGGCATGAAATCAATGATCTTTTGCGCATCTTGATTTAATAGTTGTGCCCCTTTTTCATTGTAGGTCTTAAACCCATTATCAGTTTTACGATTATGAGATGCAGTTACATTAATCCCCCCATCAGCATTATATCTTGGGATTGCATAAGATAAGATTGGTGTTGAACTAATCTTATTATTATCAAATAAGTAAACCTCAATCCCCATTGAAGTTAAAACATCCGTAATAATCTTTGCAAAGTGAACACCGTTCTTACGGTTATCGTGCGCAATCACACATCTTGGTGAAAAACCAAATTTATCAATTAAAAAACGACCATAACCAAATGCCATCTGGGCATACGTAAAGTCATTTAAATATCGGTAACCAGGACCCATTTTTTGGCGAATACCAGCTGTGCCAAATCCTAATGGTTTTTCATTAAAAGCATATGCTAACTCTTGTTCTGACATTGCTTTTATCTGAGCTTTTAAGTCCTTGCTTACCTTTGGGTGAACTAATCAATATTTAACGGTATTATTCATAGTTGTTAATTCCTTCAAATTATTTAGCAGTCATTGCTTTGTGATTAAAACCTAATGGTAATAGTTGTTTAAATTGATAGGTCTTTTTTGTTTGATTTTTATAATAGATCGTTATTAAAGTGCTGTCATCACTAAACTCTCATAATGCTTGACGACACATGCCACACGGTGAGGCATTACTATCATTTGAATCGCTCATCAAGTGGATCTGCTTGATCACAGGTAGATGATCAGAATTGCTACTAGTAATCATCGTTCCAATCGCATTTCTTTCAGCACATAAAGTAATTGGGTATGACGCGAATTCAACATTAACGCCTTGATATTCTTTGTTCTGATCATCAACTAAGATACAAGCAACATGAAAGTTCGAATAAACACAATAAGCTTTATCTAATAGTCGCAATAATTCGTTATGTTTCATATCTAATTGTTTTATCTGCTTTATCAATAATTACTTGATCAATTGGTTTAGATGAATATAAGCTCATGATAGGTTCATCTAAGCTCACTTGATCATGATTTTTTTTATGTAAGTAGATCCCTGCTTGGAAATCAATTGGTTGATCTTTAATCATTCTGCCTGAGCCTAAACCTACTGAAACCATTGCTAGATCCACTGGTGAACTGTAACTGATCTTGCCGGCTTTTTTAGCTTTAAGTTGATACTCGTATTTTGGCTGAAAATATGAGTCATTAATAATCTCTTGTCAGTTCCCAATTTGGGATTTTATCCAACTAATAAACTTATCAAATGGTTTTGTTGTTTTTAGTAGTTGATCTAAGCTAATTAAAGCTTCTTTTTTAGTAGTAAACTGCTTGGTTTCAACTAAAATTTCAGCGACCAGATTATCCATTAAAATTTTAAATGAATTATTTTGAGATAACTGATTTTTTAAGTAAGCTATTGCTTCTTTAATTTCGATCGCATTACCAATACTGTTACCTAATACTTCATTCATATCATTGAGTTCGCACTTTAAATGACGATTGAACTTTTTAGCTAGATTTAACATCCGTTTTTTTAGTTCATTAGCTTCATCAATCGTTTTACAAAACGCTCCTAGACCATACTTAATATCAATAAAGATGTAATCTGAATTAATCGCAAATTTCTTGGAAATAATTGATGAAGCAATTAAATCTAAACAATCAGTTGTTGCAGTAACATCTCTTAATGCGTATAAGATCTTGTCCGCCAAAACTAAATCATTAGTTTGAGCAATAATAAACATATCATTGGTCTTAAGAATCTGTTTGGCTTGATCAAGACTAATAAAACAATCGACACCGATCGCTTCAAGTTTATCAATCGTTCCACCAGTGTGAGCTAACCCTCTTCCTGACATCTTAGCTACTTTGAAATTAAAGCAAGCTAAGATTGGTGCTAATGCGATTGATACCTTATCACCCACACCTCCGGTCGAATGTTTATCAATTAACTTTTTTTGATCTGATTCAAAGTTTAATGTTTTACCTGATTTGATCATGAAATCAGTTAAATAAAACAACTCATCATCGTTTAAGCCATTAAATCAGATCGCCATTAATAATGCGCTGATCTGATAATCTGGGATCGTTTTTTTGACACAACCATCAATGAAAAAACCGATCTCTTCTTTAGTTAAAATCTGCTTGGTTTTCTTCTTCTCAATGATATCAATAATGTTCATCGCTTTTTGATTATTTAGCTAAATCCATCGTTTTTAATTCTTGCATTAATTTAACTGAACGAGAAGTCCCAATCCGATCAGCACCAACTTTAACAAATTCGATTAATTCTCTAGCTGTTGAGATCCCCCCACTAGCCTTAATTAAGATCTTATTTTGACTGGCTTGTTGCATAATCTTAATATCATTTAAACTAGCACCACGAGTTGAAAACCCCGTTGAAGTTTTAATAAAATCAGCACCACCATCAATACATGCTAAGGTAGCTTTTCTAATCTGTTCTTCATTTAGTAATGCCGTTTCTACGATCACTTTTAAGATCTTTTCACCACAAACTTTTTTAACTTGTCTGATCTCATCAATTACACAAGCACAACCATTAATTAGTTCTGGGATATTGATTACCATATCAATCTCGTCAGCACCCATTTTAATTGAGGTTTTGGCTTCATAAACTTTTTGTTCACTAAAAGTTTCACCTAAAGGAAAACCCACCACAGTGCAAACTTTTACGGGGGATTTTAATAAGATTTTTTTTGCTGTTCTAATGTAAGCTGGATTAACACAAACACTAAAAAAGCCATACTCAATTGCTTCATGACATAATCTTTCGATCTCTTCGTATGTAGCATTAGCTTTTAAGTTAGTGTGGTCAATTAGTTTGTTGAAATTTAGAATGCTCATAGTGTTTATAGTTTATTAGCCACATTAAGTGCTAACTCCATCATATTTTTAAATGTTGTTTGGCGTTTCTCTGGACTCATTGATTCATGGGTAACTAATGAGTCAGAGACCGTTAGGATCGTCATTGCATGCTTTTTAGCTTTTTGTGCATTAGCATTCAAAGCAAAACCTTCCATCTCTACAGCAATCGCATTTCACTTTTCATTAGCTTGCTTGGGAGTGTATAAGGTTTGATAAAAAGCGTCTTCACAGATCACTAACCCTTCATGGTATTTGATCTTTAATTCATCAGCTGTTTTTCTTGATAACTCTAATAATTTAGCTGAAGGGTAATTAGTTTTATCCACCACATCAACTCCGATTAGCATTGCATAAGGTGATTCACTATAAGCCTTGCTTTCTAAGATCACATCACCTAAGTTAACATCTTTAACTAAAGCGCCACATGAACCAACACGAATAATATTTTCAACATCATAAAAATTATAAAGCTCGTGGGTGTAGATTCCAATTGAAGGATTACCCATCCCGTGACCCATAACTGTTACTAATTTGTTCTTATATTTACCTGTGTAAGCAAACATATTTCTTACTTCATTAACTAGTTTATAGTCTTCTAGAAATGTTTCTGCAATCCATTTTGCTCGTAATGGATCACCAGGCATAATTACTGTTTTAGCGATCTCTTCTTTTTTTGCTTTAATATGTGGAGTCATTATTTAATTACCTATTTTGAATTTGTTTATATATTTAATTATCTAACTTATAAAACTGATTGTTAAGATTATTTTTTTTCTACCTTAGTCCCTTATCAAAATGGTTACCGACATTTTTAGGACCAATTGAGAACTTACCAAGTAATAACATCGTTGCTAATGTTAGTGCGTATGGAATTGTTCTGACTAAAAAGATCTGTGATTGGTTAACGCTTGTAGTTGAAGTTGAATGAACTAATAGTGAACTAAATACCAAACCAATGATCGTAATTGGTAATAGTTTTCATCCACTTACGATCAGGATTGCTAACGCAATGAATCCAACTCCATCCACATCTCCAGCAAACGATCTACCTGATTGGTAATATCCAAATAAAGCACCACCAGATCCAGCCACAACACTAGCTAAGATAATCCCAATTCATTGGTACTTAGTAACATTAATTCCTTGTGAGTCAACAGCGTTAGGGTTTTCACCAACAGCTCGATATCTTAATCCGATCTTTGAAAAGTTCATCACGACATATAAGATGATGAAAAAGACAATAAATAAAACAAAGATAATAATTGCTTCAGTACTAACACTATTTGGTCTTAGTGTTCGATTATAAACATTATCAAGACTTGGTCGACCAAATAAAGTCGTAGCGCGGTCTGATAAGATTTGTCCAATCCCTCTGGCTAACAGATTGATTCCAGTCCCAGCTATCACATGATCGGCTTTTAATTTAATCGTGGCAACCCCAAATAAGATTCCCACGGGAACAGATAATAAAGCTGATAATAAGATCGAAGCTAAAAACGTCCAGTTATACGTGGTTGTTAACATCCCACCCATCGATCTGAAAAAGACATTTGAAAAGAGTACAAAAAACGTTGCTCCAAACGTCATTGTTCCATTAATGGCAATATTAACAATTCCCACTCGTTCAGATAAATAACCACCAAAAACACCAAGGATCAGTGCAGGGGCTAGAATTAATCATTGATCTAGTTGGGTTGGTGAAAACATTATCTAGCCTCCTTATTAATATTTAGATTACTAATCTTTTTGTTGATTGTTTTAATGTGTTTATTTACTTGCATCTTCATCTCGTCTTCTAATGTAGCAGCAAGTTTTTGAATGCGTCTTTCTTCTTTATTTCACTTACTTAATTTATGTAACAGTTTTTGGTTTTTAGAACTCTCACAGTCTTGAATTACTTTTTCAGTAGCAAGAATTGAGTTAAAGACACAGCTGTGATAAAACTCGTTAACGATGCTAACTCGTTCTTGTACGTATTCATTTTTATACGTATTAATCTGTTCTTTATATTCTTTTAAGAAAAGAATCTTAATTGGGTTGATCAAAACCATTAATGCAACTTTAAGCTTACTACCGTATTGTTCATTAAGTTGCTCGTTTAAATCTTTTTGAAGTTTCTTAACTTTAAATAGGTGCTTCTCAGATAAAGCAGCCATATTGTTCTCTAAGTTTTGATACTCCGTAATATTTTTATCGCCATAGATCTTGATGATGATTCAACGCCATGGTTTTAAGTAGTTCATTAAACCATAAATTGAGATGATGTACATCAACACCCCTAGAGTTAAAGATAATGTTTGTGGAGTTGGTAAGTTAGCAGGACCTTGTCCTACTGAGATTAGTGAGAACAACATTGATACGATCACAATCCCTCAAGGGTTGTTTAAGGCAATTAATGAGATCGCAATTCCATTAAATCCTTCAATAGGCACAGATGATAAACCAAATCTTCCCACTGAACTAAAATCAATTGCTTGAGAAGCTTGACCAGTATAAACAACAACACCCAAGATTCCAGCTAAAGCTCCTGAGATCGCAAATGAACTTAGTTGTAATAAGTTTTTATTATAACCAAAGTATTCAGCTGAACTACTTGATAACCCTGTTGTTTTTAGTTTGTGACCAAAAACGGTAAATCTTAATAAAACCCAGACAATCACAACTGAAACAGCAGTAACTGCAATCGTTCACACTCAACCAGTGTTACTAGTAAAGAAGGTTGGACCATTAACAACATAGAACGAATATTGATCCGGGAATTTCACTGATAAGAAGTTACCATTCAATCTTTGTGTACTATCAATGAAGTGATTGTTAATAATCGTTCCCACGATTAAAAGAATAATTCAGTTTAATAAGATTGCCGACACCACTTCATTGATCTTTAAGTAGATCTTAAACAGTCCGGTTAGTACTGAAACAAAGGCCGCCACAAACATCGATAAGATGATCGTAATTAACTGACCACCAACTGCTGGAGCAAAACCTGTTTTCGCTAAATAATGGGTAATAATAAAAGCAAAAGAAGCACCTGCAAGCATCTGGCCTGAGATCCCAATATTAAAGATTTTTACTTGCATAGCAAAACCAAATGATAGCCCTGCTAAAGTAAAGATCCCGATATTAGTAATGAAATCTTGTTGTTGTTTTTGATCTCGTAACCCTCTAGTAAATAAAGATAAAAACGCATAACGGTTAACGTTTGTTGCCACTAAGATCCCATAAATTACTAATAAAGCAATTAGGATCAAAACAATAATACTTAAAATTCTTCTTCTGGTAGACTTATGTTCTTTACGGTAAAAAAATCGATCAAAACCGATCAAAAAATTCGGATACTTTTTAAATTGATTCATTCATCGCTTCTCCTGCTAATAATTGACCGATTTTAGATCTTGTCATCTCTTCTTTAGACCCAATTCCGATGAAATTATTCCGACTGATCACTGCAATCGTATCAGCTAGTGCCATAATTTCATCTAGTTCATAAGAAACAAGTAAAACTGCTTTCCCTTGTTTTTTGGCTTCAATAATCTGACCGTGAATATATTCGATCGCTCCCACATCTAACCCTCTTGTTGGTTGGGCTAAAATTAACAACTCGTGTTTTTTACTCATCTCTCGACCAATGATTAACTTCTGTTGGTTCCCACCAGATAGTGATCTTGATAGTGCAGTTCCATTCGCCGTACCCCTAACGTCGAACTTGTCGATAATATCTTGGGCGTATTTAGCTATTTCAAACGGCACAATAAAACCTTTATCAGAGAAAGGTTTTTTATCAATTAAATTATTAACTGAATTTAGTCTTACGTTCTCATCCAAGGTTAAACCATGTTTATGACGGTCTTCTGGAACAAAAGAGATTCCTAATCTAGAGCGCTTTTTGATTGATAGTTTTGAGATATCTACTAGTTTGTTATTATCCCTAAAAAAGATCTTATTGGGTTCTGATTTTTTTAAACCAGAAATAATCTCGATTAGTTTGGATTGACCATTACCCTCTACACCAGCTACTGCAAAGATCTCTCCCTTTTTAATTTCGAAATTAATCTTGCTTTTATCACGATTAGAACTACTAAGCTTTTCTCATGTTTGTTTAGCTTTTTGTCAACCTTTAGTAAAAGTTGTTTTAGTTACTGAAGAAGCCTTATTCAATAATTCGTCATATTTTTCTTCAGCGGTCTTAGTATCTAAATTTAGATCTCTAACACTCAATACAACTTCATCACTAGTAACGGGTGAATCATTAATTGAAGAGATAATCGTTCTACCAACCATTAGTTCTGCCATCTCTTCAATTGAAGTTGTCTTTACATCAACAGAATCAACATACTCACCTTTTCTGATGATCGTTGCATTATCAGCAATCGCTTTGATCTCATGTAGTTTATGACTAATAATAAGGATCGTTTTATTTTTAGCTTTAAACTCTCTTAAGATCTCTAAAAAACTTTCAATCTCATTATCTGATAAAACTGCTGTTGGTTCATCAAAAATTAAGAGATCAGCATCACGATAAAGAACTTTTAAAATCTCAACTTTTTGCTGTTCACCAACAGTTAAAGAAGAAACCTTCGCATTTAAATCGATCTTAAAGTTATATTCATCGATAATCTTCTTTAATTTGTTGAAACTCTTCTTATAATGAATGATCCCAGCTTTAGTGGTTTCAGACCCCAAGATGATATTATCGATCACCTTAAAATTCTCAATCAACTTAAAGTGTTGGTGAACCATCCCAATCTTTGCTTTAGAAGCATCCTTTGAAGACTTAAAGTTAACTTCTTTACCCCAAACATAAATCTGACCTTCATCTTGTTTGTACAAGCCAAACAAGATTGACATAAGAGTTGATTTACCTGCTCCATTCTCACCTATAATGGCGTGTATTTCATTCCTCTTAACTGACAGATTAATTCCTGAGTTAGCTTTTATCTGGCCGTTATTAAAGGATTTATGGATATCAACCATTCGAAGTGCATATTCTTGTGTATCCAAACTAATATCCTTTCATTTTTATTTATTTTCTTATTTTAACTAATATAATATAAAGAAAAATTACCCATTAGACAGATTATTAATATTAGATTGTTGTTTTGGACAAATTCTTATAAATATATATTTATGATTCGTTGCTTTTCTAAGTAAAAAGAGGGGGAAACCAGCTTAACTTTCTTTGCAGGTTATTTTTTTTCTTGAACATACAATCTCTTTAAAGATCCCTTTTCTATTTTGTGACATACCTTTCTAATAAAGATATGTCTTTTTGTCTAAAAAAGAACAAAAAAAATGAAAAGTAAACATCAGCATGAAATTTAAAATTCAAGCTTTGTTTAACTTTTCATATCTTACTAATTTTATTTAACTAACTTACGCTTATCTATTTTTATTCAACAGTTTTTTACTTATCATCTTACATTGAAGGATTCATTAAAGTAAAGGTAATGTTACCAAAGTTTGGAGCATCTCCAGTACCATCTTTACCATTAACAATAATCTTATTTAATCCAGCTTTTAGATTTAGTGTTTTCTTACCTTTAGGGTTAAGTTTTGTGTTTTCTCTAGCTGTATCAAATGTTGCTAATTTTGTAGTTCAATTACCAGAAGCCACTTTTTCAGTGTTATTATTTCCTGGTGTTTCAACTTGTAAAACATTAGTTTCATCACCAGTTTTAAATTGCAGTCAACTGTTAGCTATCTCTGTATTTTGGGTTCCTGAGATATAAACACCGCTGATTGAATATGCCCCATCTTTTGGAGCGTTTACGTAGAAAATGTAATCGCGTTTATTTGTATCACTTACAGCTGGAGATTTCTGAACATTCATTGTTACATCACTTCCTCTATAAGTACGAGGGCTTTTACCACCCACATACCCTACTAAATAGAACTTTTCATTAGGTTTTTGCATATTATCTACCGTTAAATCGTTCCCTGCATATTGAGAGATAACTGTAGATCAATCAGATGCTAAACTATAACCTTTTAACATGTCAACAGTTACAGATGTTGCAGCTGCATCACTTGAACTATTAGTGTTTCCAAAAATTTGGTTATATACAGCTCCTTGGTTAGCTACATCTGAAGTAATATACATATTACCGATCATCGGAGCTACTTTATTCATTGGAACACTAAATTCGATTGTGTTTTCTCCAAAATTTAAATTTGCCAAATTAACTTTAGCTACATTAATATTGTCAACTGATGCAGCAGGTCCATTTGCATTTGCTTCAGCCCCAAAATTAAGTGCAACTGGATTATTGTTATTTAATTTATATTGCAACCCAACACTATCATCACTTTTAACTAACTTATATGGGAAGTATAAATAAGCCATAGAAGGCCCAAAATAATTAAATGTAAATGTATATTTTACATCTGTACCACTTAAACTATAGATTCATGATACATCTGTTAAAGGTGTGCCTTGTGAAGTTGCAGGTTGTTCAGTGTCTGCTTGTTGAGCTTGTACTTCAGCAGCAGGGGTTGGTGAAACTTCTTGTGTTTCAGAAGCTTGTTTCGGTGAAGAATCTCCTTGTTGTTGAGCAGGTTCTACTCCTTGAGGAGCGCTCATAGGCGGAGTTTCTGCTTGTGGAGTTTCTGTTTGTGATGCTAAAGGAGCCCTAGGAGCCCCACTACTTCAAACAATTCTTTGAGCAAAATTCCAGTTGGGAATAGTAGTTTGTCCACTTTGCATTCCAGTTACACCAACACTGTAGCCAACAAAACTGTAATTTTGAGGTTGCTTCATCATGTTTGTGCTCATGCCCATTATTTTTGTTTTATCTAATTTAAAGAATTGATAATTGGCAAAAGCATCAGCATTATCTTTTTTAGGTTTAAGTTGATTTTCACTTATTGCTTTATTAATTTCATCATTAACTTTTGTAATTGAAGCAGCAGTTGGAATAGCACCACTAACTGGATCTAGTGTACGAATAACAACTTCTTCACCTTGTGCATATATAGAGTTAATTTTATTCAAAATTGCGCTATATTTTGGTTGATTTAATAACACCACAGTAGCGTTTTTTTGACTTAAAGTTGTTTTCAACTCACTATAAGGCATTAATAAATCTTTGTGATCTTGTTCGAACTTTTGTTTATCGCTAGCAGCTTTATCAATTGCTGTTTGTAACTTTGATGTTGCTGTTTTAACTTGATCTAAAGTTGATGTTGAACTATCTGAAGTCGTTTTAGCAACTGTGTACGCAGAAGTCAAGTCAGCTTTAATTTTTGCATAATCAACGTATAATCCAACTTTTTCACTTTCGCTATTTGTTAAAGTGGTTAAAGCAGCTTTAGCGCTTGCTAATTCTTGTGCCGCAGTATCCATACCTGGATTAGTATTTCCATCATTCATACCACCACTAGGAGGGTTTGGCATTGGATCTGGTTTTGGTTCAGGGTTTGGTGTTGGGTTAGGTGTTGGTGCAGTTGCTGAAGTACAACTAGTAGCTGCTAACATCACAAACGAACCAATACCTAATAAACTAACAAACTTTAAAATGTTTTTTCTTTTCACTTAAAGTCGAATTGACGAATTTGTAAAACGAACAAGTTCATCAAGATAAGAATATATAAAGTTCAGTAAGTAATAAATCGTGTTTATTTTCGTCTATCAGACGAGTCCCAAACCTCTAAACTTCTAAGAACTTCTTCTTCTTCTTCTTCTTCTTCTTCTTCTTCTTCTAGAAATAAAAGGTTTTAGCGTTTTTTGTCATTAATTCAAAAAAAATAGTTATTAGTTTTTTTGCCACTTGATGAAACAAAAATAAAAAAAACACCAGATAAAATCTGATGTTTTAATAATTTTTATTTAACTAACTTAGCAGCCTTACATTAATTTATTATTGGATCATATTAATGTTTATTAACTAGAAGCACTATTGGCGATTGCACCAGTCTCATCGTTACTTGTCGTGCTAGTTTTTAAAGTAAAAGTCAAGTTACCAATGTATGGAGCGCTTTTACTATCTAAAGTATCACCTGCAATAATAATCTTATTTAAACCCTCTTTTAGTAATAAAGTGCGTGTATTTCCCTGAACAGTACCATCGTTGCCACTGGTCTTAGAAGTGTCAAATGTTCCTGCTGAAGTTCAATTACTTTTTCCTGTAACGTTAACTTTAACAACATTTGTATTTTGAGAAACAGCATCACCTGCTGTGAATTGCAATCCTCTTTGCTTAGATGTAATATATGAACCACTAATGTAATATTGACCTTCGACTGGAGCATTTACGTAAATTGTAATCGTTCTCGCGTTTCCTCAAGTATAAGGGAATAAAACCTTATTAGTTTTTGTATTGTTAGCAACACGCTCATTAGGACCGCCAATAAATCCAACTAAATACATTGTTTTTTGATCTGTTAATTTAGTAAACTGACCTATATATGTTGATCAACTAGACGCTAAACTGTATCCTGTTAATAAGTCAACCGTAACAGATTTTTTATTATCTATTATGTTTTGTTTATTACCAAAAATATCATCATAAACCTTATTAGTATTTTGATCATTTGAAGTAATATATATATATATTACCGATCATAAGCGCTACTTTTGCAGGATTTTCAGTAGGCACACTTAACTCAATTGTGTTAGAACCAAATTTTAATCCAGACAAACTAACTTTAGCTACATTAATATCGCTAACTGTTGGAGTTTTATTAGCTGTAGCCTCGACATTTTGTTGATTATCAGCTGCAAAAGTTATAGGTTGTTGTTCGCCACCATTTAACTTATATTGCAAGGCAACTAAAGATGAATCAGCAGACTTAACTAATTTATAAGGGAAGTATAGATAGACTGTTGATGGTCCATAGTAAATAAATTCTAGAGTATATTTAGTTGTTTCTCCAGATAAACTATAAATTCACGATACATCTGTTTTAGAAGTTGGAGATTCAACGATATCTGTAGAACCATTCTTTGTTTTTGTTTCAGATGTTCAAACTTTTCTTTGAGCAAAATTTCAAGTTGGTAAATTACTTGGTGGATTTCCTGCATTACCTGCAATTTTATGATCTAAATCATTACTAAAACCAACAAAACTATAGTTACCTGGTTGATTCTCTGTCTTGGTTGTTCCAGTAATCTTTGTTTTATTGATTACTTGCTTAACAAAACTATCAGCTAGTTTTGTTGCGTTTTCTTTTTGAGGATTTAATACTTCATCTTTAATTGCTTCAACAATCTTAGTATTAGCCATCATTACAGCAGATGCTGTAAGTGGATCTCCCTCAACTGGTTCTAACGTTTTAGTAGTAATGGCTTTACCTGCATCATATAGCCCACTTAAATGCATTTTAATTCCAGCATATTGCGAATCTGCATATGGAGCTAAAGTAGCAGTTTCATTACTTAAAGTCGTTTTTAATTCTTTATAAACTTTTACTAACTCGGCATGTTGTTCATCAAAGGTTTGTTTACTAGTAGCAGCTGTTCTAATTGCAGTTTCTAATCTAGTCTTAGCCTCATTAAGGTTTTGTGTTGTTGATGATGAATTATCAAGAACATTCTTAGCAGCATCATATGCTTTTGTTAGATTCTGTTGTGTTTTTTTGTAGCCAACATACAATCCAAGATTTTTAGCTTTAGAATCAAATACAGTAGTTAATCCCATTCTTGCAGCTTCTAATTCTTGAGATGCAGCATTCATCATATTTTGTCCACCACCTGGATTGGTATCTCCGCCATTCATACCACCACTAGGAGGATTTGGCATTGGATCTGGTTTTGGTTCAGGGTTTGGAGTTGGTGTAGTTGCTGAAGTACAACTAGCTGCAGCTAACATTACAAATGAACCAATACCTAATAAACTAACAAACTTTAAAATGTTTTTTCTTTTAACTTAAAGTTAAATTGATGAACTTAGATAAAAAAAAGATATTCATCAAGTAAAGAATATATAAAGTTCAATTAAGGAATAAATCGCGTTTATTTTCGCCGATCAGACCAGCCCCAAACCCCAGAACTCCTAAGAATTTCTTCTTCTTCGAAAATAAAAGGTTTCACTAATTTTTATAGCAAATTCAGAGAAATGTTTTTTAAAAAAAAATCCCAAAATAAAAAAACATCAAAATTCGAATTGATTTTGATGTTAAATGACAAACAAAATAACTTATATAAAATACTTAACTAACTCAGCTTGATTACATATATTTTCTATTACTAAGATGGATTTGAAACATTAGTAGTTTCAGGTTGGGTTTCATTAAGAATAAATTCTAAATATCCAAAATTTGGAGCACCAATATTTTCAGTAGTTCCACTAACTACTATCTTATTTAATCCTTCTACTAGAGTTAACGTCTTTTTATTAGTAGGATCAGTTGTAACTCGGGTAGATTCTGTTGTTGCAGAGGTATCAAAGGTTCTTAATGTAGTAGTTAAATTACCTGTAAACAATTGTTTTACAGTTACATTATTAGAAGACATATCTCCGGTACTGAATTTAAGATCACTATGAACTCCTGAAGCGAACACTCCTTTAATATAATAATCACCTGCTTTTGGAGCATTTACATAGAATACGTAGTTTCTATTACTTGTGTTGTTTGCTAATGGGAATTTTTGAACATTGTTCTTTGGAACCATCATATCATTACGAGCACCAGTTCCACCCACATACCCAATTAAATAGTATTTTTCATTAGGTTTTGCTTGGTCGTTTAATGTTAAACCTGCACCACTGTATTCAGCAATATATGTTGATCAATCTGAAGCTAAACTATAACCATTTAAAGCATCAACTGAAATTATTGTTCTATTATTTTCAGTTGTAACACTATTACCAAAAATATCATCATAGATCTTATTCCAGTTATTAGGACTAGAAGAAAGATACATATTACCGATCATCGGACTTACTTTTTCTGCTGGAACACTAAACTCAATTTTGTTTGAACCAAATTTTAAGTTAGCTAAAGTAACTTTAGCTACATTAATATCATTAACAGTTGGAGTTTTACCATTCATTGTTTGCTCACTACCAAAAGTGATCGCGCTTGGTTCAGTCGCATCATTTAATTTATATTCTAAACCTAGTTTCATTTGATCACTAGTATTAACTAACTTATAAGGGAAATATAAATAACCTGTTGATGGTCCATAATAAGTAAACTCTAAAGTGTATTTAGCACCAGTGCCAGCTAAACTATAAATTCAAGACACATTAGATAAAGGTTGTACCATAGTTTGACCATCAGCAGGAGTATTAGAAATGCTTCTAGGTTCATCACCGTTTGTGAAAATGGTTCTCTGAGCATAATCTCAGTTAGGAATACTTGTTTGTCCAGTAACAGTTCCAGTTATATCAACGCTGTAACCTACAAAACTGTAGTTAGCAGGTTGTGCTTTATTATGAGCTTCTTCAACTCCTGTAATTTTTTCTTTTACTAATACTTGCTTAACAAAACTATCAGCTAGTTTTGTTGCGTTTTCTTTTTGAGGATTTAATACTTCATCTTTAATTGCTTCAACAATCTTAGTATTAGCCATCATTACAACATCTGCTGTAAGTGGATCCCCTTCAACTGGCTCTAACGTTTTAGTAGTAATGGCTTTACCTGCATCATATAACCCACTTAAATGCATCTTAATTCCAGCATATTGTGCAGCTGCATATGGAGCTAAAGTAGCAGTTTCATTACTTAAAGTCGTTTTTAATTCTTCATAAACTTTTACTAACTCGGCATGTTGTTCATCAAAGGTTTGTTTACTAGTAGCAGCTGTTCTAATTGCAGTTTCTAATCTAGTCTTAGCCTCATTAAGATTTTGTGTTGTTGATGATGAATTATCAAGAACAGTCTTAGCAGCATCATATGCTTTTGTTAGAGTGTCCTGTGTTTTTTTGTAGTCAACATACAATCCAAGATTCTTAGCTTTAGAATCAAATACAGTAGTTAACCCCATTCTTGCAGCAGCTAATTCTTGAGATGCAGCATTCATCATACCTTGTCCATCACCTGGATTAGTATCTCCACCATTCATACCACCACTAGGAGGATTTGGATTAGGTGTTGGTGTAGTACAACTAGCTGCAGCTAACATTACAAACGAACCAATACCTAATAAACTAACAAACTTTAATATGTTTTTTCTCTTCACTTAAAGTTAAGCCAATAACTTACGTTAAACACGTCTATTATTAATATAAGAATATATAAAGTTCAGTAAGTAATAAATCTGCTTAATTTTCACTGATCAAACCAGCCCCAAACCCCAGAACTCCTAAGAACTTCTTCTTCTTCTTCTTCTTCTTCTTCTTCTTCTTCGAAAACAAAAGATTTTATCAGTTTTTATAGTTAAAACCATCACAACTCATAACTCTTAACTTACTGAACAAAAAACCAGAACGGTTTTATGGGTTCTGGACTAATAATTTTATTTAACTAACTTAGCGCTATTAAACTGTAAGTATTTTTTTTCTTATTTATAAGTTTTACATTTTGTTATTTAATAACATAACTATTTAAGCTGCTGCACCAGAAACGTTTTCTGGTGTAGAACTACTACCATCTGCACTGATTTTTAATGTAAATGATAGCTTACCAATATAAGGAGTATTAAGATCCTTATCTCCTCCAATAATAACTTTATTTAATCCTTTTTTAAGGTGTAGAGTCTTATTAGCACTTTGAGCGCTACTACCTTCTCGACCACTAC
Source organism: Mycoplasmoides gallisepticum (assembly GCF_900476085.1). Taxonomy (NCBI): domain Bacteria; kingdom Bacillati; phylum Mycoplasmatota; order Mycoplasmoidales; family Mycoplasmoidaceae; genus Mycoplasmoides; species Mycoplasmoides gallisepticum. The sequence goes on from NZ_LS991952.1 coordinate 792,588, forward strand.
CAGTTGAAGTAGTCTGTTCATTAATATTTTTATTAGTTTTTGTATCAAATGTTCCTAGTATAGTTCAACTATTTAAAGATTTCACATCTATAACAAGAGAAGAGTTCATGTTTGGCTCTGTACCTTGAGTTGTTGAGAATTTTAGATATCTTTTTGCCGTTGGTTGTCTACTTGTATTATCCCCATTTAGATACGACCCACTAATATAATAATCACCGTCTTGTGGAGCATTTACATAAATTGTAAATGTTCTACTATTACCTGTAAGATTAGGGCTTGTAGGTGTAGTTGGAACATTTTCAGCATCAGTACGACGTGCACTACCATTAATTAAACCAACCAAATAAACAGTTGGAGATTTTGTTGCAGAACCTTCTGCAGTCAAATCAGTAAATTGACGAATGTATTCAAAATAACTAGTTGCTAAACTATATCCTTTTAGTAAATCAACTGTAACAGTTGATTCATTATTTTGTTTAACTAATGTATTTCCAAAAAGATCATCATAAATCTTGTTTTTATTAGCATCAGTATCAGATGAAGTTAGATACATATTCCCGATCATCGGAGCAACTTTAGACATATCACTTCCTGTTGATTGAGGAACGCTGAAATCGATTGTGTTTTCACCAAACTTTAAACCTGTTAATTTAACTTTAGCTACATTGATGTCAGCAACTGTTGGCGCTTCGTTCATTGTAGCAGTAGCAGGCATTGCTTGATTAGTATCAGAGCCTTCTTGATTTGTTTGATTAGAATTCGCAGCAGTTTCTGTAGCTGCTCGTTCTGCAGGTGCAGGTGCTGCAGGTGGCTGAACCGGTGGAACAGTAGGAGCAGGCTTAAACTCTATCAATTTAGCATTAGCCCCATTTAATGAATACTGTAATTCTGCCCTATCATTAGTTTTAACTAACTTATAAGGAAAATATAAATAAGCTGTATCTGGCCCATAATAATTAAATGTTAAAGTATATTTAGCATTCATTCCACTTAAACTATAGATTCATGATACATCTGTTAAAGGAACTGAATTTTCAGTTTGATCAGCTAAAGGAAAATTTTTATTAGCTGTATTAGTCCAAACTATTCTTTGAGCAAAGTTTCAGCTAGGAAGATTATCACTTGAACTAGAAGTCTGAGAATTGTTTCCAGTACGAGTAGTTATAGTATTTAAATCGACACTATAACCTACAAAACTATAGTTTCCTGGTTGTTTCTCTGTATTGGTTGTTCCAGTAATCTTTGTTTTATTGATTACTTGTTTAACAAAACTATCAGCTAAGTTTGTTGCGTTTTGTGTTTGCTGTGTTAATGAATTTTCATTAGTTGCTTCTTGAAGTTTTGTATTAGCCTGAGTTACTTGATCAACATCTAACACAGCGCCATCGATTCCTTCTAATGGTTTAGCAGTAAGCATTTTGCCGGCGTTATACAATGTGACTAAATTTTCTTTAATTCTAGCAAACTTAGCATCTTCCACTTTTGCTAAAGTAGCAGATTCATTACCTACTGCAGTCTTAAGTTGGTTGTATGCTGTTACTAATGCATTATTTTGCTGATTAAACGTTTGTTTACTACTAGCAGCAGTAGAAATAGCTGCTTGTAGAGTAGTTTCAGCATCCTTAAGATTTTGTGTGGTTGAAGCAGAGTTATTAAGTGTAGCTTCAGCTGCATCGTATGCTTTTACTAAAGTATCTTGAATTTTTTCATAATCTGCATACAACTTAGTGTTCTGATCCTTAGAACCAATTAAAGAGGTTAAAGCAGCTTTTGCGTCTGCTAATTCTTTAGCAGCTGCATTCATCATGCCTTGCCCATCACTTGGGTTGGTGTTTCCACCATTCATGTTACCACCACTAGGAGGGTTTGGTTAAGGGTTTGGAGTTGGTGTTGGGTTAGGTGTTGGGTTAGGTGTTGGGTTGACCGGTGTAGTACAGCTTGCAGCTGCCAACATTACAAACGAACCAATACCTAATAAACTAACAAACTTTAAAATGTTTTTTCTTTTCACTTAAAGTTAAATTGATGAACTTAGATAAAAAGATATTCATCAAGAAAGAATATATAAAGTTCAGTAAGTAATAAATCGTGTTTATTTTCGTCGATCAGACGAGCCCCAAACCTCTAAACTTCTAAGAACTTCTTCTTCTTCTTCTTCTTCTTCTTCGCAAACAAAAGGTTTCATTCATTTTTGCAATTAATTCAGAAATAATTTATTAGACTTTTTAAATTAAAAAACACCAAGACCGTTTACGATCTTGGTGCTAATAATTTTATGTAACTAACTTAGCGCTTTACTCAAAGATAAAGATTTTTTTATTTGATTCATTATTATGTTGATTGACGAGTCTCACTTTCAGTATTACTTGACGGGTTATTATTTAAAGTAAATGTTAAATTACCAATATAAGGAGTATCACCGTTTGAAACTCCACTAATAACAACTTTGTTTAATCCTTTTTTAAGATGTAGGGTAGTATGAGCGTTTTGCATACCACTAGATAAATTAGAAGGATTAACGATATTTGTATTAGTTTGAGTGTTAAAGGCGTCTAATGTAGTTCAATTTCGTTTCCCTTGAATAGTTAATGTAACATTGTTCATAGAACTTGTACTATCACCTGTTGGTGAAGAGAACATTAGTTGTCTATTATCACTTGTTAGATACGACCCACTAATATAATAATCACCGTCTTGCGGAGCATTTACATAAATTGTAAATGTTCTTTTTTGACTATTTGTTTGCGGACTCTGAATTCTATTACTGTTGTTAACAAGCTGTCTTCTACCAGGACCACCAATAAATCCGACTAAATAACTTGACTTTCTTGTTTGTGAATCTGAAGATGCTCCCATCTGCGTGTCCATTAATTGTTTAAATTCACCGATATATGTTGATCAACCAGAAGCAAGACTATAACCTGTTAATAAATCAACAGTGACAGAAATTGAATTGTCACTTGAGTTACTAGTATTACCGAAGATTTCATTATAGATCTTTCCTTGGCTTCCAGAATTTGAAGTAAGATACATATTTCCAATCATTGGAGCTACCTTATTTGTTGGAACACTAAATTCAATTGTATTTTCTCCAAATGTCAGCCCAGATAAAGTAACTTTTGCAATATTAATGTCACTTACTGTTGGAGTAGGATTCATTTCATTATTAACAGCTGCAACTTCATCAGCAACTAAAACTTCAGAAGATGATCTACCTTCAGTAGTACTAGTAGTTGCTACTCCATTTTCACTTTGATCAGCGTTTGTAGAAACAGTTTCAGCTGGTTCAAAATTAATTAATTTCGAACTAGTTTTATTTAGACTGTATTGAAGGGCTACTGAACTTGAATCAGCTTGTTTAACTAACTTATAAGGGAAATACAAGAATGCAGTATCAGGACCATAATATTCAAAACTTAGGGTATATTTAGTTCCTTCTCCAGCTAAACTATAAATCCAAGAAACATCAGTTGCAGAAACAGGAGAAGAAACTAGAGCTGTTTTTCCGGTTTGTTGACCTTCACTAGTTCAAACCTTTCTTTGAGCAAAATTTCAGTTAGGTAGATTTTGCGAATTACCAGTAGATCCAGTTGTTAGATCAACACTATAACCTGCAAAACTTCAGTTTGCCGGTTGTTCTTGATTATGAGCTCTATCGTTTGTTGATTCTAATTTTTCTTTAGACAACGGTTTTTTCTCAAAATCGTTAAACTTATCTGCATTAGTTTTTCATTCCGTAAGTTTTGAAACAGCAGTCATTATATCTTCGTTCGCTTTAGTAACAGACATAACTTCAGGAACAGTTCCCATAGTAGGATCTAATGTTCTAGCTGCTATTGCACTACCTGCATCAAACAGTTTACTTAAGTGATTTTTAATACTACTATATTTATTTTCAGATAAACCTTCTAAACTAGTAGTTTTAGATTGTAGTGTAGTTTTTAATTGATTATATGCAGTTACTAAAGGTTGATTAGCACTATCAAATGTACGTTTATTACTAGCAGCTTTATCAATAGCTGCTTGTAGTGTAGTTGATGCAGATCTTAAATTATCTAAAGTTGCACTTGTATTTTCTGATGCAGTTTTAGCTGTCATATAAGCAGTGCTTAAAGTACTTTGAATTTTGGCATAATCAGCATATAAGGCAACATTGGTATTTTCTGTACCAAGTAGATCGGTTAGCGTTTTTCTAGCAGCTGCTAATTGTTGTTCTGGTGTGGTGTTCCCAGAATTAGGATTGTCGCCCATCATGCCACCATCATTCCCTGGATTAGTATCTCCGCCATTCATACCACCACTAGGAGGGTTTGGCATTGGATCTGGTTTTGGTTCAGGGTTTGGATTTGGCTTTGGTGCAGGGTTAGGTGTTTGGTTAGTTACTGAAGTACAACTAGCTGCTGCCAACATCACAAACGAACCAATACCTAATAAACTAACAAACTTTAAAATGTTTTTTCTCTTCACTTAAAGTTAAGCCAATAACTTACGTTCACCACGTCTATTATTGTCTAAAGAATATATAAAGTTCAGTAAGTAATAAATCGGGTTTATTTTCGCTGATCAGAGCATCCGCTAACTCCTAAACTTCTAAGAACTTCTTCTTCTTCTTCTTCTTCGATTTCTAAAGGATTTTAGCTATTTTATATATTAAATACAACAACTCAATTTGTCTTAACTAAACAAAAAAAAACACCAGAACCGCTTTAGCGATCCTGGGCTAATAATTTTATTTAACTAACTTAGCGCTTATATATTCTTTTCTGCAGTAGCAGAACTAGGCTCAACTTGTTCACTAATCGTTTGATTTCTTTCTAAACATGTTTTTGGTTTTATTATTAGTTTGAAGATGAACTTGTTCCAGTTGTTGGTGAGCTTTGAGCTTGTTGTGTTGATCCTGTTTCTGAACCTGCTGGTTCATTACTTTGACCTGATTGAGCTTCACTTGTTGAAGCTGTTCCTGATCTAGCATCTTGAGGTTGAGTTGCTTCTTCACCACCTTCTTTAGTTTGCTGTTGATCTGGAGTTTGTAATACGCTTATAGGTCTTACAAATTTAGTTAAAGGAATTCTAATTAAGAAAGTATTTAATCAACCTTCGCTGGTTACACCGTTAACTGCAAAATATACTGCGCTTGAGTCTCCATTAACTTGTTGTAAGAATACGCTGCTATCGTTTAAATTTCCTATTCTAAGTTCTTTAATGTTTTGAACTTTAGTTATAGCAACTCCGTCTTTTTCTGTTACAAGTTGAGCTTTAAATTTAGGGTCAAATTTGTTAACATAGTTAATTATTGCTTGTAATAATGAAGTTTGAGCGTTATCTCTTACTAATAATTCTTTGAATTTAGTGTTAAAGTTACCATCTACATTTGAGGTTCCGTTAATTGAAGTATTATTTTGAGATCCTACTTGAGGAAACTTTGCATCTAACTCAATATTTGGCCCGGTGTAGTTTAAATAAACATTAACTTTTGCTTTTACGTTAGCATCATCAACTTTTGAATTTTGTGGCGCTGCTGAAGATGAAGCTCCTTGTGTTGCAAATAAGTTTTTATTTGGATCTGCTTCTTTATATAGATTTCTAATAGTTAGTGTAACTGTTTGAGAAGAATCATCTGCTTTTTTATAGCCTTTTTTAGGAGTTAAGGTAAAAGTTACTTTTGGTGTCAAAATAGTTTTACTGTTCATGACTAATTCATCCCAAGAAATTTTAGGATCTGATAAAGTCATATTCTTGAACTTTTCTTCACCTAATTTTTTTGTCAGTTGCTCTGCTACAAGGCTTAGTTTATCTTGATTTTGATTAAATCATGTAGTTAATATTAATGCGTTTCTTTCTTTTCAAAAAGGATAGCTGCCAGTTGGAGATACATTATATTCTCTATTCCTTGGCACAACAGTAAGAGTTGTAGTTACAATTTTTGGCATAAACCCGTCTCAGTATAGTGTACGCCCAGCGTCAGCTTTATAGTAAGCAGTTTTGGTTGTAGGGTTATCGCCGTTAAGCGCATCAGTAGCTGCTTTTAAAGTATCGTTTAATGATTTTAGATAAGAAGCAGTTGATGCTAAATCAGCTGTTGTAGTTTGTGCTGCAGGAGCAGTTTGCATAGTTGAAGTTTCTTTTGTTCCTGTTGCAACTCTAACTATAGCTGATGCTGTCGCGCTAGGTGAAGTTTGCGTTATTATTGGAGTAGCTGCTTGAGCTGGAGCCATTACAAAGTTTTGTAGTTTGAATTCTGATTTGTCTCTAGCTTTGGTTCAAGCTCTAGGGTTTGGTAAAGCACCATTTGTTGCAGCAGGAACCATAATTGATTCAGCTGTTCATTGGAATGCTGGAAACACTGATGAAGCTTTAAGTAGCGCTGCATCGAAATCTGCTTTGTTATCTGCATCATAGTAGCTTCTTGGGTAGTCCACTTGCATTGCAAGACCTTTAGAAACTAGATCTTGAAGTGATGTTAGAGAATCTTTTAATGATGTTAGGTTTTCTAACATTGTTGTAGCTTGAGCAGCGTGATCTTTATCTAAAGCTGTAACTTGTCTTTGTAGTTCAACTTTTAAAGCTGAGTTAACAAGAGTATCTAGCGCTTCTACTGCTGATGCTGCGCTAGTTTTTGTTTTTTGGAAGTCAAGATCTGGTTTAACTGCTGCAACTGCTGCATCAAGATCTGTTTTTGAAGATTCTAATGAAGCTTTTGTTGTGTCTAAATTACTTGAAGCATCTAGATTTTTAAGTTTTGTTCCATCTTCTAGTAATGCCGTTGCTGCTGTTAATTTTGCTTCTAAAGTAGTTTTAAGATCTTGGCTTACATTTGTGTATTGTTCTTCAGATTGAAGTGTTTTAGCAGCAGTAACCGATCCGCTTAATGCTTTTACAGCTGAAACAAGAGCTTCTGCTTTAGTTTTTAAATCTCTTGCTGCAGGTCCTGTTGTAGTTGCATCAACTTGTCTTTTTAATGCTTCTTTAACTGAATCTGATAATTCTGCTGAAGCATTAATAACAACTTTAGCTTCTGTTTTAGCAGCTGCTAATTGCTTAGCAGAATTATCCATTCCTCTACCATTCCCTGGATTAGTATTTCCACCATTCATACCACCACTAGGAGGATTAGGTGTTGGTGTTGGGGTAGTTGCTTGGGTACAACTAGCAGCTGCTAACATCACAAACGAACCAATACCTAATAAACTAACAAACTTTAAAATGTTTTTTCTTTTCACTTAAAGTCGAATTGACGAATTTGTAAAACGAACAAGTTCATCAAGATAAGAATATATAAAGTTCAGTAAGTAATAAATCGGGTTTATTTTCGTCGAACAGACGAGCCCCAAACCTCTAAACTTCTAAGAACTTCTTCTTCTTCTTCTTCGAAAACAAAAGTTTTTATTCGTTTTTACAGTTGATTCAGAAATAATTTACCAGCCTTTTTAAATAAAAAACACCAAAACTGCTTATCGGTCTTGGTGCTAATAATTTTATGTAACTAACTTAGCGCTTTATTCAAAGATAAAGATTTTTTTATTTGATTCATTATTATGTTGATTCACGAGTCTCACTTTCAGTATTACTTAACGGATTATTATTTAAAGTGAATGTTAAATTACCAATATAAGGAGTATCATTAGTTCCACTAATAACTATCTTATTAAGACCTTGTTTAAGGTGTAATGTTCTTTTGGCCATATTGCCTGATACAACATTGTTAGTCGTATCACTTGTATCAAATGTTTCTAATGCAGTTCAAGCAGTTTTTGCTGTTACATTAATTGTTACAGAATTAGAATCATCACTCCCTGTTTGGAATTTTAATGATCTTTGTGTTCTATTTGTTGAAATATATGAACCACTAATTCCATACTGACCGTCAGATGGTGCATTTACATATATTGCAAGGGTTCTTCGTTGTCCTGCTATTTGCGGGTTTCTAATTATATTACTAACATTATTAACATTATTAACAGTTCTTTGTCAAGATCCTGCAATATATCCAACTAAATAACTTGGGGCACTTGTTTGTGAATCTGAAGCTGTTTGATTTGCTCCAGTTAGTCGTTTAAATTCTCCAACATATGTTGATCAACCAGAAGCAAGACTATAGCCTTTTAATAAATCAATGGTTACAGATCTAGAGTCAGTGCTTAAATTACTTGTATTGCCAAAGATTTGATTATAAATCTTTTCTTGACTTTCAGAATTTGAGCTAATAAACATATTACCAATCATCGGAGCTACTTTATTAGTTTGATCTGTTGGAACGCTAAACTCAATAGTGTTTTGTCCAAATGCTAAACCTGTTAAAGTCACTTTAGCTATATTAATACTATCCACTGTTGGAGTAGGATTCATTTCATTATTAGAAGTTGCAGCTTCATCAGCAACTAAAACTTCAGAAGATGATCTACTTTCACTGCTACCTGTAGTTGTAGTTTCATTAGTAGTTGAATCAGCATTTGCAGGTTCTGTTCTAACTGGTTGAAAATTAATTAATTTTGGGCTAGCTTTATTTAGACTGTATTGAAGCGCTACTGAATTTGAATCAGCTTGTTTAACTAACTTATAAGGGAAATATAAGAATGCAGTATCAGGACCATAATACTCAAAACTTAGGGTATATTTAGTTCCTTCTCCAGCTAAACTATAAATCCAAGACACGTCAGTTGAAGAAACAGGGGAAGAAACTAGAACTGTTCTTCCACCTTCTTGACCTTCACTAGTTCAAACCTTTCTTTGAGCAAAATTTCAGTTAGGTAGATTTTGCGAATTACTAGTTAGATCAACACTATAAGCTGCAAAACTTCAATTTGCTGGTTGTTCTTGATTATGAGCTGTATCGTTTGTTGATTCTAATTTCTCTTTAGACAACGGGTTTTTCTCAAAATCGTTAAATTTATCTGCATTAGTTTTTCATTTATTCAATGATTCAGAACTAATAGCCATTTTAATACCGTTGTTAGCTTCATTTACTTTCTCTAAAGTAGGTCTTTCACCACTAGTAGGATCTAATGTTCTAGCTGTTATTGCACTACCTGTATCAAACAGTTTACTTACGTGGTTTTTAATACCACTATATTTATTTTCAGATAATCCTTCTAAACTATTAGTTTTAGATTGTAGTGTAGTTGATGCAGATCTTAAATTATCTAAAGTTGCACTTGTATTTTCTGATGCAGTTTTAGCTGTCATATAAGCAGTGCTTAAAGTACTTTGAATTTTGGCATAATCAGCATATAAGGCAACATTGGTATTTTCTGTACCAAGTAGATCGGTTAGCGTTTTTCTAGCAGCTGCTAATTGTTGTTCTGGTGTGGTGTTCCCAGAATTAGGATTGTCGCCCATCATGCCACCACCATTCCCTGGATTGGTATTTCCATCAGACATACCTACACCACCGCCAGGATTTGGCATTGGATTTGGTTCAGGGTTCGGTGTTGGTGTTGGTGTTGGTGCTGGTGCTGAAGTACAGCTTGCAGCTGCCAACATTACAAACGAACCAATACCTAATAAACTAACAAACTTTAAAATGTTTTTTCTTTTCACTTAAAGTCGATCTGATAAATTTTTAAAAAATTAAAAAATTCACCAATTAAGAATATATAAAGTTCAGTAAGTAATAAATCGGGTTTATTTTGGCTCACTAGGCCAATCCAACACTCCTAAACTTCTAAGAACTTCTTCTTCTTCTTCTTCTTCTTCTTCGAAAACAAAAGCTTTCATTCGTTTTTACAGTTAATTCAGAAATAATTTACCAGCCTTTTTAAATAAAAAACATCAAAACCGTTTATCGGTCTTGATGCTAATAATTTTATGTAACTAACTTAGCGCTTATATATTCTTTTCTGCAGTAGCAGAACTAGGCTCAACTTGTTCACTAATCGTTTGATTGCTTTCTAAAGTAAATGTTAGATTACCTATAAATGGTGTATCGCCATTGTTTACTCCTGATACAACAATCTTGTTTAAACCTTGATTTAAGGTTAGAGTTCTTTTCATTGGTGTACCTGTTCCTGAAACAGTAGTGCTAGTCATCTTAGTATCAAAGTGACCTAATGTGGTTCAATTTTTTTGTTTTAAACCAGTGACTGTAACTTCATTATTACTGCCACTTGTACCGGTTGAGAATTTTAGACTTCTTGCTTGATTCGCTCCTTGTAAATATGCACCACTTATGTGATAGTTCCCGTTTACTGGTGCATTTGCATATATTGTGAATGTTCTTGTAGCGCCATTCATATTAGGAATATTTTTAATATTCATTGGACCGCTTGCAACTGTACGATTCTGGCTACCATCAATCAAACCAATTAAATAAACAAGGTCAGAGGTTTGTACACCATTACCTGTTAAACCAGTAAATTGACGAATATATGTGCTTCAACTAGTTGTAAGACTATATCCTTTTAATAGATCAACACTAACAGATGTTTGGCTAGCAGTTTGTGATGAAGTGTTTCCAAAAATACTATCGTAAATTTGCTTTTTATTTGCTTCATCATTAGATGAAGTAATATAGATATTACCAATCATTGGCGCAACTTTATTCATATTGTCTTGATCCATTGGAACACTAAATTCAATTGTGTTAGAACCAAACTTTAAATTAGATAAAGTCACTTTAGCAACATTAATAGTATTAACTGATGGCATTGGGTTAACTTTCTCATTAGCAGTTGTAGTTTCAGCTGATTCTTGTCTACCATCTGTTTCAGCTGGAGCTGAAGCAGTAGCAGCCGCTTCACTAAACTGAATCGCTACAGGATCTGCTTGATTTAATTTATATTGAAGCCCGACTTTATCACTTGTTTTAACCAACTTATAAGGAAAGTATAAATAACCAGTTTGTGGGCCATAATAATCAAATGTTAGTGTATATTTAGCTCCTGTCCCGCTTAAAGTGTAGATTCATGACACATCTGTTAAAGGAGCAGAGTTTTGTAAATTATTAGGTAAAGGGCTGGTTCAAGTTCTACTATCTGCTGTTCAAACTGTTCTTTGTGCAAAATTTCAGTTTGGACTTGCTATGTCACTAGCATAAGCTACAAAGCTATAATTTCCTGGTTGTTTCGTATTATTAGAACCTTCACTCATTAATTTAGTTCTATCCAATTTATACAATTGATAATTTGCAAACAGATCAGCATTACTTTTTTCTGAATTAATTTTTTCTTCTTTTATTGCTTCTAGGATTTTGGTGTTTTCAGCATTAAGTGTAGCTACAACTGGAAGATTACCATTCACTGGATTCAATGTTTGTTTAACGATTTCTTCAGCTGTTGAAGAAGCTGCATTAATTTCACTCAAAATTGCGCTATATTTTTCTTGATTTAATGACATTACTATAGCTTCTTTTTTATTAAGAGTGTCTTTTAAAACTTTGTATGCCATTAATAATTGGCTATTTTGTTGATCAAATTTTTCTTTGTCACTAGCAGCAGTATTAATAGCAGTTTGTAAAGTTGATGTTGCTGTTTTAACTTGATCTAAAGTTGATGTTGAACTATCTGAAGTCGTTTTAGCAACTGCGTACGCAGAAGTCAAGTCAGCTTTAATTTTTGCATAGTCTGCATATAATTCAACAGTCTTAGATTCTCCACCAATTAAATCACTTAAAGCTTTTTTAGCATTCACTAATTCCTGGTTAGTAGCATTCATCATGCCTTGTCCACCACCTGGATTAGTATCTACGCCATTCATACCACCACTAGGAGGATTATTCGTGTCACCACCACCAGGATTTGGCTTTGGTTCAGGGTTAGGTGTTGGGGTAGGAGTTGGGGTAGGAGTTGGAGTGCTAGCTTGAGTACAGCTAGCAGCTGCTAACATCACAAATGAACCAATACCTAATAAACTAACAAACTTTAAAATGTTTTTTCTTTTCACTTAAAGTTGAATCGATGAATTTGTATGAAAAATACATACTCATCAAGTAAGGAATATATAAAGTTCAATTAAGTAATAAATCGGGTTTATTTTCGCTGATCAAACCAACCCCAGACCACAGAACTCCTAAGAACTTCTTCTTCTTCTTCTTCTTCTTCGGAAAACAAAAGGTTTTATCGATATTTATATTAAAACCAAATCTACAATTGCATCTTTTTAATTAATAAAAAAACCAGAACCGTTTTATCGATCCTGGGCTAATAATTTTATATAACTAACTTAGCGCTTATTTATAATTTTTCAACAGTTATTTCTTAGCCTCCATCATTGTAGGACTCATTAAAGTGAATTTAAGATTACCAATATAAGGAGCACCCGGATATCTATTATTAATCATTACTGAACCTATAACAACCTTGTTTAAACCTTTATTTAATTTTATTGTCTTTGATTCGTTTGCCTGACCACTACTAGAAGAACCACTTGTTTCAATGTCGTTATTATTCGCTGTATTAAAAGTACCTAGCGTACTTCAATTATTTTTTCCTTTAACAGTAAATGTTATTGAATTATTTGCAGTAGCAGTTGTTGTAAATTTTAAGTTTCTATTATCTGATGTAAGATATGAACCTTTAATATAATATTGACCATCTTTAGGAACATTTACATAGATCGTTAGAGTTCTATCAGATGTTTGAAAAGAAGGACTAGCAACTTTATTATCAGCAGTAACAGAAGAATTTAGATTATTACGATTCCCACGACCACCAATAAATCCAACTAAATAAGTAGGGTTGCTTTCATTCATTCCGTTAGAACTTGAAAATTGATAAAAATATGTTGAGTGGTCAGCTGCTAGACTATAACCCTTTAATAAGTTAACAGTGACAGAAGTTGGTTCATCTTGTTTATCTAAAATATTACTAAAAATATCATTGTATACTAAATTATCATTTTTATCAGTTGAACTAATATACATATTACCTATCATTGGAGCTACTTTATCTTGACCTGTTGGCACGCTGAATTCAATGGTGTTTTGACCAAATTTTAATTCAGATAAGATAATTTTAGCTACTTTGATCTCATCAACGCTTGGCGCTGAGTTAACTGCGCTTCTAGAAACATCACTTGTAGAAGAAGCTTTCTCAGCTTTTACTTGAGATTTAGCACTACTATCATCAGCTGTTGTAGCCACCTCAGAACCATCAGCATCACTAGCACTTTCTTGAGATGGACTTATTGCTGAGTTATTAAAATCGATAGATACCGGACTAGCACCATTTAACTTATATTGTAATGCAACATTATCGCTTGATTTAACTGACTTGTATGGAAAATATAAGTATCCTGTAGTTGTGCCATAATTAGCAAAAGTAAAACTATATTTAGTTTCATTTCCAGCTAAACTATAAATTCATGATACGTCTGTTAAATCACCTTGATTTTCTAATGGCACATAGGTACTTGACCGACCTTCTTGTGGTTTTCAAACTACTCTTTTAGCAAAATTATAAGTAGGATTAGTTATATCTTGATTATATGCTACAAAACTGTAATTTGCAGGTTGTTGTAATTCCGCATTACTTGTTAATTGTTCTTTATCTAAGGTTTTCTTTAAAAAACTATCAGATAACATGTTTGCATTATTTTTTCATTGTTCAATATTACTATTTGCATTTGTAATAAAATTGTTTACTACTTTTACAGCATCAACTTTAGGAATCTCCCCTGATTCAGGATATAGCGTAGCTGTTAAAATATTCTTAGCTTTACCATAATAAGTAGTAAGGTTATCTTTTATGGCTGTATAATTTGCATCAGATAAACCTTCTAAATTAGTAGTTTCTGATTTAACAGCATCTTTTAATGATGTATATGCACTAACTAAATCAGCATTTTGGTTATTAAAATCATTTTTATCACTAACAGCTTTATCAATTGCTGTTTGTAGTGTAGTTGATGCAGATCTTAGATTTTCTAAAGTTGCATTTGTATTTTCTGATGCAGTTTTAGCTGTCATATAAGCAGTGCTTAAAGTGCTTTGAATTTTGGCATAATCAGCATATAAAGCAACGTTGGTATTTTCTGTACCAATTAGATCGGTTAGCGTTTTTCTAGCAGTTGCTAATTGTTGTTCTGGTGTGGTGTTCCCAGGATTAGGATTGTCGCCCATCATGCCACCACCATTCCCTGGATTAGTATCTCCACCATTCATACCACCACTAGGAGGGTTTGGCATTGGATGTGGTTTTGGTTCAGGGTTTGGAGTTGGTTTTGGGTTAGGTGTTGGGTTGACCGGTGTAGTACAGCTTGCAGCTGCCAACATTACAAACGAACCCATACCTAATAAACTAAGAAACTTTAAAATGTTTTTTCTTTTCACTTAAAGCTGAATTGACGAATTTGTATTTATTTCAAATTCATCGACTAGAAGAATATATAAAGTTCAGTAAGTAATAAATCGGGTTTATTTTCGCTGATCAAACCAACCCCTAGCTTCTAAACTTCTAAGAACTTCTTCTTCTTCTTCTTCTTCTTCTTCTTCTTAGAAAATAAAAGAATTCTATAAATATTTATATCTAAACCAGATCTACATTTGCATCTTTTAATTAATAAAAAACCAGAACCGTTCGTGGTCCTGGTACTAATAATTTTATTTAACTAACTTAGCTTCCAATGCTGATTGAACAATTTTATTTATCTTGAGTTGAATTACTAGAGCTATCTTGACTTGCATTTGTTGAAGAATTATTCAGAGTAAATGTTAAATTACCAATATAAGGAGCGTTAGTTCCATCTTGTCCTGAAGATCCACCCGATATAACTATCTTGTTTAAACCTTTTTGTAAAGTTAGCACTTTTTTGCCGCTTGTTTGGATCGAACCATCATTACCTTGGCTTTCATTATCCTTAGATGTGTCAAAATGTCCTAATGTATTTCAATTTGCTTGTTTTTTAACGGTTAACAAAACAGAGTTATCATTGTTTATTGATAATTTTAAGCCTCGTTGTACGTTTTGATTACTTGAAAAAAGATATGAACCACTAATATGATAATCACCAGCTTTAGGAGCATTTACATAGATTGTAAATGTTCTTTGATCATTCTGTGCTAAAGGATATCTAAGATTATTCTGAACTTGTAAATTTTGTGTAAAGTTTCTGTCCTGACTACCACCGATATACCCAACTAAATAAACAGGGTCTTGAATTCTTTGAGTTCCTTCCATCAAGTCTGTAAATCTTGCTAAATAGATCGATCAGTTAGTTGCAAGACTATAACCCTTTAATAGATCAACTGTGACAGCCTTATTTTGATCAGTTGAATTAGATACACTATTACCAAAAATATCATCATAGATCTGATTAACGTTTAAAGGGTTAGAAGTAATATACATATTACCAATCATTGGTGCAACCATACTATCACCCATTGGAACACTAAATTCAATGGTGTTTGCTCCAAAATTTAAATCAGATAGAGTTACACTAGCAACATTAATATCACTAACTGTTGGAGTCTTGTTCATTGATGAGGAACTCATGTCAGTTTGGGCTTGCGAACCTTCAGCACTATCAGAAACATCTGTTTCTGTTGCAGCAGCTCTAGGTGATTGAGGATCACTAGCATGAGCTGTTCCACCAGATGAAGGAGATTGTGCAGGAGCAAACTCAATTCTTTGTGCTGGTTTATTGTTTAATGTATATTGCAAACCTACGTTTTGCGCATCATCACTTTTAACTAATTTATAAGGGAAATATAAATGCCCTGTTGATGGACCATACCAATTAAATGTTAAGGTATATTTTGAATTAGCTCCACTTAAATTATAGATTCATGATACATCTGTTAATGCAGGAGAGTTGTTAGCATCTGAACTAGAGAAAGGACTAGTTCTACCACCACTTCCACTAACTCAAACTTTTCTTTGTGCAAAGTTTCAATTAGGTGTGTTACTTGCGGTACTAACCCCTGTATTTAAATCAACACTATAAGCTACAAAACTATAACTTCCTGGTTGAGGCTGATTATTTGTTTCATTAACTAAATTTGCATTATTTAATGTTTGCTTTACGAACCGGGTAGCTAAATTAGTTGCATTAGTTTTTCAATCCTCAATTTTTGAGGTTGCATTCACAATTGCTTCATTAGTTTGATTAACTACCATAGCTTGAGGACCATCTCCTGTTGTTGGGTCTAATGTTGCTGTTATGATATCTTTTCCTTGTTTGTAAAGATTTGATATATGATTTTTAATCGTTTCAAAATTAGCATCCATCAACTGATTTAATGACATTTCTTCAGAAGTAATCGTTTGTTTTAAAGCATCATATGCTTTGATTAATTCAGGATTTTTTTCACCAAAACTAGTTTTTGAATTTGCAGCATCTTTTATTGCAGTTTCTAATCTTGTTTTAGCATTATTTACTTCTTGTAAAGTTGCATGAGATTTATCTGAAATTTCTTTAGCTGCAATGTAAGCTTTTACTAAATCGTCTTTGATTTTTGCATAGTCATTATATAATCCGACCTTTTCAGTTTGACCATTTAATAAAGTAGTTAAAGCTGTTTTAGCAGCTGCTAATTGTTGAACAGCATTATCCATTCCTCCGCCATTTCCTGGATTAGTATCTCCACCATTCATGTTACCACCACTAGGAGGATTTGGCATTGGATCTGGTTTTGGTTCAGGATTTGGCTTTGGTTCAGGGTTAGGTGTTGGTGTAGTTGCTGAAGTACAACTAGCAGCTGCTAACATTACAAATGAACCAATACCTAATAAACTAACAAACTTTAAAATGTTTTTTCTCTTCACTTAAAGTTAAGCCAATAACTTACGTTAAACACGTCTATTATTGTTTAAGAATATATAAAGTTCAATAAGTAATAAATCGGCTTAATTTTCGCTCACTAGCTCAACCCGACACTCCTGAACTTCTAAGAACTTCTTCTTCTTCTTCTTCTTCTTCTTCTTGGTTTATAAACAAAGACTTTCGTCGGTTTTTTGACTAAATGTAAAATGATAACACCTAGTTAAATAACGTCTTTTGAACTAAAAAAAACATGAAATTTGACTAAAGCAAATTTCATGTTGATATTTAATTAAATTTGGTATTAAATTAGTTTAATTTCTTGAAGACAAATTGTTTGCCTGCTTGGCTTAATAAGGTACCTTCAGCTTGTTGGAATGAACCAGAAATGATTGCAGACTTATGACTTAAAGCTGTATTAGGATCAACGTCTGTTGTTAAAATTGGTAATAATTTAGCATCAGCTTCCACAGAAGTTTTGAACATTCTTAATTCATCACCTTTAATTTTTCAGTTTTCTCTACTAGCAGCTGGTAGTAAAGTAGAAGTTCCAGCTAAAATGTTAACGTACTGCATAATTACCATAGTTTTATTAGCTTCTGTTGTTGTAACTAAGTCGTTAGCAGAAATTTGTTTGTTAGTTGTTGTAGCAGCTGGTGTTGAAGATGTTGCTGGCATATTCAGTGCTGTAGAAGCCCCAGCTTCTGCCATCATCATACTCATAGCCATCATAGATTCAGTTCCACCATTAGCTTGACCGTTCATAGTTCCAGTCATCGCTGGAGTTCCAGATGATTGATCAGACATTTCTTGTCTTGGAGTAGTTTGATCTGCATTAGCAGGTATGCTAGTTTTAGTAAACAGATCAGTTAAGTTTGGTAAGTAAGCTAATCCTGCGCTTGATAATGAAACACCACCGTTAGCTAAAGTAGCTAAGTTATTTCATCCATATCCATAGAAGCCGTTTACTGGTTGACCTTTTTGAATTGCTTTTAAAGTTGAATCAACAGCAACATCTAAAGCTTTAACTGTTGAGAAAGCGATTGTCTTACCACCAGGAGCTCCTTGTAATGGTTGTGTTGTTGCTAAATTTTCTTGAGCTGTATCAACACCAATTAATTGTGCGTGGTGTGTGTTTCTATTAGAAAGAATCACGTTTTGACTAAGAGCTGTTTGTGGACCAGCAATCGGATAGATTAAAGATGCACCATTTTGTAACAATTGGTTAGTAATTGTTGTTGCTCTTTGTTCTGTCGCGTTAAATGAATCAGATTTATCAGCTGGTAAAGTATCACGATTACCATTGTTATCTGCTGCATTAGAGCTTACTCAAGAAAGTTTCTTAAATCCTTCTACTCTTGGTTGGATGTATTGATTAAAGAAGATCGCTCCCATTCTAAAACCGTTTAAGAAACTAATTGTTGATGGAATAGGTAAACCTACATAAGCACCAATACCATAAGTGTCTACATCACCAACTTTTGTTGTTTTAAAGAAATTGCTATTTTTATTTACCAAAACTCCAGCAGCGATCCCCGTTAAAAATGCAGCACTTTCAGTTTGGAAAGTTATTGCTGAAATATTAGTTCCATTTTTCTTAGTGATAACACCATCCACAAAGATGAAACCAAAATCTTTGAATTCGTTATATAAAGCTGTGTTATCAAGAATTCGGTTTAGTGCTGATTCTTGGTTGAAACCAGTAGCTACAGCAACAAATGATCCATCATTTTTAATCTGTCGATAAGTGTTAATTCTTGAATCATCAATTGTTCCAGGTCGTTTTCACACACCATTGTTAACTGATAAACTAGGGTCGTTAGCTAAAGGAAGAGTTTCTTTGTATACAGATTTGTAGAAATCTCTAATCCCGTTATATGAAGTTTCTGAGAATGATTGGTCAGCTAAAGTTGAACTATTATCTGAAACTACTAACTGAACAGAAGATTCATATGTTAGTGAAGAAGCAGCACCACAAGAAGCTAGTGCACCTCCTGCAATTGAGGTTACACCAGCAACACCTAAAGCAATCGAGATTTTTTTAACTTTAGTTTTATTCGTCATAAAATTTTTATCTACCTTACAAAATTAAAACTTAACCATAATTAAAGCTATAGAGGTATACAACTCAATTAGATTAATTCGAATATATTATGTAATATATTTCGTGTTTTGATCAAAAAATTATTAAATTAAGGTTAAATTTTTGGCTTACGCTTTTTTATCTTTTATTAGCTGTTTGTTTTCAAAAGCGCCTTTTAAACTAAAGGAATCAGCATAATCAATTGAAGAATTGTATGGTAAACCCATACCTAAACGATAGATTTTAAGATCAAAATCATCTAATAAAAAGCGTAAGTAATTTGCTGTTGTTTGCCCATCTTGAGTAAAATTAGTCGCAATAATTACCTTCTCAATTTTTTGTTTTTTAATCAGATCTAATAATAGATCAAAATTAATCTCTTCAATGATTCTTTTATTCTTTTTAGAGATCTCATGATTAAGAATAAAATACTTACCATGATAAGCTTGGGATTCTTCAATCACATTTAAATCATCAAAAAAACTAACAATACACAGTTCATTGTTATTTCTTGATTCATCTGAACAGATACTACAGATAGAACGATTTGATCAACCCTGACACATCTCGCAGATCTTGATTGATAATTTAGCTCGTTTTAAAACGTCAATCAGATCATAAACATAACGATCTGATTTAGTCATTAAGTATTGGGTAATCTTTTTGGCTTGTTTTTTACTAACACTTGGTAAGTCGCTAATCTGTTCTACTAGATTATTAAACTCATTCAGATCTAGATCTGATGTCATATTTACTAAAATCCAGGAAATTTAATTGGTGGGGTAATTGAGTTAGAGAGTTCATCTCTTTTCTTTTCAAGATCACCAAGCGCTTCATTAATCGCTTCAGTTACCATATCTTGTAAAGTATCTGGATCTTCTGGATCGATTAGATCTTTATTGATCTCAAGCTTAACAATTCTCAGATTGCCTTTAAGTGTTGTTTTAATTAACTTCTTGTATTCGTATTGATATTCTTTTTCTTCAAATTCTGCAAGCTTCTTTTCCATTTCGCGTTGCATCTTTTTCATTTGGTTAGCTAAATTTTGAAAATTCATATTTGTCCTTATTAAAGTTTTCTTAATTGATTTTTAAAGATTACTTGTCTAATAATTCACTTAAGATTTCGGCTTGAGTTTTTTGTTTCTTAATTGCTCTTAATTTATCAACATCAAGCGACTGATACA
Source organism: Mycoplasmoides gallisepticum (assembly GCF_900476085.1). NCBI lineage: Bacteria > Bacillati > Mycoplasmatota > Mycoplasmoidales > Mycoplasmoidaceae > Mycoplasmoides > Mycoplasmoides gallisepticum. The sequence goes on from NZ_LS991952.1 coordinate 812,549, forward strand.
GATCATTATAATAGTTTATTATATCTAAATCTTTTATCTTTTGTGTTTGCTCAAAAATTGGTTTCATTACCTCTTTTGTTACTGCAAACACATAGATTTCTTTATCAAAGATATGGTTAATAGTATGAACTTTACTATTGTTATAGTTTTGTTCGTTGAGTAGTTCAGCGACGTTTTCATCTTCAAGAAGAACTATCGCGGCTTTATCAGTTACCGTCAAGACTTTTGATCCAGTTAAATATAGATCAACATTTTCATAAAAGGAATCTTCTTTATTATCGCCCTTTTTAAATTTCTCTTGAGCGTTTAAGAAGTTTTTTTGTAATTCCTTATTAATTAACTTGCTGTTTTTTCAAACACTGAAAATTATTGCCTTTAAATAATCTTTTGCTTTAGTTGGATCTAAACTAAGATCAAGTTGATCGTTAGTTGTTGATTTAGTTGAACTCTCGGTTTCTTCAGAAGGTAAGCTTCTTACTTTTTTGGCTTTTAGTTGTTCATTAGGTTGCTCAACTTTAACCACTTTTTCGTTTTCGTTTTTCTGTTTAATTTCTACTTGTGGTTTAGCTTCTTCTTTTTCTTGTATTTGCTCAGTTGTTTTAGTTTTTGGTTTAATTACAACTTCAACATTATTACCTACAACAGGTTGGGGATTTTGTTCTAAATAATCAAATACAGCTAATAATAAACTTTCTTTAATGTTAGTTTGCGAAACCCTTGTTGATAATAACCCATTAATCTTTTCAGATAAGCTTAAAAGCTTAATATTTTTTAAATTAATTGCTTTAACTTGTTCTTCGTCTAAAACTTTTAGTAAGCTAGAACTTTTGACCTTTTGATAAACTAAGAGATCAATCAAGATCGCTAATAGATCTTGAATAAATAAAACAAAATTAGTTCCTTTAGCTTCAATCTCATTTAAAAGCTTAACAAACTTTTCAAGATCGTGCTGATTAATTAACTCTAAAAACTCTAACTTGATTTCTAGATTAATTAAACCAAACGTTTCATTAATCTTTTCAACCGTGATCTTTTTATTTTTGTCATAAGCTAGTTGTTGCAAAATACTTAACCCATCACGAGCCGACCCAGAAGCAAAATCAGCAATCTTATCAATCGCTGAATCTTCAATCTTAATCTTTTCTTGCTTAACAACATTTTTTAAAACATCAACAAGATCATCTTTATCTAGTTTTTTAAAATTAAAACTTTGACAACGCGAAACTACTGTTAATGGGATCTTATGAAACTCTGTTGTCGCAAAGATAAATACAACATGTTTAGGTGGCTCTTCTAATGTTTTTAATAAAGCATTCCAAGCTCCATTACTTAACATATGTGCTTCATCTAAGATGTAGACCTTCTTAGATAAATTCATTGGGGCATAATTGATTGCATCAATGATCTTTCTAATCTCATCAACACCGTTATTAGTAGCAGCATCTAATTCATAAATATCCTGAGATTTATTTTCATTAATTAATTCACAAGCAGAACACTGATTACATACATCTCCATCTTTCTTATTTAAGCAGTTATAAGCTTTAGCTAAGATTTTAGAAATCGATGTCTTACCTATTCCTCTAGAACCTTGAAAGATATAAGCAGTAGCTAATTGATCATGAGCACTCGCTTTTAATAAGATGTTGGTAATATGAGATTGACCAATAATACTTGATAAATTAGTTGGCCGGTATTTTTGATAAAAATTTATCATATGATTTTGTTTTGTCTTTTTTATTAAGTGAACTAAGAATAATAATCTTTTATAACTATTTTTGCTTAAGAATTGTTAATTCTAGAACAAATAAGAAAATTAGCTTTAATTAAGCTAATTTTCCATATTTATTGATTATTTAAGTAATTTGATTGCTTTTGAAATTCTTGAAAGTAAAACTGGATAAGAGATTAAGCTAGCGATTTCAAAGAAAACACTGAATGATAAAGATGCTTTTAATGAATCGAAGTCATAACTATAAACTTTTTTATGTGATCCGATCTGACTACTTGCAAGCACACACGCTAGTGCTAAGAATCGATAGATTGAACTAACAATTACATAAACAATCACTACTGCAACAAGGATCGCATTAAATGTATCTAAGCTGATTTTTAAAGTTGTCGTAATATCTAAAACTTTAAAGTGGTGAAGAATATATAATACACCAAGACCTAATACTCCTAATCAAAGGATTAGTGAAAATAATCCAACAAAGATTGATCCAATCCCAAACTTCTTTAATCTGTTTAATCTTCAGATCTCATATTGGATATCAAATCTAGATACTTCATCATCTGGGATTGATTCTTCTTGAACGTTTTGTTGGTTTACAACTGTAACAGCTTTAGCTTCTTTTTCCTCATTTTGTTTTTGAAGTGTATTTTCATCCGCAAGCACTAAATTAGTTGCTTGTTTCTTGTGCATGAACTCTTCAAGCGTCATTCCACTAGGATGAATAGCAGCTTTTTTAGTTTGTTCAACTTTATTAGTAGGTTTTACTTCAGTTGTTGGTTCAGCTTGTGTGCTAGCAGCTGGTGGAACTTTAGTTGTAGTTGCTTGTTCAGCTGGAGTTTCCCCATTTAAACTTGAATTAAAGTCTCTTATACTTGTTCGTTGAGTTTGGTTATTTGAAAAATCACGCAGTGATGTGATTGGTGCTTCATTTTGTTCTTCTTCATCAACTGAACCTGTTTCATCTTGAGGAACAAAATCTCTTAATGAAGGTGATGGTTTTGGGTTAACTCTTGGAATATCTGGATTTTGTTTAGGTTCTAAATTATTAGGTTTAGGTTGATTTAAAGGTTGTTGGTTCTCACCCTGTGGATTTCTAGCTTGTCCTGGTTTTGGCCCTGTGTTTAACTTATTTAAGATGTTAAACGTATTATTCTGGTTAGGGTTAATTGTTCTATTGTTATTTAGGGGTTGAGTATTTAAATTCGGATTTGGCCTTTGATTTAAATTACGGTTTAAATTATTAGGATTTAAATTGCCAGGTTGGTTAGGTGCTTTGTTTTGAGGGTTCAAACCTGGTCTAGGATTATTAGGATTATTTAGGTTTGGAGCAACTTTAGCAGTAGGTTGTGGCTGTGGTTGATTTAAACCTGGACCAGGTTTAGCTGGCATCCTGTTTACAGCTGGCATCCCTTCTTTTTTAGCATTACTTCTAACAATTTGTGCCTGAGCTTGATAAATATTATTGTTATTCGGCCCAACCGCTTGCTTATTAGCTAAATTAACCGATGGCCTAATAACTTGTTGCAGATTATTATTCTTATCTAATACAGGGTTCGTCTTTTGATTCATATACTTAGAACAACTGATATTGTTATATTCTAAAATAATTAAAAAATAAGACAATTAGTATCTCTAATTATCTTTAAAATATTGGATTGCCTTTTGTGTTATCTGTCGACCCTTTGAGGTTTTCTTAATCAAGTTCATCTTGAGTAAATAAGGCTCGATCTTTGATTCAATTGTAAAACAATCAATTCCACTTATTAGTGAAAGTGATTTCAAACCAAGATAAAGTTTGGGATTATCATCAAACGATTTAAGGTATTCCAGATCTAGATTTGATAAACCATACTGATAGATATTTAATTTTTCAAGGATTGATTTAATCGTAATCTCTTGATCAAATAACTTAAAATCCATCACCCGTTTATAAATTCTTAAAGCATTACGTGGTGTTCCTTTAGAATGTTCTGCTATCTGCACCATCTCATCCTTGGTTAACTTAATCTTTTCTTTAGCATTAATTGATCTGATGATCTCAAAGATCTCATCATCTTGATAATAATCAAGTTGTAATAAGATTCCAAACCGCTCTTCTAACGGATCGATGATCCTGCCATACATTGTCGTTGCACCAATTAATGTGAACGGTGGTAATTTCATTCTAGTAAATTTAGAATTAAATTCTTTACCGATCAAAATATCAACAACGTAATCTTCCATAATTGGAAATAATAGTTCCATAATTGTGGGTGATAACGAATGGATTTCATCAATAAACAAAACGTCGTTTTTGGATAGTAATGAAAAAGCATTTAATAGATCTGCTGGTTTTTGAATTTGCGATGCTTGCAAGATCTTGATTTTTGATTTTAATTCATTAGCAATAATCTGTGCCAACGATGTTTTGCCAACACCTGGTGGTCCATAAAATAACACATGGTCTAATGCTTTATTCTGGCTAATTGAGGCATTAATAAAAGTTAATAACTTTTGTTTTAATTCATTTTTACCAATAAACTCATCGAAATTATTTGGTCTAGCTAACTTCACTTGTTCTTAAGCCTATTTGTTTAATGATTACTGCCACAAGATCAGCCGAATCATTAATTGATTCGTTTTTTAAATCAATTTCAGCTAACGCCGTTTTTATTTGCTCTTGTTTATATCCTAGACTGATTAAACAATCAATTGCTTCAATCACGATCTCTGATAATAATTCATCATCATTTAGGTCTTTGCTATCATCAATTTTCTCATCGTCATCTATTTGTGGTTCAACTTTATCGCTAACAACAATTTGGTTCTTCAGATAGTGCTTACTAGCAATATCTGAAGCTAACAACATTGTGGCAACTTTCTTATTAATGTTTTCTAATCTTAACAAGCCGTTTAAGTCATTGTTTTTAATTAAGGTTAGTACCTCTTCTTGTTTATTTACCATTACGTTCATGGCTGTTTTAGGGCCAATGCCATTGATCGTTAACAGTGCCTTGAACCATTCTTTTTCTTTTAAACTCTTAAAAGCATATAGTTCTTTATTAATAGCATTGTTCTGTGCTAAAAAGGTTAGTTCGTGTAAGAAAACAAGAACATTATTGTCAGTGCGACTAAAACCACTATTTGGTTTTACATTTACCCAATAACCTCAGTTATTGGCAACAAACAACATCTTTGTGTTTGTCACATATTCTATTTTTGCGTATACAGAAGTGATCATATCTTACTCCTGTAATAAGATATGTCAAAAAATTTAAGAAAGCACAATTTGATTTTGCTTAGCTGCTTGCTTCATCTTATTTAACAAGATGATCTGGTTAGTTAAACACTCTTCATACAAACCATTATCAAACAAGCGTTTTCTAAAATCAGAAACGAAGTTTTTGATCTCAACTGATTCATAAATGTATTTATGTAAGAACATAAATGTGTGTTCACATAACTCTTTCAAAGCAACTTGTTTGATACTGGTTTTCAGAGCTTCTAAAAAGTTTGCTTCCATCTTTTGGTGTAACTGATCAAACTTGTTAATATTCTCTTTATAGTTTTTATTCAGATTTTGTTCTAATTCAACTAACTGATTAATATTATCTGAGATTAGTTTGTACAGTTTGTCATTTTTTAGTTCGTTAGCTTGATAATAGTTTTTAATCATGACAAACTGTAGTTTTAGATTGTTTGTATTAAATAAGAAGTTTTCATAAGCAGCAATATTATCAAGAATTGTTTTAACTAAGACCTCTAAACTCTCATTTAATTTGGTTGCGTTATTAGCGATATTGCTGATTAAAAATAAGTAATCTTTATGACTTAACTTTTTTTGGTTTTCTTCATTAATTTCATTGATCATTAGTTTTAATTGATCAGATTTAAAACTTAGTTTTCTAATCTGTTCTAATAAGATATGATCTTTTTCAAAATTAACGATGAATATCGTTAATTTATCTTTCAGTTGTTCGAAGTTTTTTAAATAATGATCGATTCAGTATTTAAATGCTTGATAGATTACTGCAATCGTATTCTTAGATTTAGTTTCTAGTTCTAACTCGGTTTTAAGGGGCTCGATCAGATTAAACTTATCAGCTAGCAACATTTGAGCTTGCTTAAAGTTGCGTTGCATTAATAGTCGGTGAACTGTTTGTAGATCTTTATTCGTATATTTAATGATCGTGTTAATCTTTTGTTTCTTTTCTTCGGTAAAGTTTGGATCTTGAACTAACAAACCAAAAGAATAATAGATATCTTCAATAAAGTATTTTAATCTTACCCTTAATTTGTTTAGAACAAAGTAAGTCTTTGCCATCTTAATTAGTGCTGGTAAATTTTTTAACCAGTGCTCGATGATCGCAATTAGCCGGTTGTTTAGTAATTTCGTGGCAGACTCTTCTAAATGAAACAAACAACTTGAAAAACTATTAACCATTCTTAATAGTTCTTCATTATCAAATGTTGGTAAAATATATTTTTCTAAAAACTTAATCAGATTATCAAACAGTTCTTTAAAACTAACGATTAGTTCAGATGAGTGATTCTTATAACCTGAGATATCTCCTTTGATTTGGGTAAACGAACGATCCAACATCTCGATCTTATCCAGGTATAAATTAATCTGCTTAGTTGCTTGTTTAACGCACTTAAAATCAAAGTGATAATCAAAATTACATAACTCGTTAATCGGTTCATAAACCGAATTGATCTGTTCACGATAGTAATTATTGAACTTATTAACGTATTGAACAACGTGTTTTAACCCAGTTTGGTCATTAGCTAATTTTGCTAATCTTTGAATTGTTAAATTGTAGTTTTTTGCCGATAAAACATTATATTTTTCTCGAAACTTATAGTTTTTATTAACTGATCTTCGCACCTTAATAAAAATCACAAAATAGATAGCATACAAAACAACTACAACAGTAGCTATTACTGCTAACACAATAATTAAGATTGATTGTGTACTAAGTGATGATTGCGTACTAAGTGATTTTAATGTGTCCGGATTCATCTAATAAAATCTATCTATGTTTTTGAATTAAATCAGTCAATACTTTAATACTAACATTTGGGTTGGCTTGTCCGTTGGTTTTTTTCATCAACAAACCAATTAATAATTTTTCCACCCGTTCTTTTCGTTGATCATAATCTTTTAAGATCGCAAGATTCTCAAGCACGATTGGTTCTAATAACGCAATGATCTCTTGTTCATCTTTGATCTGTTTCATCTTTAAGCGATCTACAATCTCTGCAACCGTTTCATCAGTTTTAATAATCTCATCTAAAACCACTTTAGCTTGTTTTTGGTTTAAATCTTCACTTTTAACCAAAACTAAAAGGTCGGTTAAATTATCAAACCATTTGGGATTAATCAGTTCTAATTGCAACTTTTGCTTATTAATTCGACCCATAAATTCGATTAATAATCATTTACTAACAAAAGCTAGATCATTAATTCTTTGATTGATCTCATTAATCTTTTGGTATAAAAAGAAATTGTCTAATAGCAGTTCAACAAACTGTTGATCTACTCCTTCAGATAACAGTTTGCTTTCTAACTCTTTAATATTAAAAACTTGGATCTGATCAACTTCAGATAAGAACTGTTGATCAAGATTAATCCCAATAATGTTTGGTTCGAACATATAGCGATAATCAATCGCATTAGTTTTCTCACGCATGAAAACTGTTTGGTTTAATTGATCATCATAACGCATCGTTGCTTGCACAACCTTTTTGTTTGACAATAACAACTCTTGTTGGCGTGAGATCTCAAAATTAATTGCTTTTTCAACATTGTTGATTGAATTAATGTTTTTGATTTCAACTCTGGTTCCATAGTTTGGTGCACCCATTGGTCGAATTGAAACATTAACATCAACACGCATCGAACCTTCTTCTAATTTAGCATCACTAATATCATTAAAGATTAAGATTCTTCTTAGATTGGTGAGATATTCTTTAACTTCTTTCCCACTATCAAAAACTGGATCAGTAACGATCTCAATTAATGGTGAACCAGCACGGTTGTAATCTAATAAGATATGGTTATCTTCATTCAGTTGTTTAGCCGTATCTTCTTCAATATGAAAACGTTGGATCGGAACTCTTTTATTTGAGATATCAAGATACCCATTAGTAGCAATCGGGTGGTGCTGTTGGGTAATCTGATAACCTTTAGGTAGATCTTGATAAAAGTAGTTCTTTCGATCAAACCGTAGGTGATGATCAACGTTTTGCATATTTAAAGCTTTAGCTAACACTAAAGCTTTCTTTACAACAAACCCATTTGGTTCAGGCATCGTTCCGGGTAAACCTAGATCAATTGGGTGAACGTTAATATTAGGATCTGATCTGTGGGAGTTTGCTGATGGTGAAAACATTTTAGTTTTGGAATTGATCACAACATGAACTTCAATTCCAATGATTGGTTGAAAATTATGCATTAATGTTTCCTCCATTCTTATCTAATTCAGTTTCAATCAGATAAGCAGTTTTAATGATTAGATCATCATTAAACTGGTTTGAAACTAAATTTAATCCCACGGTTAGATTATCACGATTCTTAATCATTGGAATTGTGATTGAAGGGTGACCACCAAAGTTAGCTATTGATAAGAAATCATCAATTAAATTCGTATCAGCTAACCGTTGTTTGTAATCTTCAATTGCAGCTGCAAAATTACTAGCACCTAAACCAAAGACAACATCAACATCTTTCTTAGATTGTTCAAAATGATCAACGATCATTCTTCGCGCTTTTTGCGCTTTTTTAAATAGTGGTTCGTAGTTTTCAGCTAACGTGATGTAAGCTCCGATCGTAAACCGTCTTTTGATCTGGTTACCCAATAGTTTCGTTCTTGCATTAATCACTTTTTGTTCATAACTTTCACCCTCAACTTTTTCACCAAACGGAATACCTGTTAAGTTAGCATAACAACTGTTAGCTTCAGGAAAACTTAAGATCTGATAGGTTGGTAAAACAGCTTTTAATAATTCGATATCAAACTCAAGTTCGACAATCTCAAACTTATTAGTTTTATATAAGAAGTCAATTACCTTCTTCCATGCTGTTAAGATATCTTCATACATGTAAAGTTCTAAGTTCTTATAATAACCTAATCTGATCTTTTTCTGATTAAGGTCTGGTTCTAATAGGTGGTTTAATAAGCTCTTAGAACGCTTTTGTGAGGTAAAATCCTTGGGATCAAACTGACTTAGTGCGTCTGTGACAATTGCTACATCAGTAACGTTTCTAGTAAAGATAGCAACATGGTCCATTGATGGCGCATATGGATATACCCCATATCTTGAGATTGATCCATAAGTTGGTTTGAACCCAACGATTCCCACTAAACTAGCTGGACGACGAACAGAGTCACCTGTATCAGTAGCCACACTAAAAACAACCGAGTTATTAGCCACACTAATCGCGCTACCAGAAGATGAACCTCCAGGTGCATATTTCTTAGAGATCGGGTGGTGGGTATAACCAAACCCAGAATACAACCCAGTTCCACCTAACCCAAACTCATCCATATTAACTTTAGCAACCATCAACGCGTTTAGGTTTTCTAAAATCTTGTAAACGGTTGCATCATATGGGGGAATATAATGTTCAAGAAATCTTGAACCACCAGTAGTAGTAATCCCTTTAGTTGAGATATTATCTTTTAAACTATATGGAATATAAGCCAACAAGGAGTTATTAACTAAATTATGGTCAAAGTTATTAACTTTCTCATTGACTCTTTGTTCATTAACATATAAATAAGCGTTAGTTCAATGATACTTATTGATTAATTTAAGTGAATCTTTAACTAACTGATCAGGGGTAATTTCTTTTTTTCTTAGTTGCGTATTAAACTTTAAGATATCTGATTTCATAGTTTATACTTTCACGAAGTCTCCTAAAGTTTCCTTAGCGGTTTTTTGAGCGATCTTTTGATCAGCTTGATAAACGTCACGATCATCCCTTAACTTATTTGAACTATTCGAAATCGGATAGTTCATTGCTTTGACATTACTTGTATCAAGCTTTTCAATCTGCTTAAAGTTACTTAAAATATCTTCAAACTCAACTTGAAGTTTTTCTAGTTGTGCATCATCTAGTTCAAACATCACTAACCGTGATAGTTTTTTTAGATCGTCTTTATTGATTTTCATGTTGCCCCCTTCTTTTCTACTAGTTCAATGTTTAACAAATAATGGTGTATTAAGATCTTCAGTTAATTCATCCTCATAGTTATATTTCATGATTGGTTGGATGATCATAATTACGGGAAAGATCACGACGATATCAATCATGAATAATGCTGGATTAGCAATCAATCTGATTGAGATTCAAAACGCATAAGGTTGACCTGTAATCTCCTTATCAAAGATCGGTAAGAAGAATAAGTTAACCAACACCGCATTCACTCCAGCTAGTACAACTAATGAACTTAATGAAGAGTACCAATTTTGCTTAGCATCGATCGTAATAATATTCTTATGGTTGGAATGAATCTGGCGTTTGTGCACAAACCCACTTAATGAATAAGCATTATTAGGTGTGGTTAACTTATAGATTAAAAAAGTAATCCAGATAAATGCGATAATTCCGATCCCAAAACCTAGAATAATCCAAGTAAATACCACAGATGAGATCTTAGTTTGGCTCACCCCTGGGATTGATAGATCAAACCCACCATTTATTCTGATCTCAGGCATACTGGTAATTAAAAAGATCGTTAATAAAAAGCTAGCTATTACCAATAAACTTAAATAAACTGATAATGAGAAGTTGCGGTACTTCGAATATTTTGAAGTCGTAAGTAATGATCTAATCATTCCAGCTAACATCCCTGTTAGGATCGCAACTACGAAATATCCATAATGGAAAAATCCAGCTGATAGCGTTACGGCTAATAGATCAATAATGATCCCTGAGATCATCCCAATGATCGGTCCAAATAATAAACCTGAGATCTTAACTAAGATCGTTTCAATTGAAACTCTAGTCCCAGGATAAACCCTAAATAAGATTGAAGCTAAACCACCAGTTATCGCGCTAATTAATAAGATGATCGCTACTGCGATAGCAATTACCATCGCAATATTGGTCATACCGATTACTGAAAATCGGGGGATTGTGTAATAACGCTTTTTACGAAAGAGGTAGTAATACAGCTTCTTAGTTAAAGATAAAACAAGTACCAACCCAACAATGATTGCAAAAAGAACCATAGCAAACGAACTTGATGGTCGGATAAATGATTCTGTCATAACGCTTTTTTGTCTATTTGATATTATAAATTACATTATTTATTCTGCTTAACTCATTGTATGAGTTGTTCGTTCTTAGTTTTAAGCAGTTCGTTAATCAGATTAAAGTGGTTATTGTTAAAGAATTGTTTGGCACTAAAAAAGCTAGGATGAGCTGATTTTAGTACGTGTTTTAGTTGGTAAGGTTCTAAAAATCCTTGGGCTTTCTTTCCCCAAAGCACAAAGACTGGTTGAGTTTGGTTTTCTAACAACTTAAGAATCAAAAACTTGATTAATTCTTCCCAACCCAGATTTTGATCACTTAACGGATTTTGTTTTTTTACAGTTAAGATCGTGTTGATTAATAACACCCCTTGGTTAGCCCAGCTTTTTAACGAATAATCAAAATCATCAAGTTGTTGTTCATCTAACTTTAGGTTATTGATTAATTCCTTAATAATGTTTCTTAATGAGACAGGTGGATTATTATTATCAACCCCAAAAGCTAAGCCATTGGCTTTTTTAAGATCAGCATACGGATCTTGACCAATGATTACAACTTTAGTTTCTTGGTAATCAAAAAAGTTAAAGGCATTAAAAATTAACTCCTTTTTAGGAATTAATTCATTCTTTTCACTTCTATTTTTGATCAATTGATCTAATTGGTGATAAATTGTTTTGTGCGTAGCAAAAAATTGGTTAATTAGATCTTTCCAATTAGTTTGAATCTCACCAATAAGTTGTTCTAACATTAGGTTTAGTTAGTAGCTGGTGAAGTTGGCATTTCGTTATTAGTGCTACTAGCCATCTCACCGTTCATTTGACCATTCATATCACCAGTCATATTATTTGCCATACCAACGTTCATTTCGGTATTCATATCACTAGCTGGTGGAGTGGTTACCGCCTTAATCTCAGGATCATTATTAGGTACCACTAAATCGATCTTTGAATAGTTTTCAACTTGAGTCAACTTATTAAAATACCAATTATAATAAGTGGTTAAATTAGCACCAAACGCATTGTTATCAACAACGTCGTTTTGATTAATTATTCTAAAGTGAGTACTACTTAATAAATTAAAGAATAAACCAGTATTTTGACGGATATTACTAATCTGATTAGTTAGGGTATCTGTATTAACGTTTTCTGTGTTAGCATACTGATCAGCTGTCAAGATCTTAGATAGATCAACTAATTGGTTAGTTCATTCTTGTTTAAAACCAACTCTTTGATCTTTTAGATCACCCGATTGATAAACTAAATTATTCGGATTAGATAAGATTCCTAATGGAATAATACTATCAATCGCAGTTGGTCTAATTACATAATCAGCTGGATTAGTTGATTGGCTAGGGTTTGTTGTGTTGCTAGCTCTTTGTTCAACATTGTATCTCACAACCACACCAAGATCATTAAGTTTTAAATTAAATACTGGAGCAGTTAATTTGGTGTTGTAGATTGATTGAAATTTATTAGCTAACGCTTGGAATCTTACATCACTGGTTGATGTAATATAAGCATCCCTGGTTGGGGCAACATCACCATTTAATCCAACGATATAATAAGCAAATGAGATATTAATATTTGAAAGGACAAATAACTTCGTTAAGTAGTTTGAGGTATTTAATAAGTTATCAGTCATAATCTCATTTGCATTTAGTTGGTAATCAACATTGTAAGCTCTTGGATCATAAATCGCGCTTTTTGCACTTAATTCAGGGGTTAATTCCTTAAATTCAAACTTAAGATCAATCGGGGTAAAAATGTAATTATCTGTTTCATTACCAGTTAATAACCCGTTTGCCATCGATTCATAAAATGAACGAAGCACACCAGCTTGATTTGCTTCAGTTGGTAATAAATTAGTTGCTCAGTTATCTAATTTATTAACTTCTAGATAGTTATATAAGTTACTAGAATAATGGATAGCTGGTAAACTAATCGAGTTTAAAATCGATATGAAAGCTTGATTATAAAACAACTTAAATGTTAGATCGATTGAGCTATCATTGTTATTAACAAAGGTTGGGGTGTTATTACTATCATAAGATCCAACAGCATATGAGAAATTATTGAACAAGCTCTTTTGATTAGGGTTATTAGCTTGTTGGGTTGGTTGTCTGATTTCGTTTTGGTTCCAACCTAGATAAACAACTTCTTTAGCTGAAGTTTTGGGATTCTGTGGATCTTTTAAGATATCTAAAAACTTCGAATAAGTCATATTATTCCGTCTGAAAACAGCAGACGAACATGAACTTAATGCAACTGTACTAGCTAATACTAGCGTTGGAACTAATAGGATTTTTTTCTTCATTATTAATTTTGATCCTCTAAGAATTTAGAATGCTCTTTATCAAATACAAACTTAACTTGTCCAGTTGGCCCTGAACGGTTTTTAGCGATGTGCATGACCACATCGATTTTATTTTCCACTTCTTGGAAATCTTCTTCATTCTGTTTCTTATTTAATGTTGAAGAATGAATGAAGATAACGATATCAGCATCTTGTTCGATACTTCCACTTTCTCTTAAGTCTGATAAGATCGGAATTGAATCAGCGCCCTTGCGCTCTTCAATTCTTCTAGATAATTGCGCAAGCGCAATTACTGGAACATTATATTGTTTGGCAATTCGTTTTAAACTCCCAGAGATATAACCAATTGCTTCGTGTCGTGAACGGTTTTTACTACTATCTAAATCGTCTGTACTGATTAATTGTAAGTAGTCAACAACAATTAATCGAGGTAATTTTTTAATACTAGCTAAATAGTGTAAATCGTTATAAATTGTCTTAATTGATGTTTGGGGTGAAGAATTAATGAATAAAGGTAATTCTCTTAATTCATTAATTCCTTCAGCAAACTGCCTGTAGTTCTTTTGACGTTTAATATAAACTTCAAGCGCGTTTGATAATTTAAAACTAACAGTTGAATGCAAACTTCCCAACCGCGATAAGATCTCATCTGCATTCATTTCAATCGAATAGAACAAGCAGATCTCATCTTCTTTGTTAGTATCAAAATCTTCGTGATCAGCTTCTCTTTGAAGTTTCAAAGATTTTAATTCTTGAGCTAAATTGTATAAGATGTTGATTGCAAAAGCAGTTTTTCCACGTCCTGGACGTGCTGCTATTACTAATAAGTTTCCTGGCACCAAACCACTAAGATACTTATCTAAACCTGGATAACCGGTTGAATAAATATTATTATGTTTATTAATAACAAGGTTATTAATTTTTTCTAGAAAACTATCTGCAATCTTATCGATTGAATCTAGATCGGTTTGAATCGAACGATTAACGATCTCGTTAATCTGTTTTTCAAATTTAATTAATGGCATCAATGGGCCATTAAGATTTTTATTATCAAAATTAACTTCTTGAGTGAAGTCATAAGATAAATAAAATACCGATCTGAACTTGCTGTGTTCAACAAATGACTTTAAGTATTTTGCAAAGTTATCTGGACTGATATTTGAGTGTGCTCTGATATAAGAACACACTTCGTTTAATGAATCTAACTCTTTATTTTCTAAAGTGAAGTTTTCATTAATCCAAGATTGGATACTATCAATTGAACCATCAGTTTCACCTAGATATAGATCAGTAGTTAAACACTTAAAAATGTAACGATTAATCCCTGTAAAATCAGAACCATCTAAAATTCTTCTAGCCATCTCATAACCTTGAATTCGGTGTACAAGACAACTAAGAACTAGAAGTTCTAACCGGTAACATTTATAGAAAAATAGCTGATTTTTCTTATAAAGTTCGTTTTGAGCTGGATTAAAAGTAGCGATATTTTTACTATAAATATCGCTAAAGCTTTCAATCTCACTAGCAATAGCTAATTCTTCATCTTCTATAATGTCAGAATCATCATTACTGTCGTATTCAATTTCATCATCTAATGATTGGTTAAATTGATTGATCAACATGTATTATTGTGCTTTAGATACTTTCACTAAGATCGTTGCGTGAATCCCTTCAAAAATGTTGATTTTCACACGGTGTTCGCCAATATCTAGTTTCATTTTGCTATCAAGCATATCTTTAGTAACAAAAATGTGTTTTTTACTTAAATCATCAACGATCTGCTTGAAGCCAATTGTTCCAAACGCTTTATCTTCTTCGTTTGTACGAATATCATATTCTAAAACAACACCTTCAAGTTGTTTGGCTAAATTCTTAGCTTCTAAAGCTAATAAATCGTGTTGTTCATTGCGCTTAATAACTTTAAGATCTAAACGTTTTTGTCCTCTTTCAGTGTATGGTTCAGCTAATTTATTTTTAAATAAAAAGTTCTTTGCATAACCATTAGCTACATTAACTACACTATCGGCTTTACCTAAGCTAGGTACATCTTTAAGTAAGATAACTTTCATACTATATCACCTCGTAGTTTTATTTTATAAAATTAATCTTTAACAAAAGGAAGTAAAGCCATAATTCTAGCTTTTTTGATCGCGTTAGAAACGTGTCTTTGGTGTAAGTTACAGTTTCCTGATTGACGTCTTGAAACGATCTTAGCATAAGAGTTTAAGTTCTTTCTTAAAGTGTTAACGTCTTTGTAATCAACTTTTAAGATCCCTTTAGCACAGAAGTGGCAAAGTTTTCTTGAACGACTCTTGTAAAAAGTTTTTCTTTTAGCTCCTTCAACAGAAGACTTAGCACTAGCTTTTGCAACTTCTTTCTTGTCGTCGCTACTAATATTATTTGCTGGTTGTTTTGTAATATCACTCATGGTGTCTTATCCTTAAAAAATGTCTTGATAATATTTATTTATTTTCGTTCATCCAAGTATCCATATCAATCGTCATATCATCATCGTCTAATAGACTGTGATCTGGTTGGAAATTTGATGGTGTACTGAATTTGGCAAAATCTTTTGGTTCGATTTTTTGAATATCTTCAATATCGTAGTTTTCACGATAGCCTTTAATTTCAGTAGTTGCAGGTGGATCAAATGAGTCATCATTAGAGTAAGCGTTGTTGTAATTACTATAAGAAGGCGTGCTCATTCGGTTAAATCTGTTTTCTTTAGGTAATGATCTATATCCCGATTTATTGAATGATAAAGGGATCTTTCTGATTCGTTCAGTTACGATTGATAATCGTAAATATTCACGACCGTTTTGACTTACTTGTAATTCAGATTTAAGGTATCCTTCGATTGAAACTAAATCACCTTTTTCTAAACCATTTAATGCATAATCAGCGTTTTTGTTTCAGACATTAATGCTGAAATGATATGGTTCTTTTGGATACATTTGTTGTGAAAAATCTGCTTGATGGATTATTAACTTTAATTCACAACCATAGTTGTCACGATAATCAATCCTAGAAGGATTATCAGTTAATATTCCAATGAGAATTACTTTATTCATTGCTCTTTACTCTAAGCTTGTTTTTCTACTTTTTGCTTATTTTCTGATGATTTATTAGGAGTAGGTTTTCTTGTTAAATTAACTTTTCTAAGAACTGGAATCTTTTGTTCTGGTAAATCCTCACCAAATTTTTCTCTTAACATTCAAACTTCTTTAGCTCCAGCTTTTTCAACTCTAGAGTTACGTTTACTTCCTTTAATTTGGAAGTAACCGTTCTCTTGAACTTGTTTCATGATGTCGTTGTATCTTGCTTGTTTTTGTTTAGCAAGTGCAACTTTCTTTGCATTTTGGCTAGCTCTATAACCAAATTCTTTTTCAGTGTTAAGAATTAATATTCTTAAAACGTCAGTTCTAATACTAGCTAAACGTTTGTATTCATGAACTGACTTACCATCGCTAGTTAAAAATAAATTAAAGTAATGAGCTGTTACTTCTTTTTTAATAGGGTACTCTAAAGTTTTTTGCCCTAAATATTCTTCTGTAATTTCAGTTTTACCAAACACTGCTTTTAATTCATCATTTACAGCTTGTGCTTGATTTTGGTTAAGCTGACCGCTTACCATTAGCATAATTTCATATTTTGCCATTTGTTATTTTAATCCTTGGGTATGAAAATTTTGACTTATTTATTTTCTGATTAATTAATTAAATTTTAATTACATTAGACAAAGCAAATATGTCTTGTATATTTTACCATCTTTATGTAATTTTAGAGATAGTAAAAATTTTTTATAAAATTATTTAAACCTTTAAATAATAAAGATTAATTATGAAAAAATTAACATTGCTAGAAACAGAATTAGCCATTAAATATATTAAGGATCTGTTTCAAAACGCTTTATCAAAAGAACTAAATTTACTAAGAGTGAGCGCTCCTTTGATTATCGCTCCTGACTCAGGGTTAAATGACAACCTTAATGGTTGAGAAGCTCCGGTTTCATTTAAATCAAAAACTAATGGTGTTAGTTCGCAAGTTGTTCAATCTTTAGCAAAATGAAAAAGATATTCAATTGCTAGATATGAAATTCCTCTATATCAAGGTTTATACACTGATATGAACGCAATCAGAATGGATGAAACTCTTGATGCTACACACTCAATGTACGTGGATCAATGAGATTGAGAATTAAGAATCAGTGAAAATGATCGTAACGTCGAGTTTTTAAAGAACACTGTTAATAAAATTTACAAAGTTCTTAAAGAAGCACAACTAAAAGTTAACGAAAAATACGGTATTTTTGAACAAAAAGACTTGTTACCTGAACATATTCACTTTGTAACTACTCAAGAATTATTAGATCAATATCCTGATAAAAATCCATCTGAAAGAGAACAACTTGTATGTGAGAAATACAAAGCAGTGTTTGTAATGCAAGTAGGTAAAAAACTATCTAACAATCAAGTACATGACGGTAGATCTCCAGACTATGACGACTGATCACTAAATGGTGATATTATGGTTTACAACCCTAGATCTAAAAAAGCATTAGAATTATCATCAATGGGAATTCGCGTAAATAAAGAAGTTTTACTTAAACAATTAGAAGAATCTAAACAAAATGAGCGTTTAGAACTAATGTTCCACAAGAAATTAGTTAATGGTGAATTGCATCAAACTATTGGCGGTGGAATCGGCCAATCAAGATTATGTTACTTCTTGTTACAAAAAGATCATATTGGTGAAGTACAAGCTTCGCACTGAAGTGATGAAATTGTTGTTGAAGCTAAAGCAAAAGGGATTAAGTTACTTTAATAGATTCTAACTAAATCTTCGCTAAAGAATCGTCCAGTTAAAGACTCCTTGGACTGATCAGTCTTTGGGGTTTTTTTAATATTAAATCACTCAAATTTACCGTCGATTTCTTTTTCTATGGCTGTTAACTTGATAACAAATCCTAGCGTATCTCTAGTTGATGCTTGGTATGTAGTAGCACCTACACCAAAAACAATGTTGTTAGACGCATATTTTTGTCTTTCTAATTCAGCTAAAATCATTTCACTTCTTGTTAAAGTTATGGCATCACCATATATGATTCCCACTTTTTTATTAAGTTCTTTATAACCCTTAGAGTTAACAGTGCTACCAAAGTGATGATCTAAATAATGGATTGTTCCTCAAGTCGATTTATCTTCAGGATTGTAGTTTTTTCCACAAATAACTTCAATAGGATCACCACTATCAGGTCTTACAACTAATTTTCCGTTTCTAGAAAGGATTTTATCCTTAAATCTTGGCAAAATGTTGTCTAAGACATTTCAAATATCCCAAGAGTCAATAACTAAAGATAAAATTCCTTCTTTGAATTGATTTAATAATCGTTCATAAGTTTCAGCTTCATGATCTTGTCCATCAGCACACATAACACTGTGTTCAGAAGCAATAACTGATACCGCGTTATTTCCACCTAAAATTGAGTCACTTCCATCAAAATATTGAAGGTGCGCATTTGCTGAATAGATTGCTGACTTAAATGAGCTCATTCCTCGCATAGAAAAATCATGACATTGGTATTTTAAAAACTCATTAGAATCGGTGGTTTTTACCGCATATTTAGCACATAAATCATAAAATTCTCGTGCAATTGTTAATGATGTTTGATATTGTCAAATATTTTGTAAAAGTATGGTTTCAAAATAGTTAATTAATCAAACGTATTTTTTATCAATTCCTTCTTCACCATAAATAGTTAATAAAGGTTCATTGAATTTAATGTATTGATCAGATTTTCTAACTGAAATAACTAATGGTAATCTATCGTGCTCAATAGCATATTCAGCCATATCTATTAATGCATTGGTAAAATCTTCACTAAATTCTTTATTACCAAATACAGAAAATAGTTTGTTTCTGACCAAATTTTTAATTTCACCGTCTTTTTCATTATGTAATTCAATTAATGAATAAACAAAACGATCCATGATATCGCATACAACTTTAGTTGTTAAATCAGAGTTTCATGCATGAGTTGTAATATTTTTTAGTGATGTTTTTCTTGCTGTTAGTGTTGAGAATAGATTAGTAGTATTTTTTGGGTACATTAATCTATGACACAATTTATAAGCATCAACCGGAATTAGGTTGATTAAATGCTCATTAATTTCATCAGAAACCAACACGCGTTTTTCGTGCTTCGACATATCAATTTTTATCTGCTATTATATATTATAATAAGTTTGATTTTTATGAACAAAACGATCAAAGGTGTCGATCTTAATCATTTGAAGGTCATCAAAAAAAGCAACAAAAATGCCGAAGTTGATTTGATTTTTTGTCATGGAATTGCTACTGAACCTGGATTACATTACAAAATCATTAAACAGATAAAAAATGTTAATCACTATGACTTAGGTTTTCCTGCTCATTATAAGACTGAAGAAAAATTTAAGTACAAACATTTAAACATTCAGTATTTTGCCAAATTATTAGTTATTTTTCTTCGTGAAAACCCTGATTTAAAAAATATCGTATTAGCAGGACACTCTATGGGGTGTGCTGTTATTATGATTGCTCTTAATCTCATGAATAAAGAAGAGCGCAACAGAATTAAGCAGATTCTTTTAGGCGCTCCACTCACAATAAATACCATTTTTACCGCATGAAACTTCACAAAATACTTTACTGCTGACGCACATAAAGCGGATGAAAAAGTGATTAAAAAATTCTTTAAAGATCTCTTTTATGATTACCAAAAATTCGTTGAAGATTTTGATAAATGATTTAGCTTAGAGTTCTATAAAAAAACTCAAAATGACCAAAAAAAATTGGCCTTATCAATCATGAGTCCAATCTCAGTTAAAAACATTTTGAAATCATACCATTCTTTTAAAGAATATGAAAAAGTAACAATAATTACTGCTGATAAAGATACCCTAGTCCCTTTTACGATAATCAGATCTTATATCAAACGCTACTTAAAAGGTGCTAGACACATCGAAATCAAAAAGGCAGGTCATGCCTTTATCCTTGAACACAAAAAAGAATACATTGAAATCCTAAAAGGAATTATTGAAAGTGCAAAAGAAGTTAAATAGATACATCACTAATCTAAAAGAGATCCTATCTGAAATCAATTTAGAAAAACTAATTAATAACTATAACCTAATCTTTGAAAACTCAACCCATACAAGAATCATGTATGATGATGATGATTATGAAGAAATTGATTTCTTTGAAAAAAGCATTGAAGGTGAGCTTAATTACGTTAAGAATAAACTAATCCAAGAAGTCAATGATCATATTGAAGATCTCTTAAAAACTAAGTATGATGACGATAAAAAATTAGCGATATTGCACGATCAATTTTACAATTTGACTCAAGCAATAGCGCTAACTAAAAATATCAGTATTAAGCGGTTAAATAAGTTATTAGAGAGCGAATAATTCGATCGCATCAGCAACTACATCTGATGCTTTAACATCAAGAACATTAGTTGCATTATTTTGCACTTCTCTGTGCGATGATTCTAAAGTAACACTTACTCCGGTAACTTTAAACATCGGGATATCATTAAATGAATCACCGATACTAAGTGTTTTAGCTAGATCTTTTTTTAGAATCTTATTTAGTTCTAAGACTGCATTTCCTTTGTTGCAATCTGCTGAATTTAATTCGAACGACATTGGTGAAACCACAACACAGTCATTTGTATCAATCTTAGTTAATTTAATGAACTTAGCTAAGTAATCAGTGATATCTTCAGTCATCGAACTTCTGTTGTAAAAGAAGATCAATTTAATTAGATCATCACGTTCGTTTAAATCATCAATGTAAATATAATTATTTGATGAGAACGAACCTTCATAAAACGTTAGTTCTTTTAGAAGACTTTCGTTAGGTTTTTTATTAGGATCATAAAGATAGATGTTGTTATTAATATCATAAGAAAATAACAAGAAATCTTGTGTCATCTCTTTGAATGCATCAACATGTTTCATCACAGCTGTTTTAACTTTTTTAGTTAAATAGCTGTTTTGAATGATCTTTTCTTCTTCAATATCATAGATCACTGCTCCATTACAAGCAATGATATAACGAACCATTCCACTAAGATTATATGTCTTAATTAAATTAACTACATCTGATTGTTTACGTCCAGTAGCAATCGTAAAAGTAATATCACGAGAAGCTAATTTTTCAATCGCATGGATAGCTGCTGGTTCAACGATGTGTTGATTATTTTCATAACGAATAAGCGTACCGTCTAGGTCGCTGATTACTCATTCTATATTGTTTCTCATATTTTATGCTACAGCTTGGCAAGCAGTAATGATAGCAACTGAGTAAATTTCGTGAGCATTAGCACCACGACTTAGATCGTTTACAGGTTTAGCTAAACCAGTAAGTACTGGACCGATTGCGTCATAGCCACCTAAGCGTTGAGCAATCTTGTAACCAATGTTCCCAGCATCAATATTAGGGAAGATGAATACATTAGCACCTTTTTCTCAGTCTAATTTAGGCGCTTTTTGTTTTCTTACTTCTTCAACATAAGCCGCATCAAATTGCATAGGACCACAGATTGAAGCTAATTTACCCACGTCAGATTCTTCTACTAATTTAGTTACTGCTTTAACTTTATCAACAGATTCACCTACACCTGAGTTAAGGGTTGAATAGCTTAACATTGCTAAATTGATCTTTTCAATTTGTAAAACATCTTTAGCAAACTTAATTGTTGATTTAGTAATCTCAGCTAACTCTTCAGCTGTTGGATATACATTAATTGCACAGTCAGCAAAAACTAAACGTTCTTGGTTTTTTTCAAGAACCATTACTGAAGAAACAATTTTAGCAGTTTCTGAAGTCTTAATAATTTGTAAAGCTGGTTTTAGTGTCTCTTTAGTTGTGTATTCCTTACCACATACTTCACCATCAACTTCATCAAGTTTTACTAATAAAGAAGCTAACACATTAGGCTTTTGCACTTCTTGTTGAGCTACTTCTAGTGTCATTCCCTTCTTTTCACGTAATTTAAATAAGTATGTCGCATACTTAGATAAATCCATTTTTTCAATTACGTAACGTTTGATTCTCGGATCAAAATCAGCTGGAATTTCGTCCATTGTTCTAAACATTAAAACTGGTTTAACCAATTTTTCTGCAACTAGTTGTTTAGCAGCTTCTTGTACGCAAGCATTTCATCCTTCTACTAAAAGGATCTGAGGAACTTTTTTAGAATTCTTGATCTTATTTTTTAATTCTTCTATTAATGTACTCATATTTTCACCATTGATAATTTATAAAAAAATTAATTTTTTTCGTAATTTACTTTAGCTATTTTAGCTAACGAGATATCTTGATAAAAATTCATGTAAGTAGCGTTTAAATCTATCGCGTTATTCTTATTTAAAAAACCCTTCTTATGAGCATATTGTTCAATGAACTCATGAAATTGTTCGGGTATTATCTCTTGCTTAGCTCACTCAAGAAGTTGGTTATGATAATATTGGTTTAAATAGCTATAAGCAAAGCTTAAAACTTCTTGCATCGGGATCACTTCAAGGTTTATCACGTTTAATAAACTTAGTTTAGCGCCTAAGATAAAATCATCAATTCTCTTATACAACACCCCGGGGGTGTCGTATAAGGTGAAGTTTTTATTTAACTTAACAAAAGTTTGACGTTTTGTTACCCCAGCTTTGTTTTCTACCTTATTATGGTTCTTTTTAATTAACTTGTTAATTAAAGATGATTTACCAATATTGGGTAAACCAATCACCATAATGTTGAAATGAGGTGTAACAAGACCCTTAGCTTGCAATCTCTTGATCTTGTCACTTAAGATCTGATGCAATTTATTTAATAAAAAATTACTAAACTGATGATCTCTAATGTTGGTAACGATCGTCTCTGGATCATACTGATAACTTAAATCAGCTAAATCTGATTTAAGTGCAACATTAATAATCTTTTTTTGTTTAAAAATCTCTAATAAATCGGGATTAGAGGTTAAATTAATTGCCCTAGCATCTAAGACTTGGATCACTAAATCAATATGTTTTTTGATCTTATTGATATCATCCAAAGTCTTTTTCATATGACCTGGGAATCAATTAATTTTGGAATGGTTCATTCTAGTTATTAATTATTCTTCAGTAATATAGATATAACCATCAATTCCCTTGATCTGACTGATCGTAATGAAACAGTCCTTATCAACTGATCTAATTAACCGAATAATTCTTGGGATCTCAACGAACAATGTTGTTGTTGTAATCATCTCACGTTCAGTTCTTTTAAATCCACCAGTGATCTTAGAGATTGACATTGTGTGAGAGTGGTGATCAGATAATAAGGTTTGTCTGATCTTTTCACAGTCTGCTGAGTAGATTTCTACTTTAGCCATCTTATATCTTGGGAACAAGGCATCTAAGAAAGCAGAGACCACTATCGCTGAAACGATTGAACCAATGAAGTTAGGTGAGAATAATAATGAAACGTTTCAAGATAGATCCTTGAAATGAATATTAGAATTTGGGATCATGATCTCTTGAGGGATCTCATTTAAAACAACTGAAGCTGGAACGTATGAACCGATCGTAACTGAAACTAATAAGGTGATAATGTTCGTATAAAAAATGATTGAAGCAATCGATCGACGTTTAGTTTTAGCCACATATTGAGAGATAAAATCCATCCCTCCAGTTGAAGCACCGATTACGAATAAAACTGTGTAAACTAATGAAGATAATGCCCCAGCTATACTTGCATATAAGAATAATGAGATAATCTTATTTACTTCGCTGTTATTTTCCCAAATTAATGGAATATAAGCAATCTTTTGAGCTAGATCAGTAAACTTACCATCTGGGGTAAAAAAGAGGTTATAGATCTGTGGATCACTATCCTTAAATCTGGTTACTTCATAGATAATTGTGCTATTTTCAGTCGTATTGATCGTAAATAAACCGATATTTTGCACTCCAGGAATCAACCCGATTAAAAACCCAACGACATTAGCCATTACAACATAAACTGTTGTTAAGATTGAAAACCGTTTACCGACTTTGATATATGCAAAAATGATCAAAGGAATGTTGATCACAATATACAAGATCCAAAAGGTCAGATCAAAGATCAGTGTTTTTGGTAAATGAGCAGGTAAGAAAACAAAAAGCGTTCTTGCTAACCCTTGGGTTATCGAAGAGACGCCTAAATTATACAAACCTGAGTTACGAATGAAAAATAAACTGATGGCACCTTGAATTACTGAAATTACAGCAATTAAAGCGATGCGGATTCACATCTTTTTTGGGCCATATAAACCAACAAAAATTAATAATGAAGTACGTAGCTTGGTTCTTGTTACCGTGATTTCATTAAGTGATTTACTAAACTTTGCTAGTTTATCTTTTGAGTTTCTTAAGGACATAAAATAACTCTGATTAAATTAAAAGTTAACTACTTAGTATTAACAACTTTTTCTTTAATACGAGCAGATTTACCTGAACGTTCTCTCATATAAGAGATGTACGCTCTTCTAACTTTACCCTTACGTTTAAGTTCGATCTCAATGTTAGGGTTGTGAACGTGGAAGTTCTTTTCAACACCCACACCACTAGATTCTTTTCGCACGATAAAAGTTTCAGATAATCCTGAACCTTTTCTTCTTAAAACTAAACCATCGAACTTTTGAATTCTGGTTCTTTTTTCATCAGCGATCTTAATTGATACTGAAACTGTGTCACCCACTTGGAAGTTAGGTACAGATTTTTTTAATTGTAGGTTATTAACGTGGTTAATAATATTTTGTTTGTTTAACTTATTCATAATTCTACTTAAGGTTTGATTTGTATTTTAGATACAGATCTGGTCGTTTCATCTTTGTGTTATTAATTGCTTCTTGTTGATTGAATGCTGCAATCGCTTGGTGATTGCCACTTAATAAAACATCAGGAACTTTATAACCTTCAAAATCGTAAGGTTTAGTGTACATTGGGTAATCTAAGAGGTAATTATTAAACGATTCGTTTGATAAACTATCCTTATTAATTACATTAGGTAACAACCTAACGATGCTATCCACCACAATTAGTGCAGCTAATTCTCCGCCAGTAATCACGAAATCACCAACAGAAAGCGCACCATCAACATAGTGATAAATGCGTTCGTCAAACCCTTCGTACCGTCCTGCAATCAAAATTAGATCATGATCTGATTGGGATAAAGCAACTGCTTTATTCTGATCATACACTTCACCTTGAGGTGATAGTAGATAAGTTCTAATTTTGTTGGGGTCTTTAAATTGGTTTTGTTTGATATCTCTTAAACAGTTAACTAATGGTTCTAGTTTTAATAGCATTCCAGCAGATCCACCATAGATCGTATCGTCTACAGTTTTATGCTTATCATTAGCATACTGTCTAAAATTAATTACTTCTAGTTCAACAGCTTTTTTATCCAAAGCGTTTCTGATAATCGAAAAATCATAATAAGATCTGACAAAATCATCAAATAACGTGAGTACAACAATTTTCATTTACTAATACTAAGCTTTTTTTGAAGCTGCGTATTGTTTTCAGATCCCTTCTTTAGAAAGAATTGATTTAACTGTATCAGTTGGTTGGGCACCTTTTTTTAATCATTCGATTGCTAGTGCACCGTTTAGTTTGTTAGCGCCATTAATTGGGTCGATATGACCGATTAATTCGATATAACTTCCGTCTCTTTTAACTCTAGAGTCAACCACTACCATACGATATGACGGTAACTTGTGTCGACCTAGACGCATTAATCTAATTTTTACCAAGTTATTTGTCCTTAAATTTTTCTAACTGAAATATTATAACATATCGTTAAGTAAAATTACTTAACTGATTGTTCAGTGCCAGCAGCTGGTTTAGTTGATTTAACTTCAACTTTTGGTGTTGATGTTTTTTCTACTTTTTTAGCTTTTTTAACAGCAAATTTTGGTACTTTGTCAACAAATTGTAAAATTGCCATTTCAGTAGCATCACCCATTCTAGCACCTAATTTAATTACTCTAGTATAACCACCATGACGGTCTTTAAATACTGGAGCCACTTTGCTAAATAAGTGAGCTACTAACTGATCAGCTGTACCCACTTGGGTGTTTAAAAGTTGGGCTTTAGCTCTTCTTTTGTTAACAATTGTGTTATCCTTAGCACTTGTAATTAATTTTTCTAAGTGTTTTTGGGTTTCTTTTGCTTTAGTTAAAGTTGTTATGATTTCGTTATAACTTAAGCAATCACTAAGTTGTTGACGAATGATCATCAAACGAGTTGATGTAGTTTTCCCTTTTTTATTAACGTATGACATAGCTTTAATTAGTTATTCTTAAGTTTTAAATCGTACAGTTCGCTTAGTTTCTTATTAATTTCACGAACAGACTTCTTTCCTAGATTACGAATATTTTCAATTTCAGATTTTGAACGAGTAACTAGCTCTTCAACTGTTTGAATCCCATGTCTTTTTAAACAATTATAAGAACGAACAGTTAGATCAAGTTGTTCAATTGGAATTGATAATTTCTTGTTTTTTTCTTCAACATTTTTTTCATTCAACACTTGGATATCGTGCAATGATTTATTAATGTCGATTAATGGTTTTAAGTGGTCAGATAAAATCTTAGAAGCAATTGCGATTGCATCACCTGATTTAATCAGACCATTAGTTCCCACTTCAATGATTAATTTATCAGTAATTACATCTGAAGTTTCTTCTTCAACGTGATAACCAACTTTAATAATCGGATTAAAGTTTGAATCGATCGGAATGATTGATAATGAACCGATCTCTGAACGGTTTTCAGCTGCAGTTTTAAACCCACGACCTCTAGTTGCATAAATATCGATCGCAACTTCAGCATCTTCAGACAACGTACAGATTTCTAAATCTTTATTGAAAACTTCAAAACCTAATGGACACTCAATATCACCAGCTTTAATGATTCCTGCTTTGTTAGCACGAATCGTCATTACAGGTCATTTTTCAATTGGTGTCTCTGATAATGTTTCATCTGTGATCATATTATCACTAATCCAAACAACTAGGTTTTTAATATTTAAGATGATCTGAGTTACGTCTTCTTTAACACCAGGAATAAACCCGAATTCGTGTGAGATGCCTTTGATCTTTAAAGCAAACACTGACGAACCAGGAAGATGACTTAACATTACTCTTCTAAGTGCATTACCTAGGGTGATTCCAAACCCTTTTTCTAATGGTTTAACGATGTATTTACCATAGTTCTTGTCGTTATCTTCTTTAATAACGTTAATGTTGTATCGCAAAAATTGTTGCATGTATTGCTCCTGGAAAATTAACGAGGTTTTTTGGGAGGACGACAACCGTTATGTGGAATCGGTGTTACATCGTGAATTTCAGTAATAGTTAAACCACAAGCAGCTAATGATCTGATTGCAGTTTCCTTACCACGACCAACACCATTAACATAAATCTTAATCGTTGATAATCCCATTGCCATAGCTTCTTTAGCAGCTTTTTCAGCAGCTACGCCAGCTGAGTAAGGTGTTTTTTTCTTAGCACCTTTATACCCAATTGCTCCTGAAGATGATCAAGTTATAGCATTACCATTTATGTCGGTAATTGTGATAATTGAGTTGTTTGAAGTTGCATGAATGTGTGCAATACCATTGCTGGCAACTGTTTTTTTCTTCTTAGCCATATTTTCTTATTACTTACTTTCAATTTTCTTGTTAGCAACGGTTTTTCTTGGACCCTTACGAGTTCTTGCGTTTGATTTAGTTCTTTGACCTCTTACAGGTAAACCTCTTCTGTGACGTAAACCAGCATATGAACCTACTTCCATTAAACGTTTAATGTTTAATGCAACATCACGTCTTAAGTCACCTTCAAGCACGTAAGTACTAGCAACTGAACGAATTAAAGCTAATTCTTCATCGCTTAAGTCTTTTACTCTTTTGTTGAAGTCAATCTTTGCTTTTCTTAAAATTTCTTGAGCACGAGGCTTGCCAATTCCATAAATGTAGGTTAATGAAATTTCAACGCGCTTATTATTTGGGATGTCAATACCTAAAATACGAGCCATATTCTATCCTTGTCTTTGATTGTGCTTAGGGGTTTTGCAGATAACTCTTACAACCCTTTGGCGTCTAATAACTTTGCAATCTTTGCAAATTGGTTTTACTGATGATCTTACTTTCATTGTTTATTGTTGATTAATGACGATAAATAATTCGCCCTTTTGTTAGATCATAAGGGCTGAATTCTACTTCCACACTATCACCAGGTAAGATGCGGATCTTGTGCATCCGAATCTTTCCTGATACGTGTGCTTCAATTAAAAGATTATTTTCTAGCAATACTTTAAATTTATCACCTTTAATAATCTCTTTCACAACACCTTTAATACTGAGGTTTGTTTCTTTCATCTATAGTTTTTGTTTAATTATCCTTAAGAAAATTCAGCTGTTTAAATAAGTGCGTAATTTTTATTTGGATATGTATAAGCAATCTTTAAAAATTGCCTAAACATTTTCAAATACATCATAATTAAATCTTATATTGATGAAGGTAATCAATATTTAAACAACCATTATTAATTCTATCACGAAATTGCTAATCTTTAGCAATAAAAATAGCCTAGAAAACATCTAGGCTAAAAATATTTTTTAGAGACTTTTATGAAAATAGTTAACGAAATGCTCCTTGAGAACTGAATAGAATCCGACCAACAATTTTTAAGTTATCAATTTGCTTTTATGGGTTTAACTTTTCTTGTTGGGTTTTAATTGTTTCACCGTTATATGTAACAGGTGTATATCGTGTTAGTGTATTAATATACTCCATAGAAAGGAGGTAATCCACCCCCACGTTCTCGTAGGGGTACCTTGTTACGACTTAACTCCAATCACCGGCCCTACCCTAGACATGCGCTTCCTTGCGGTTAGCAACACGGTTTTAGATATTACCAGCTCTCATAGTTTGACGGGCGGTGTGTACAAGACCCGAGAACGTATTCACCGCGACATGGCTGATTCGCGATTACTAGTGATTCCGACTTCATGAGGGCGAATTGCAGCCCTCAATCCGAACTGAGACCAACTTTACAGATTAGCTCCACCTTACGGATTTGCAACTGTTTGTATTGGCCATTGTAGCACGTTTGCAGCCCTAGACATAAGGGGCATGATGATTTGACGTCATCCCCACCTTCCTCCAACTTACGTTGGCAGTCTCGTCAGACAAAGTAACTAACGATAAGGGTTGAGCTCGTTGCGGGACTTAACCCAACATCTCACGACACGAGCTGACGACAACCATGCACCACCTGTCATTGGGTTGACCTCCACTATATTTCTATAGCTTCGCCCAAGATGTCAAGTCTAGGTAAGGTTTTTCGTGTACCGTCGAATTAAGCAACATGCTCCACCACTTGTGCGGGTCCCCGTCAATTCCGTTTGAGTTTCATTCTTGCGAATGTACTACTCAGGCAGGATGTTTAATGTGTTAACTGCAGCACCGAAGTATTCGCTCCGACACTTAACATCCATCGTTTACAGTGTGGACTACTAGGGTATCTAATCCTATTTGCTCCCCACACTTTCAAGCCTAAGCGTCAGTATTGGCCCAAGTCCTCGCCTTCGCCTCTGGTGTTCTTCCATATATCTACGCATTTCACCGCTCCACATGGAGTTCCAGGACTCTCTACCAAACTCTAGACTAGAAGTTTCCAATGCATACAATCGTTAAGCAATTGCTTTTAACACCAGACTTTCTAATCCGCCTGCGCTTGTTTTACGCCCAATAAATCCGGATAACGCTTGCAACCTATGTATTACCGCGACTGCTGGCACATAGTTAGTCGTTACTTATTCAAATGGTACAGTCAAATTAATAGCTTTCCACTCTATTAACTGTTCTTCCCAAATAAAAGAACTTTACAATCTAAAAAGACCTTCATCGTTCACGCGGCATTGCTCCATCAGACTTTCGTCCATTGTGAAAAATTCCCTACTGCTGCCTCCCGTAGGAGTATGGGCCGTGTCTCAGTCCCATTGTGGTTATTCTACCTCTCAGCATAACTACACGTCATCGCCTTGGTGGGCCATTACCCTCACCAACTAGCTGATATGCCGCACCCTCATCTTATAGCGAAGCAGTTGCTTCTTTAAAGTTATTCTCATGCGATAGTTAACTTGTTATGCGGTATTAGCTAATCTTTCGACTAGTTATCCCCCACTATAAGGCAGATTGGATACGTGTTACTCACCCGTTCGCCTCTAATGTATTGCTACATCCGATCGACTTGCATGTATTAGGCATGCCGCCAGCGTTAATCCTGAGCCAGGATCAAACTCTCAGAAAATAACAGATTCTATTCAGTTTTCAAGAAGCATTTCTTGTTACCACGCAACCAGTGATGAAGCGACTATTTATTTACTTCATTATGAGTCGATTATAAAAATTTAACCAACTTAAAATTTGGTGATAACCTCAAATATTCTAACACAAAAAATTAATTTGAAAAAAATTATTTCAACAATTCTTTTAATTCGTTTTTAGGAATGAAACCAATTCTTTTGTCAGCCATCTTTCCATCTTGGAAAAAGATTACCGTTGGAATTGATCTGATTTCGTATTCAGATGAGATCTCATTTGCTTGATCAACATCTACTTTAACAAATGTTCAGTCCTTTTTGTCTTGAGCTACTTCTTCAAAGATCGGACCTAAAATTTTGCAAGGACCACATCAGTTAGCATAAAAATCAACAACAACTTTCTTGTTGGTGCTTAATAATTGGTCTAGTTCTGCTTTATTAGTTATGTGTTTCATTATTCTTAAATTTATTTAAAAAATTGTGTTTCCACCTTATAACTATAATTTAAAAGCTAAATTATTGTTGAATCTCGAATTGTCTCGTCTTTTTCAGGTTCTAGACTTTTTGTGTACTTACATTTAGGGAAATTAGAACAACCTAAAAAGGTGTTATCCTTATTTCGCCCTTTTTTCTTAGCCACTCTACGAATAAGTTTTGCGTGACATAATTCACACTTAACCCCTTCTTCATAAACGATCTCTTTTGCTTTTTGTTCAGACTTCTCAATAAATTTACATTTCGGGAAATTAGAACAACCCACAAACGGACCATATCGACCTTCTCGTCTTACTAACTGTGAACTACAGTTAGGACAGTTTTTGCCTTCGATGTATTCAACTTTTTTAACGATATTAGTTTTAGCTTCATTTAAAACTTCAGAGAAATCGTTTCAAAACGCTTGAAGATAGCTAACATCATTAACCGTTCCTTGTGCGATCTCATCTAAAGTTGTTTCCATGTTTTTAGTAAATTCTTTATTGATGATCGTTGGGAAATTCTTATCTAGTTCAAATGCTAACTTTTGACCTAAATCCGTGGTTTTATAATACCGACCGTTTACTAATTCGGCATAGTTTCTTTTTAAAACGATATCAAGGATCGTTGAATACGTACTAGGACGACCGATCCCTTCAGTTTCAAGCGCTTCAATTAAAGTAGCTTGGGTAAATCTTGCTGGTGGTTTGGTTTGGTGTTCGTTTAGTAAAACATCCTTAGCTTCAAATTCTTTGTCAATAGCAAAGTGATTTAAATCTAACTTTCTTAGATGATCCTTATCATCGTAATGGGTATAAATCTTTTTATAACCATCAAACTTTAAGGTATTGTTCACCGCATAGAACTTATTGTTGTTATTAATAAAACGAATATTAACAAGTTCATAAACAGCAGCTGCCATATAATGAGCTACAGTTCTAGTTCAGATCAGTTTGTACAAACTGTATTGATCACTACTAATCTTGTTTTTAACAGAATCTGGGGTGATTGAAATATCAATTGGGTGGATCGCTTCATGTGCATCTTGCACTTTGGCTTTTTGCTTTTTATTTGCTTTAGTTTCACCATTTAGTTGTGATTGAGTTGCTACGTAATCTTTACCATACGTTTTGGCAACAAAATCTAAAACAGTCTTACCATATTCTGGACTAAGACGGGTACTATCAGTTCTTGGGTAAGAGATTAAAGCAATCTGTTCATCATCAATAGTTACCCCTTCATATAGCTCTTGAGCTACAGAAGTAATCTTCATTGATCTTCACTTTAATTTATTAATTGCATCTTGTTGTAAAGTTGATGTCTTATAAACTTCTTTTGGGTATGAACTTTTTAGTTTAGGCGTATCAATCGCATAAACACGATACTTATCAGATAAGTGTTGTTTAACTAGCTCAGCATCTTCTTTAGTATTGAAATCGATCCCACTGACTTCTTCAAGTTCTTTGAATCCTAACTTATCTTTAAGTTTCTCATCAATCTTACGTAACATCAGTTCTGTGCCATCTTTAAGAATCACATCTAAAGTTCATCAAAATCGTGGTACGAACTTATTAATTAATTCTTCACGCTCAGTAATAAACTTAAGCGCAATCGATTGCACTCTTCCAGCAGAATCAGCATTAATCTTAGATTTCATTAAACTTGATAGTTTAAACCCAATTAAACGATCAAGTCTTCTTCTAGTAATTTGCGAACTAACTCAATCTTTTTGGATCTCTCTGGGATTGGCAATCGCATTTTTTACTGCTTTTTCACTAATTTCATTAAAGATAATCCGTTTACACTTATTAACGTTAACACCTTTTTCTTTTAAGACATCATATACGTGTCAAGAGATCGCCTCACCTTCACGATCAGGGTCGGTTGCTAAATAAATTTCGTCGGCTTTTTTAGCTTTATCTACCAATTCATCGATGATCTCTTTTTTGTTCTTAACAGCTTTTTTAACAGTTTTAGCTTTTTTAGTTGCACTTACTCCTTTAGCTGGTTTTTTTTCTTGAATGATCTCTCATTTCGGAACAAAGTCTTCTGTGTTAAATCCTAATGTGTATTTTGGTAAATCGCGAATATGACCAACTGTTGCAACAATTTCATAGTCGTCAGTTAAATACTTCTTGATCGTTTTTACCTTATTTGGTGACTCGATCACTAAAATCTTTGAGCTATGATTCGTCATGGATTATCCTTAATTATTATTAGTAGCAATACCTTAATTATTTTAATCTTAAAAACAATAAAGCAAGTAATTAGCTTTATTTATATATATATATATAAAGATATGTTTGTTTTTGGTAAAAGAAAGAATTTTATTAACTAAAAGCGCGAATCTTTTCAAGCATCTCTAACTTACTTTGATCTGATAACTGATAAAAGTAAGAACCTGAAACAAAACCAGAGACTAAACCTTTTAGTTCAATCGCTTTTTCTAAGTTAATTCCACCATCGATCTCAATCTCAAGTTTGGGATTAAACTTGATTAATTTGGCAATATTGCGATACACTAAAGGGTTAAAAGCTTGACCTCCAGCTCCTGGTTCAACTGACATTAATGTGACATAATCAACTAATTTAATCTGATCTAAATAATCATTAACGTCTGTATTAAATTTAAAGGCCAAACCTGCTTTTTTATTGTTCGTTTTAATATAAGCTAAATACTTATTGATTAGTTGCTTATTATTAGCCAATGGCTCAACGTGAAAACTAATCTGATCACATCTGGTTTTGGCATAAACCAAGATGTGATTAGCCACCTTATTAACCATTAAATGAACATTGATCTGATAACCTAAATCTTTTAGATTATCAACATAGCGTTCATCAAACGCTTTGTTGTTAACAAACTCATCCATTACATCGTAATGGATCTTATTCAAGCCTAACTGCTTGTAACTAGCTAATTTATTTTGATCATAGTCATTAAGCATTGGCAAGATCGAAAATAATAAATCGCTCATTATTCTTTATAGTAATTTAAACATTCTTTGTTTGTAATTCTCAACCCCTGGTTGGTTATAAGGATCATGACCTAATAGTAGTGCTGATACTGAAGTTGCTACACACAACCAGAAGTAAAGATAACCAAAGCCATAAGCACTATTTTCTTTAACATCGATCTCAATAATGGGAACACCAGCAGAAGCGTGAGCTTGCTTGGTTGCTTCACATGCAACATAGTTAAGTTGGTTAACTGATTTCTTGGTTAGATAATCTAGTTGGTCATCATTATTAAACTCTGAGTTTTTTAACTTTAGTTTGTTCTTATTAGCTTTTTCAAATGAGAACACTGTTTCAAAAAAGATCTTCTTACCATCTTGATATAGTTGACCCATTGAGTGTAAATCAGTCGTAAACACAGAGTATGTTGGGAATAATGAATTTAATGATTTACCTTCACTTTCACCAAACAGTTGGCGGTGTTGCAACATTAAGTATTCGTGTTGTTCTTCATAAGTGATTGCAATCTCAACATCTTTTTTCATCTCTGTGTAAAGATAATGTCTTAGTGCAGCATAAGTATAAGCTGAGTTCTTCTTTAGTTCACTAGAAGCAAATAGATCAGCTTTGGCTTTTTTAGCCCCTTCGATTAGTTGCTTATAATCAGCCCCTACAAGACCAGCAACTAATAATCCACTTGGTGTGATCGTTGAAAATCTACCCCCGATATCAGAGTAAATTGGCAACATCTCATATTTATTTTTAACCGCTATATCGTGAAGCACACCTTTTTTAGGATCAGTAATCGCAACAATTCTTTTTTGTGCTTGTTCCCCATATTGTTTGTATAAAGCTTCACGGAACAGTTTAAAACCAACTGAAGGTTCTAAAGTTGTTCCTGATTTAGAGATCACAACAATTCCCCAGTTTTTATCCTTAACTTCCTCTAATATTTTTAAGAATGAATTTTCACTTAAACTGCGAATAAAGTGAATCTGTCTTTTTTGTTCACTAGGTAAATAAGCAACAACATCTAAGATCGCTTTAATCCCTGTAAACGATCCACCGATCCCAATAACAACAACATCTGTTACTTTTAATTTATCTCATTCAGTAATCTTATTATCAATACTCTTATAGATCTTGGTGTGGTCTTGATCAACATAATCGATCCAACCTAACATATTAGCACTTGGTGTCTTTTTATTTTTTAATTGACTAAAAATTTCATCAAGTTTAGCTTGATAGTTTTTATCTAATTTTTTATAGTCTAAACCTTTAATAAGGTTGAAGGTTAATTTAATCATAATCGCTTTGTAAGTTGTTTTACTTTAATTCTAAATTATGGACTTTATCACACTTAAATATATTTGATAGATTAATGAATTAATCTTTTTCTTAAGATAACAATCAGCACTATTTTCAAGGTGTAAACAGTCGTTAAATTTACATTTAGTTTGGTATTGAGCAAACTCAATTAAGCCACAACTTAGTTGTTGTTTAGTTAGGTTTAAGTCGTAGATGGAAAAACCTGGAGAATCAACAAGATAACCGTCTAAAAACTTATAAAGTTTTGTTGCAGTTGTCGTGTTTTTGCCTCGTTTTAGTTTGGCTGAAACGGCTTGAGTTCAGATATCAAGCGAGTTATCTAACCGTTTAAGTAAGGTAGATTTACCCACCCCACTATGACCACAAAAGATTGTTACCTTATTGAATAATAAGTTTTTTAAGCGCAAAAAATCATCTGGTTCATTTAATTTGAACACTTGATAGTTTATCTGTTCTAAGGCCTCAACGATCTTTTTAAATTCGTTTTGATCGTGATCTAAATCTAGTTTAGAGAACACGATCAGTGGTTTGAATCCCAATTGTGATTCAAAATAAACCATGAACTTAAACAGTTGCTTTAAATTTAGTTGGGGATCTTTAATCGAAAAAACTAAAACAACATGATCAAGGTTGGCCACCTTAGGTCGATTTAAATAATTCTTACGTTCAATTAACTTAATGATCTCACCTTGATCATTAAGTTCTAATAGATCATTAGGTGCTAAATTGATCTTTTGGTGTTTTCATCTCCCCGGAGCGTGAAGTTTTTTTAATTCATGATTAACTTCACAAAAAAGATCATTAGCATTAATACTTAAAATTCTTGCAATCATTACTTAACGACGCCTGAAAAATTAAAAATAATTAAACCTAAAGTTAATAGCACAATCAAAATAACTAATGCAGTAATTGTTCAAAACGTTCAGTACTTAAAAATAATTGGTTCTTTATCAACCGCAATCTCAGTTGGCATAAACTGACGATCTTTTTGCAAAACCCGTTTTTCTAACGGTTTTAATAAAGGTTGATCCTTATCAACTTTATCAAGATCTGCTAATATTTCTTCACACGAGTGATAACGATACTTTCGGTCCTCTTTTTTTGATGCCATACATCGAAAAACGATATTTTCCACGGAATTGGGTACATCAAAACCCATCGCTTTCATCAACGGCACGTCAAACTTATTAGGTAAATTAATAATATCTTGAGGGCGCTCTAACTTCTTATCATCGATCTTTTTATTAAACGGTTTTTGCCCAGTTAACATCTCAAATAAGATCACCCCAAATGCATAAAAATCGTATTGCACCGTTGGCGCTTTTCACCGCATTAATGGGGTATTAGTCTTGGGATTAATAACTGGTTTATTATTCTCATCTAAAACTGGTTCTTTTTGTAATGCATCTGGACACATGTATTCATGTGTCCCATATAGGGCTTTTTCATTTGTTAAAACTTTTAATACTGATTCTGTGCTAATCGAAGTCGAGATCCCAAAATCAATGATCTTTAACTCTCGATAATCTTTTGATAACATCAGATTCTCAGGTTTTAGATCCCGGTGAATAATCTGGTGGGAATAATTATGTAACTTCTGAATCCCTTCAACCATTCTTCTAAAGTAGTATAGTGCTTCTTTAACTGAAAGGTTACCTTTACTAATAATATAGTTACGTAATGTCGTCCCTTGGACGTATTCCATTACGATTACAAGAACATCATTGATTCTGATCATTCTGTTATTTCGTTCGATCAGAATCCCCTTATCATCAGTTTCATAAGTGGCAATCAGATTAGGGTGACTAATCCGTGAAGAGGTAATTAGTTCTTGTTGTAACTTAGCCCACTTATCGTTGGTATCTTCTGGAGATCGTTTAACCAGCTTAATCACAACCGTGCTTTTTTTGGAATCATTCAGTTTGGTTGAATCTGCCGTAATGTTTTTGGCAGTATAGATCACTGAATTCATTCCCCCTGTGGTTAGTTTATTTAAAATGACATACCGATTAAACAGTTTGTCATTCACCATTAAATAGCCTTCAGAGTTTGATTTATTTTTCTTCTTATTAACTTGCTGGTTGTTATTAGCCATTAATAACCTCAGTTAGTTTGACCACCACAACACTTAAGTTATCATTAGACATCGCATTCATTCCGTTTTGAATTAGATTGTCTGCTACTTTTTGCATATCATCAGTAAGACTTAATAGGTCGTGAAACTGTTCAGGCATAACGAAGTTATAAAACCCATCTGATGATAATAATAGGTATTCATCACCCTTATTAATAAAATCAAATGAGGTGTCAAACTCAACTTTAGACGTATCTCTAGATACGATGTTAGTTAAGGCTAATAGTTCTTTTTCATTAGCTTTAAAAGTAACATCTGAAGCATTAATCTTTTTTAGGTAATTATAAAGATTATGGTCGTTAGTTATTTGGTTAACAGTTTTGTCTTTAGCAATTAAATAAGCTCGTGAGTCTCCCACTCAGAACGTGTAGATCTTTTCATTGGCAATGATCGATAATACGATCGTTGTTGCCATCTGTTTTAATGAAACGTTATCATGTTCTTTTTGGAATTGTTTATCGTATTCATCGATGTATTTGGCAATTTGCTTCTTACATTTAAGTAAAACTTTTTTGAACCATTCTTCCATCTTTTCATCACTAAGTTTATTAAAATTAGTTGATAAAAAGTTATCACGGATCAGATCGCGTGTTAAAGTACTAGCAATTGCTCCACCTTTATAACCACCCAAACCATCGCACACTAATGCGATGATATTATGATACTGGTTTGTGCCAACAAAAACAGCATCCTGATTTTCTTCACGGACAATCCCTACATGGGTCGAACTTGCATATATCTTTTTCATTATTGATTATACTTAAGAATTAGTTGTTTAATATCTTGGATCGTTTTTTCTAGATCATCATTAATGATCGTATGATCATAAAGTTCTCTATGGGCATATTCTTTAACGGCTTGTTTTAAGCGGTATTTAATTACTTCGTCGTTCTCAGTTCCCCGCTTTTTTAGTCGTGCAACTAACTCATCTTCAGAAGGGGGAAGCACAAAGATACTTAGTGTTCTAAAACCTTTTTTTAAGACTTGAATCACCCCTTGGTATTCAATCTCTAAAATTAGGTTTTCGTTTTTATCAAGGATCTCTTTAACTAATGAAAGCGGTGTTCCATAATAGTTATTAACGTAGTTAGCATACTCTAATAATTGGTTGTTGGCAATCATTTGTTCAAACTCTTCTTTAGTTTTGAAAAAATAATGCACGCCTTCAACTTCAGATGCTCGCTTTTTTCTTGTTGTGGCTGAAATTGAAACGTTTAGTTTTAAGTTGTTGTCAGACAAAAGCCTACTAACTATCGTGCCCTTACCAACCCCACTAGGACCAGATATTAAGATAATTAAACCCTGCTTGTTACTCATAATATATATAACTACCATTTAGGGTAGTCGTTATTATTCAATTTTACTTTTTAATATTTTAATATTTATATTTGATAAGAACATTTTTATAATGAAAAGTAAATTAAAACCCACTAATGACTGATTAGTAACTGATGATAATCCCAAGATGCGTGAAGTATGTTCTGAGGTAAAATTTCCTTTAAGTCAAGAAGTGTTAGATATCATCGATAAGATGTTAGCTTATGTTGATGAAAGCTTTGATGATAATGCCGAAAGGTATGATATTCGTCCAGGGATTGGGATAGCTGCTAACCAATTAGGTTTAAATCAAAGATTTTTTTACGTTCATTTTATTGATTTCTGTCAAAAAGAACATCGATATTTGCTTATCAATCCTGAATGGATTGATAAGAGTCTTAACAAAGCTTACTTAGCTGTTGGTGAGGGTTGTTTATCAGTTCCCAAAGATAAAGATGGTTATGTAATTCGAAGTGAAACCGTTAAACTTAAAGGGTTCGATTACTTAACACAAAAAGATGTTGAGATCAGTGCCCATGGATTATTAGCCATGTGCTTACAACATGAGATGGATCATTTAGAAGGTAAGTTTTATTATGATTCAATCAACATGATGAAACCATACTTTAAAAAAGATGAGTGAGTTAGTATTGATCAAAAAGTGTGTGATCAATGTAAATAATTGATATAAATAAAAAAAAATTAGGGATTAACATTTGTTGATCCCTAATTTTTATCTTATATTTTATTGATTATTTAAAGATATCACCTTTGTAGAAGTTGTATGACATGAATGGTCATTTATCAGTTAAAGGAACTCATTCACCGTTTACAATACGTCCTGATTTAGGTAGTACTAAAGCGATTAATACAAATACCATTGAGATTATTACATAAACTGCAAATGCAGTGATGCTAGCTGGGTTTATTGAATCAACATAGCTCTTGTTTGCAAATGAAGGTGACTCAACAATTACAGATAATAGGATGTCTGATGCTGTATATAGCATGTAACCTACACCTCAGATAATACCGAATTGTGTACCAACTTTAGAAGGTGAAGCTCCTTTGAATTCGTGAGGAATTAATAAGAACACACCTTGTAGACCTCATAAGAATATTCCAGCTAAGAATGAAGCAATGATTTCACCGATTGCTAAACCTATATTTTTGTTGGCACCAACAAAACCTAATACGAAGGCAACAACAACAAAGAACATACCTAATGAGTATTGCGTCATTAAGAATCGACTTCGATCATATCTTGTCTTACCAAAAGGAGCTATCACAAATAGACCAGCTACTAGGCCTAATACGAATGCAATCTTAGACGTATTTCCTACTCAAAATAATTTTCCGCCTACATTATATGGAGATGTACCAATTACAGAATTAGAATATGTACCAGTTAAGATTCAAACTACAGCTACTAATCATGCCCCGTACATTAGACACATCTTTATCACGTTTTTGTTCTTGAGCGTGGACATGATTGTGACCTCAGGCTCCATTCTTGTATGTTTTTCTTTTGGTAGAACTGTTTCTTTACCAAAAATGAAGTATAAGATGAATGTTGCAAAAATAATTAGTATGAAAGCAGCACAAACAACGTATCAACTCTTAACGGCTTCCATTTTAATAGTCATACTATATGTAAATAGACCTAATGAGAAAGCTGCACCAATGTTAAATCCAAATGAGTTAATAACACTTAGTGTTGTCTTCGTTTTCATTGTAGAAAATTTTGCAATAACAGGTTGTGTGTAACTAATTAAAGCAGTTCCACCAACAGCTAATAAAGTTCTAAAGATAATGAATAAGCTGTAACCTAAAGCTGTTAATTTAGTTAAGCTTCCACCGCTAATAAGGTCACCTTGTTTTTGGTAAAAGATTTGACTATTTGATAAAACAAGTGCGTTATTACCGCCAAATGGATATGCAACAACGATGAACGGGAATGACAATGCCATTAACCCCAACATTGTTAAAACTGTTTTCTTATGACCCAGTCTACCAATGAATCAGCCAGCAACAAATGAACCAATACCACGGAAGAAAGTAATTGTTCAGTTAGTTGCTGCTGTAGTAATAGAACCAGGGTTCTTGAAGAAGAACGACTGAGATCAACCAGCTCATGTAAGGCTCGTTTCAGCATTCGGATTGTAGGTAAAGTTACCAGCAACTTGGTCAATCAAAAACCAGTTAACAACGAACAAGAAATACCCAAATAAAATAATTATCCAAGTAATAAATAGTTCTTTATCAGTTAGTTTGCTAATTTTTTCAAGTTTCTGCTCACGCGTCAATCCTGATTTTAAACTAAGTTTCATATTTAAATTTTAATCATTAAATTAGCTTCCTAATCAAGTCTTGTTTACGACGTAATTAGCTAATAAAAACGTTTCAAATTTTAACCTATTTATTTTTATAGATATAAACATAATCTTGCAAAGATAATTCTATACTTATAAATATTAATTAATCAAAACGATTTAAATCTAAGCGCTTAATATTTTAATGGTTAGTATTCCTTAACATAGAAATATTAAACTCATATATTTTATAAATTTATAAAGTCGATTATCAATTTTCTTAAAAATATTAAGTTATTTTTATAATTAAATTTCTGACTTTATTTAACTAAAATACCCATGAATAAATTTATTGTAGTAGGAGCAGGCCATGCTGGCTTAGAAGCTGCGTTCATACTTTCAAAGCTAAATAATAAGGTTTATCTTTGTGTTTTGGATAGAAAATACGTAGCTAACTGTCCATGTAATCCGTCTGTTGGGGGGCCAGCTAAAGGGATTGTTACAAGAGAAATAGACGCGCTAGGTGGAATTCAAGCATTAGCTGCTGATAGCACTGCTCTTCAAAGAAAGATCTTAAATTCTTCAAAAGGACCTGGAGTTCAATGTTTAAGATTTCAAATCGATAAGGTTTATTACAAGAAGTGATTCTTAGAACAAATTGATAATAATGAAAATATTGAACTAGTTGAAGGTGAAGTAACAGAAGTAATTAAGAACGGTGATACTGCTACTGGAGTGATGATTGATGGCGTAAAAAAATTAGAGGCTGGCGCGGTAATAATTACTACAGGTACTTATTTAAAATCATTGACATTTAGCGGTAAAGACGTAAAAAATGAAGGTCCAGAAGGTTTTAAGAACTCTAATAATTTATCTGAATGATTTAAAGTAAATGGGTTTGAATTAATTAGATTAAAAACAGGTACCCCTCCTAGGATTAAAAAAGATTCAATTGATTATTCAAATTTACAAATAGAGCCAGGAAATGGAACAGAGTTATATTTTTCTCACTGGTCTAAAAATAAATACATCGATTATGAATTGCCTTGTTATTTAATCCATACAACAGAAGAAATTCATAAGATAATCAACGATAATTTACATTTATCAGCGATGTATTCAGGAAATATCACGGGTGTAGGTCCTAGGTATTGTCCTAGTATTGAAGATAAGATTATTAGATTCTCTAATAAGCCAAGACATCAAATTTTTCTTGAACCGGAATCTTTAGAACTTGATACTGTTTATTTAGGTGGTTTTTCAACTTCTTTAGATATCTCTGTTCAAGATAAAATTATTCGACTTTTACCTGGGCTAAAAAAAGCTGAAGTTATCAAATACGGATATGCAATTGAATATGATGCAATTAACCCGATACAACTATACCCTTCTTTAGAATCTAAATTAGTAAAAAATCTATTTTTTGCCGGACAAATTAACGGAACTAGTGGTTATGAAGAAGCTGCGGGACAAGGTTTAATTGCTGGCATAAATGCAAACCAAAAAATTAAAAATAAAGAGCCTTTAATCTTATCTAGGGATGAAGCATATATTGGGGTGATGATTGACGATATTGTAACTAAAGGAGCAACAGATCCTTATCGCTTATTAACATCTCGAGCCGAATATAGATTATTGTTAAGAAATGATAATGTTTTGGATCGATTAATACAAAAAGGTTATGAAATTGGCACAATATCTAAGGAACAAATAGATTTGTATAACCAAAACTTAGAAAGGAAAAATAAACTTATTGAATTTTTAAAGGATAAAAAAGTAGGTATGTATACGTTATTAAGAGCACATACAAACAATACAAATTTCTCACTTTATGAATTCTTAAAACGACCAGAAATCAAATTAATTGAACTGTTAAAATTAATTGAATTTGATTATAGTAATTACGATCTAGAACTATTAAAAAATATCGAAATTACCGTAAAATATGAAGGTTATATTAAAAAAGAGAGTAGAATTGTTAACTCTTTAAAGAACTTGGAAAGTATTAAAATTCCTCAAGATCTTATTTATGATAAAGTGCAAAATCTTTCAATTGAAGCAATCGATAAGTTAAACAAAATAAAGCCTCTTAATTTAGCACAGGCTCAGCGTATTAGTGGAATCAATTTAGCTGACATTATTTCTCTGAAAACTCATTTAGAACAAAATGCTTAAACTAATAAAAGATTCTTTAGGTAAATTTAACCTTACGTTAACTGATAAGCAAATTGAAGATATTGCCTTCTTTTTAGAGGAAATTTATCATAGTAATCAACTCTTCAATTTAACGGGCTATAAGACCAAAGAATTGATTGCTGAAATGTTAGGCGTTAAAACCATATTACTAGCTCAAAGTTTAAGTTACATATTTTCTAATCAATCATTAAATGTTATTGATATAGGAACGGGTGCAGGAATCCCAGGATTAATCATTAAAATAATTTATCCTCAGCTTAATGTTTATTTAGTAGATTCAAATGCCAAGAAGATTACTTTTATTAACGAAGTGATAAAAAAGTTAAATTTTACCGGTGTTTTTGCAATTTTATCAAGAGTCGAAGATAACTTTTTTTTGAAAAAATACCACGGTTGTTTTGATTATGTTTTTTCTCAAGCAGTATCAAAAATTGCTGTTTTAAACGAACTAGGAACTCAATTATTAAAAATAAATGGGCAAATAATTCATTTTAAATCTAGAGACTATCAAGAAGAAATTGAGTTTGCAAAAAAACATTTATCAGACCTTGGTTTGGCTTTCAACAATTTGTATCACTATCAATTTAATAGCTATTTTTTAGTTAATGTTTTTTATAATAAAAAAGCTATTGCTCCACAAAAATATCCTAGAGAGTGAAGCAAGATTAAAAGAGAGCTCATTGATGATGCAAAACACTAAGTTTATAACGATTACTTCGACTATTAAACATTCAGCTAAAACATCTACCGCAATCGGATTAGTTATTTCTTTAGTTACCGAAGGTTATAAAGTCTTATATTTAGGTTTTGACAACAAATATAATGCCTTGCCTAATTTTGAGGATGATGCAGATCTAGTTAAAGACTATATTCTAGAAAAGATTATTCTAGAAAGAGCTATCAGGCATTTTTACTCTTTTTATCCATTTGATATGCTTAACATCAATGCTGATTTAGTTAAGCTATTTAAAAACGCAACAGACAAACAACAAGCTAGGATTATTAGCAAA
This sequence comes from Mycoplasmoides gallisepticum, assembly GCF_900476085.1. Taxonomy (NCBI): domain Bacteria; kingdom Bacillati; phylum Mycoplasmatota; order Mycoplasmoidales; family Mycoplasmoidaceae; genus Mycoplasmoides; species Mycoplasmoides gallisepticum. The sequence goes on from NZ_LS991952.1 coordinate 856,965, forward strand.
CTATTTAAAGATATTAAAGCAGAACGTTACCATTACGTGGTAATCGATCTAAACTACAAAGACAAACCAGTTCATAACACGATTGTTAAATTAAGCGATCACTGCTTTTACACAATTAATGTAAAACGTTATGAAGAAGAAAAGAACCATCTAGATATCAATTCTTTTTTAACCGTAGTTCCTAAAAAAGAACATGTTAAACTACTAGTTGTTCAATTTAATCGCTTCATGGTAGACCATCATAAGTTTATAGAAAACTTAAAATATATATACGGTGATTTTGTCTTTGATTATCAAATTGATAGTTCGCGAACAATGCGCAATCGAATTGATCACGCTTATAACTATCTTAGAGTTAACAAGTTGTGTACACCGATTAAGAAATACATTATAGAAAGTAAATAAAAATCAGATAGATAAACAATCTACCTGATTTTTATTTGTCTTCTGTTTTAATCAGCTCTTTCGAACTATTTTCAACTTTTTGATTAGGTGTATTCTTTAGATCATTAATATTGATCTCAGATTTTTTCTTAACTAAATCAGTTTGTAATTCCACCCAAATTTCCCCAGCTTTTTTAAGAATCCTAAAATAAGCCAACAGCCCAATTAGTGGTAGATAACCACCGATTCTTAAGATCTTATTAAGACGACTAAACTTATCTGGATAAAATTCGTTTAATTCCTGGTTTTTTTGATAAAAAAGATGAGTCAAAATAACCTTAATTAAAAACAAGATAAGATTAATTGTGCTTATCAAAATAATCGCAATAATTAAGAATAATTTTTGGTTTTCTACAACTTCTTTAGTCACCATACCCTTATCAAAATCTACCATCTTTTGTTGGTACTGAACTGCAGAAATTATTACTGCAAAAATTAAACAAAGATTGAAGATAATTCAAATTAATGAATAAGCTGATAAGAACTTCGTTCTTCTTCTTAAACTTTTGATTTTTCTTGAAACAATATCAAATTTTGTATCGTTAATTCCCATATTATGGAATCTATATAGAACATCTTAAACTGAAAGTTTAAGTTGCTTCTTATTAAGCTTAACGCTTACTAGTTTACCTAGAATCTGAACATCAACAATATATTCGTCGTTATCAATAATTCTAGAGATCTGACCACTAAGACCTGAGTAATCGCCAGAGTTGATATCAACCATATGACCAACTTTTAGTTCGATCGCTTCATCAACTTGTTCTTTTTCAGTTGACATATCTCCATATTTGTCAGCTGAATCAGATTTTTTCTTATGAACGATCGTTTTAGCTGCATTTTCATCAAGAATTAACTCACCACGTTCATTAAACAGATTGCGATCCATTTCAATAATCGCATTTGGTGTAATTACAATTCGGTAATTTTGATCAAATGATTCCCCATTTAATAGATCTAATTCTTCTGAAGATGAGATCGGGATCGGTTTAGCTCCCTTACCAGATGAACCTACGATCCCAGTAATATTAACTGTGTTTCTTACTGCAAACCAAGCTGCTTCATTCATCTCCATCTTAATGTAGATGTATCCAGGGTATTTATTTGTATCTGTAATCTTATACTTCTTATAAACCCCATTATCAACAGTTACCCATTTAATGTAGGTACTATTACGCATTGTTGCGGGGATATTGTGGGTGGGATTGTTACTATCAAAGATAGTTTCTTCCACACTTCGAAACTTAATTACTTTACAATCTAAGATCTGATCTTCAAAGTGAAGTGCTCTAACTTTAGCTTTTAAGGTTTTAATAACAGAATCTTCATTTCCGTTAGTTGTAGTCGCAATATATCATTGCGCGGTAGATTTTTTACTCATGATTTAATATCTCTTGCTCAAATTATTTTAAGATCCCGATCGCACTAAAGATTTGGTCAATACCAAATAATAAACCGGTTAAAAAAGCCACAATCGCAATTACGATTAAAAAGTTGGTAATCAACAATTTAGGAGTACATCAAGTAATTCTTCTTGATTCTTTTTCCATCCCAAATCATCAGCGTTTTAAACGAAGTCCTAATGAACCTTTATTTTTCTTTTCTCTTTGAAGTTGTTCGCGATATTCTTGTTCTTCGCGCTCTTCTTTAAATTTCTTTTGTTCTAGAGCTTCTTCTTTAATCTTTTGTTGTTCTTTTTTAATGTTATCGTCTTGATAACTTTCAAGAATAACCTTTGGATTTTTTCTTAGATTAATATTTTTATTCTTGTGATCCATAATCTTACCCAATTTGTTAGTGCGATTCTTTATGAACGGTCTTTTGATTACAACTAGAACAATATTTATTAAGAACTAATCTTGTTGTTTCAAGTTTAGATCTTGTTGTTGTGTAATTACGATTTAAGCAATGCTCACAAATCAAAATAATCTTTTTACGCATTATGGCAAATATTAAAAAAATGCTTTTAATAAAGCACTTATAATTATTATATATCAATTAATTATCTTCTTTGTTGATATTATTTTAAATCAAATTTTTAGTTAACTTTTACTTAAATTAATCGTGTGTTTTTTTTCCTCTAATTGTTAGAGGTAGATAATTATGTGTAAAAAACTAATCTATTCGTAAAGTTAAGCTAAAATAAACTTAATCTGGTGATTAAGAAGATGGGTAAGAGAGATAATAAAGCAAACCAAACTAACGAATTCTTGGTTGAATACGTGAAGCAATTTTATTATGACAACACGAATGCTTTGTTAAATTTAACAGACAGTATTGCTAGACCTGTTTTGCAAACTTTAGTTCTAATTGAGCATAAAGCAAAACTGGCTTTGTTAAAAGAAACCATCAAAGATCAAAAGGTGTATCAAAATGGTTTGTATACTAGGAAAGTTAAATGGGGTGATAAATCTTTCCCAATTAAGATCAGTCGACTTAGGTATAAAAACCAAAGCTCTAAGATTGTGGTTAAGTACCAAAGATCTTTTGATACTAAATTTATCTTTGACATTATCTCTTTAGCTTCAAACGATCTTTCAGATAACGAGATATCTAACCAACTAACTAATTTATATGGTTTTCAATTAAGTGAAGAGCTTTTTTTAGAATACCTAAAACAACTTAGACCAGACACAAAAAAATGACATTCAAAATCGCTTCATAACAACTATAAAACCTTGCTTTTTGATCTAAAACCATTCAAAATTAAAATCAATGAAGATCAAAACGTTAAGTTTAAAAACAAGGTTCTTTATCTTGTTGTGGCAATAAATCATCAGAACAAGAGTGAGCTTATCTCTTTTTACGTAAATAATAAAGAAACTGAACAGAACTGAAGCCACGTTCTTGAAAAACTGAAAAAACGCGGATTAAGTGAACCTGAACTTGTTGTTTATAAGAAGTCACAACTATTAAAAGAACCTCTAGATAAGATCTATCCAAAAGCTAAACAAATCGTTTGCGCTGATCAGATCATAAATGATCTGTAAAAGAACTTGATCATAACTTCACTTCAAACTCAGATAATTAAAAATAAACAGATAATTAGTTTTAAGCTCTTGCACCATTAAAATCTTAAGATTGGTTTTTACTAAGAACAAAATTCAAACCAATCTAAAATCTACCTATTGATATATAAAGATCCCTATATTAAAATACTTATAAGGATAGTTGTATTTTTTAATAGTTATTAAACCTAAAATACTGATTAATAAGCGTTTTAGGGGGTAACGAAGCTAATTTTGTGTAATTGGATTTTTTCGAACTTTTAGTTTTTCTTAAGTAAGTTCGGAAATACATCCATTAACTCTTCATATATTCTATATTAATTTCTCACTCTATTACTTTTCTGATTTAGTTTTTTATATCTTGGATTGTAACCAAAATGTACATATAGGTCTAATAACAGCTGGTTTATGTTATTAAAAGACTTTTTAGCAGCTAGGAAACTCCCAATTACTGAATTATAGTTTTCAACTATGTTGCTGGTATAAACTAATGTCCGTAAAGCTTTAGAAAAGCTAAAGAGTTTTTCTATGTTGTCCATCGCTCTTTCCACAACTTCAACTGCGCGCTTGTTAGAACCGCCTCACTTATTTTTTAAATATTCAAAGTTGTGTTTTGCACTTTCTCAATTGTCTGCTCCATATATGTTTTTTAAGTCTCTTAAAAAATCGGACTTCATAGAATGAGATACATATTTTGCAGCATTTCTAATCATATGAACCGTGCAAGTAATATGCATTGCTTTTGGATAAACGTTTTCAATCGCTTCTTTCAAACCCTTTAAACCATCTGAAACAATAATATATGTTTCAGACAAGCCGCGTTCTTTCAAATTATCAAGAATGTTAATTCATTCTGTAGCAGATTCGGTGTTGCTTACGTATAGCGCTATAAGCTCTTTTTGACCATCCGCATTGATTCCTACCACGACATAAAGCGTTTTATTTACGTACTTTGACCGTCCGCTTTCTTCAGTTTTGATCTTAAAGACTTTACCGTCAATCATTATGATTGGGTAGTTGTTTTCTAGCGGTCTTTCGTGCCAATCGCGCATCTCATCTTGAACAGTTTGGATACAATTTGAAATTACGCTAGGACTTACTTTGAATCCATATATTGACGTTATTTGATCAGCGATTTCATTGTTTGACAAACGAGTAGAAGCTAAAGAAAGAACATCTAAGATAAACTTATCATGGATAATTCTTTGATATTTCGGGATAATTTGAGAGTCTTGATTTTCACCACGAATTCTTTTCATTTTTATGGGAATTTCTTCTTGCCCTCACTTAACATTTCTAGTGTATGAGCCGTTTTGATACACATTCTCATCATTATCAGCATTTTCTCTCAATAATTCTAGTTTGCCAACATGTTCACCATCAACCAGAGCCTGTAAAACAGGCTTAGCAATATAATCAGTGATGTTTAATAGTTGTTTTCCACTACTAGGACCAAATTGTTTTACAAATTCAACAATTAATTTTTGAATCTGTTTCATTTGTTCGTCTTTTGAATTCATTTTTATTACCGTTTATAAAATTATATTAACCTTTCTTTTTTTGAGTTAATTAATTGTTTTACACAAAATTGAATTCGGTGCCTTTTAGGGTTACATAATTATTATTTTTTGTTATAACTTATCAATATAAACTATAAATGCTGATAAGCCTATATTTATTAGCTGGGTAAGATCTAGTTTCTCATTAAAATGTGAAGATTGATCACGTTGAGCTTATTAGGAATATATAAATGTCTGTTAAAAAATTATCAATTAATTTGGATAAATTTAAAAGATTATTTAAGATACCAAACAATAACATATTTTACGAACTAAAATCTGAAGTTGTTTCGATAAAACAGAACGCTAAACTCGTTTTGTTTTATCGTTTATTAATCTTTTCAATCTTATTTTCATTTAGTGTTGGTTTTATAATGGAACCTGCCAGGTTATTTTTGGTCAACTTAGTTCCCCAAAGAGATGCAGCAGGCAATATGATGCAACAAGCTGCTATTGATCCCAACCGGTTTCCAATAACAGCTCTGTTCCAATTCCAAAACCCAACTTTTCAAAGTATTAATTTCTATATCCTATTAAGATTAATAGGTTTATATTTAGTTTTTATTACTTCACTATGATGAAACTACCAAAATATTAGTTCGATCAATCACCGAATTAAACGTTACTGAATTTGATTCATCATCTACATTAGTTTAAGTATTATTAGTGGAGCACTACTTTTAGGATGAACAAACAACCAAAGCAGTTTAGTAACTGTTTTAGGTATTTGTTCATTAAATGTCATCTTAGTGGTTCTTAACTATACTTATTGATTAATTAGCTACTTTTTAAATAAGAAGATCCAACCAATTAGTAATAAAAACCTTTTTATTATCCTAATTTCTTACTCAGCTAAAGTAATTAGTTGGATCATCTTATTTATCTTTTTAGATCAACTAATTAAAGGTGGTCAAGATGATCTGATCATCTTTAACAACAATAAGGTAATCGATTTTATTAACTCATTAACAACTGGTTTATCACCTGCTAGAGTTGTTTTATTGTTCGTTTTAATTACCTTATCAATCTCATTATTCATCTTATCTAACCTATACACTTTATTAAACCTAAAGCTGTTCTTTGTGAAATTAATTAATGATGATTTGAAAAACAAAGCTTATGGAACAATCGGTTTTTCTTTTATCATCTTAACAACTTTAGTGTTTGGTATCATCAGGGTTCTAGCTGAAGGTAAATACCCAGATAATAGCCTGATTAATACGAACAATGTTGATCTAGTTACTAACTGGTTCTGAATCCTGGGAACATTGTTGTTCTTAACTTACTGGTTAATTTACTTCTTTGTAATTAGAAGAAACAAAACACCAGTGATCAACAATATCTATCACTCAGGTTCTTTATTATTAATCTGATCAACCTTCATTGCTTCGGATTTTAACCGTACTAACTTTGATACGGCTAATGGTTATATCAGCTTATTAATCATCACCTTAATCACTTTATTTGTGATCCTAACTTATATTGTTAGTGCTAACAAACAATCAGCTGGAATCATCATCAGCTTAAGTTTGGTATCAGTATTTATCGTGGCAAGTGTGTTCTTAATCACATTTAATAACACCTTAATTAATAACCAAAACTTCTCATTGAAGTCATTAAACTCTGATCTATCAATCAATCAGATCTTATATGCTTTACTTGCGATCATCTTAAGTCTTAACTTTATCTATGTCGTTTTAAGTATTTACTTTATCTACTTCTTTATTAATAAGAACAAGATCTTTAATTTTAAAAAGATTAAGATCGTTCAACACCAAGAAGAAACTAACCAAAAAGATAGTGGTCAAACTAATCAAGAATTAAATAATCAGTCAGGAGTTAATTCATAATGAAAAACAAAAATAAAAACAATACTGTACAAGAAGAAATTATTGAAACAAGTTATCCTTCTCTAGTTCAACACGAAGACTTTGTTGAATTTTCTCAACTATTTAACACGGCTTTATTGCAAACCAATACTGGTGAAAGTTCACCTCAAGCCAAGTTGTTTATTGAAAAGCTTAAGCAAGCTGTAGCTAACCACTTACAGATCGTTTTTGATAGCTTTATTATTTCTTGAACTAAGAACATCCGTTTTTCTTTCACGAAATTAATTCCTGCAGTAACCACTGTAGAATCTTCGCAAACTGACGGGGTTAATTTAAGATCAGATTTAACTGAGAACAAACATTTAAAGCTCTTAGCTGAACGATTCAACTTGTTGATGAATCACCAGTTATTTGACGAACACAAGATTGTCGAAGTTGTTGATGGAATTATAGTTTACCGTTCTAAAGAAACCAACCAATTAAAGGTTGTGTTTTCTAAAGAGATCATTAACGCGTAATTTCTTATGGACATCAAAAAACTTGAGCGTAAACAAGCTAGTTTAAAAAACATTTACACCCTAGTAAGTTCAAAGCGTGATATTGCTTTAATTAAAATCTTTAAATTATCTAAGCGGTTTGAATACTTTTATAAAAGAGCGATCAATTCTAAAACCTTATTAGATATCTTGCACAAGAAATTTAATTTAAAGAACCCTTTTTATGAAGAAAGTTCGTTGTTGGCAAACAACAAACTAATCAACCTTACCCTTGATAAGGTCGAAAACATGTTCTTTGTTAGCAAAAAGCGCTTATGAATCTACGTAACAGAAACCCAGAATGCTGCTGCTGATAACTATTCAAGATATGATCGCGCAATCTTAAAACAAGAAAATGTTAAAGAAGATCAGTTCATCACGATTGGTGAACATGCTAAAAACTTCTGTCTTAAAAACAAATTAGAAGTTGTTAAGCACTACCCAGAAAACGATTACGACGAGCTTAGCAAAATGATCCCTGAGATCATTCGCTTAAAGATCGAATCAGGTGATATTATTGATATCAACTTCGTAATTAATTCAAACAAGATTAAAAACAAGTTCTTAAAGATCTTACCAATCAAGCATTTCGAATTAGATACTTCTTATTATGAAAAAGCTGATACGATCGTTGAGAACATTGAAAAATACAAGTTGTATAACAACTTACAAGAGTTCATTGTTAATGAGATTAACTCTTATCTAAGAAACGTTGTTACCTCGTTACTAGTTGAATCATCACTAATTGTTGCTAAAAACAACCTAGTTAAATACAACAAAACAATTAGTGATTTAGATGAAACCTTACTTAACTTAAGGCGGGAGATCTTAAAACAAAAACGTGAGTTGGAAATTCAAGAGTTGCAAATGTTAACAAGAAGCAACGAATCCATGATTAATATGGAATCAAAAAAGGATGGAGACATGGATTAGATTATGGCAAAACACAACTTTAAAACTGTTCCATCAGAGATCGAATTCATTCGGTTTAACAATAAACTGTTTAGCTACAAACAAGGTTATTTCATGCTTAATGTTAACCAGATTGATGAATGAGACTTAATTCAAGATAATTCATTAATTAGTGTTGAGAACGTTTTCTTTAAGATCTATGATCCAGTTGCTGATGAAGAAGATTATTACATTATCCGTAACTCGTTTATTAAGATTGAAAACAACAAGGTCACGATTTACAGCGACGACCACTTCGAACCACTAAGAATAGATTACAAATTCAAGATCAAAAAATATGATGATATGCTTGCTGAATTTAATAAGAAATTATCATATTACGAATCTAAGATTAACTTAGGTTTAGACTTCCAAGAGTTGATTGATTACAATGCTGTGAGAAAAGAAAAAAGGTATTATTCTTTAATTCGCAACTTCAATCTAGCAGAGAAAAAGGTCGATAAAAATGAAAAATAAAAGTAAACTAAAACGATTGATTTATTGACAATTTGGATTCATGATTCCTGCTGTATTTGCTTCTGCTCTTAGTGGGGTAATTACTCGTCATAAAAATTCAAATAATGAATATCAATTGGTTAATCAAGCTGGTGAAGGATTAGATCCTTCAACACCAACTCAACCAAATGATCCCAACGCACCAGTAGCTAATAATAATAACGGCCGTGCTGATCAAGCTCAAGAAAAACCAAGACAACCAGCAAACTTAGCTACTTTAAAAACTTATATTGATGACAAGATGTCAGATACAATTGGGGAGTTTATTCAAGCGATCTTTTTAGGTAAAGATAATCTAATCGATCAAAGAATTGCAGCGATTCAAAATCAAAGTGATCTAAGTTTTGAAGAGAAGTTTAATAAAACCCTTTATTATTCTCAGATCAAAGCATTCTTTGCTAAGAATCAAAATGAGATTAAAACTAACCCTTCAAAATTTGGTTTAGATATCGTTTATCCTTATGTGCTTTCAGCTAATGCTGAATTTAATAAAGGTAAGATCGTATTTAATAACAAAACTTATGAAAATAAGATTTGGGGTAATACGGATACTACCAACTATAAAAAAGAAGTTACTGGTGAAGGAAACTCAATTACACCAAATGCAGATCCACAAAAAGCTAAAGTACAAAATACTACTTCAGATGAAGAAGGTAAGAACGTTTTAAAAACTTACTTTAATGCTTTAAAACAAAGTGCAACATCAATCTTCTTAAACGACTCTGATCTACCAGGTGTTGGTAAGGATTATGATATTAATGGTCGTGTTACTGACACTAATGATGCTGGGGTGTTCTCAAACCCACCTAAGAACTTTAATAGCTGGGATGACTATATTATCAGCAAGATCAGACCAAGATTTATCGACTTTGACTTAGAACAAAACAAAGATCCGGCTGAACAAGATCAACAGAACCAACAAAATAACCAGGCTGTTGAAAACTTGTTACCACCAACTGTTCCAGTTGAAGGTAAACAAGTACCAACTGATCCAAAAGAACTAATTGAAAATATCCCTAGATTTGTTCCTAAAGTAAGATCTTTATACTCAACATTATCAAGTAGTGCATTATTAAACCGCTTTGGCACTTATAATGAAGCCAATAAATCTGATGTTTTCTTTTACTTTGAAAACCCAATTAACACGAGATTTACTTATAAAGTAACTGCGTTAAATAACAACAACGGTAAAGTTAATGCTACTGTACAGATCCAAGACTCAGTTGATAAAAATGCAACAACCACTTATACAAGAGAACTTGATACCGTTGGACTAAGTGGAACAGAACAACAGATTAACCAAAACCGTGAATTAGCTTATCCAGCAATGCAAAAACTGTTCTTAAACTTCTATGAAGCAGTTGGACTTAACGCTGATTTAAACTATGGTGATGCAACTAAGGTTTATGTCGAACCACAAACGATCTTCCAAATGGTTTATTTAGCAATGCGAGCAATCAATAAACCAGAGTTTAAAGATGATCTAAATATCATCTTAAGCCGAAGTTTTGGTTACAGCACAGAACAAAGTAATAGTTACTTCTTAAACTTTTTAAGAAACCAATTAGTTAATACCCAATTCTTATACTGACAATTAGTTAGTGAGATGTACAAACGGATCTTTATTGCTTTTATTCGTGACTTTAATAAAGAAGATCTAAAACCAAAACTAATAGCGCTTTTAGAACAAAACAACGTTTCGATCAACCAATTTAACGATTCGTTTGCTGAAGCTAGAAGAAAACTATTAAGATTAGATTCTCTAACCAAACAAACGATCGGTTCACCGCAAATCCAATTTGATTCACTTGTGACCCAAATTAAAGAGACGAATAAAACACTTCGACCATTCAACTTGGTTTATGATTCAATCTCAAACCAAGCTAATGGCGATGCTGAAAAAGAAGCTGGACTAGCATCATTCTCAACTGATATTAACAATATCTTAGCCAACTCAAGATCAATAGCTAATCCATTCTTAATTATGTTAGCTGTCTTCTTGGGAATTATCTCAATCTCGTTATACGGTTTTTATTTCATGCAATTAGCATTCAATAAAACCAAACAAATTAGTAAATTAAACAAACCTTTAATCATTACTGTTTTAATTATTGCTTCTATCGCACTAGTTTCAACTGCACTGATTGCTTTAAAAATCATCGGAGTATTTTAATAAATCATATGAATCCTAAAATTGTTGCTGCTTTAGATTATGTTATTCAAGTCGAAGGTCGATTTGAATACCAACAAAATCAAGTCTTCACGATTAGAAACAAACCTAATTTTCGAGCTATGGTAATTAGTGCGACAACTGACACTGGTTTTTTAATCGTTGATGCTGCTAATGCTGACTTTGAGATTGGGGATGAGATCATTCCAACCAATAGTGATAATAATGTTAAAACAACCAAACAATACTTTGGTAATATCATTGATATTGATGGTAATATCCTATATCCCAAGAAGTACAAACCGGAGTTTCAAGCTAACTCATTATCATCTAATGCGTTTGCCACTTCAAGAAACTTATTAGAAGTTAACCGTTTAAACGAACAACTATATACAGGGATCATGGCCATTGATCTCTTGATGCCAATCGGTAAGGGACAAAGAGAGTTAATTATCGGTGATAGAGGTACGGGTAAAACCCATATCGTACTAAATGCGATTATTAACCAAACGATCCGTAAGACTAATGTTAAATGTATCTATGTTTCAATTGGTCAAAAACGTCAGAACGTAGCTGATGTTTATGAAACTCTTAAAAAACATGGGGCACTAGAAAACACAATTATTATTGATGCTCCTGCTACTAATTCTTACCACCAATATTTAGCTCCTTATGTAGCAATGGCACACGCTGAAAACATCTCTCACTTCCAAGATGTTTTAGTAATCTTTGATGACTTAACCAAACACGCTAATATCTACCGTGAAATGTCTTTATTAGTTAACCGTCCCGTTGGTAAAGAAGCATTCCCTGGTGATATCTTCTTTAGTCATGCTTCTGTGCTTGAACGTGCAGGAAAGTTTGCTGACCGTAAATCAATTACTTGTTTACCAATCGTTAAAACCGTAAATAACGATATCACCTCATTAATCTCATCTAACTTGATTTCGATTACTGATGGTCAGATCGTAACTAATACTGATCTATTTGCTAATGGGATTTTACCCGCAATTAATATTGACCTATCAGTTTCGCGTATAGGTAGTTCAGTACAATCAAGTGTGATTGCTAAAGTAGCTTCGCAAATTAATAAGAAGTATCGTGCTTATAAGCGTCAAAGTAAGTTATGAACTTTAAAATATGATCTTAATGAAGAAACAGCTGATCTAATCAGTAAAGGTAAAGCAATCGAACAGCTGTTTATTCAAAAAGGATTTGCTCCCTACACTGAACGGTTCATGTTGTTAATTACCAAACTAATCCTTTGGGGCACCCTTCGTAAGGTTGATAACAAAGCCCAAGAAGCACTATCATTTATTAACGCCTTAATTGATACCGATCCGATTGCTAAGTGGATCTATGATCACTTAGAATCAGGTCAAGACTTTAATGATGACTTAATGCGTAACTTCTTTGAATACTCATTAAGTCAGTACTTCAAGTACAAAAACTATGATTTACAGATAGATGTTGATAAGAAATTTATTGATTTCAAACCAGAAGAGTTACAAGCAATTGTTAATAATATGAAAGGAGCTTTATAATGATCGGACACATTACTAAGATCTGAAATAATGTTGTGGAAGCAACATTTAAAAAAGAAGAACTACCAAAAGTAGATTTCATCTTAACTTTACACAATAACACCTGTGTGTTGTTGGTAAAAAGAATTATTGATGATACCAGTGTTAGAGCGATCGTTATTTACCAAAAGCAAAGCATTAAGATTGGTGATCAAGTTGTTAATACTAATGACACCCTAAAAGTACCAGTTGGTCAAGCAGCTAAAAATAATATCTATGATATCTCTGGAGTACCGATGTTACAACAACGTGCTAAAGGGATTAAGTACATTGAGATGAACTCAACGATTAGAAAAGAAAAGAAGATCTATTCTAAACATGAGATTCTAGAAACTGGGATTAAAGCAATCGATTTCTTTATGCCAATCCTTAAAGGTCATAACCTTGGAATCCTAGGTGGTGCTGGGGTTGGTAAAACCGTTTTAATGAAAGAGATTATCTTTAACTCTTCAAGATCAAATAGTGCTAAGAAAAACTCATCAATCTTCATTGGTTCAGGTGAACGTAGTCGTGAAGGGGTTGAACTGTACCAAGAGTTAGAACAATCTGACTTGATGAAAGACTCAATGATGTTCATCTCAAAGATGGACGAACCACCAGGAGCAAGAATGTCGATCGTTCCTTATGGGATTACTGCAGCTGAATATCTAAGAGATGTTGAAAAAGAAGATGTTCTATTATTCATCGATAATATCTTCAGATTTATCCAAGCTGGTAATGAAGTAGCTCCCGGGTTAAATAAAAAACCGATCACTGGAGGTTACCAAGCAACTCTTGATACTGAAGTATCAAACGTTGAAGACCGCTTGTATGCTACAGAAGATGGTTCAATCACCTCGTTCCAAACATTGTTCTTACCAATGGACGATTTAGCTGACCCTTCAGCAGTATCGATCTTTAGTAACCTTGATGGTTCATTAGTATTATCACGTGAACAAACTTCTAAAAATATCTTCCCCGCTTTTGACCCACTAGCTTCTTCATCTTCATCAGTGTCGCCTGATATTATCGGTCAAAGACACTATAATGCGATCATTGAAGTTAAAAGTATCTTACAAAAATACCGTGATCTAGAAGATGTAATCTTAATCCTGGGGATCGATGAACTTGATAAGGATAATAAGATCATCGTTAAGAAAGCATTACAGTTGCAAAACTTCTTTACCCAAAACTTCTTTGTGGCTGAAGCTTATACCAAAGCTAAGGGAGTATATGTTCCACTTGAAGAAACTCTTGAATCAGTAATTCGGATCGTTGAAGGTAAATATATCAACCAATCACCTGAGATCTTCTCATTTATTGGTTCTAACTTAAATTTACCAACAGACGAAGAGTTAAATTTAAACAAAGTTGATCTTTAATCTTAAAAGATCAATCCTCTTTTTTCCATAAATTAATATGACTAAACGATGAACCAAATATTTGGCAGTATCATTAAGTAGCGCTCTGATTTTTAGCTCTTGTACTAATGCTAAAAATGAACCTGACCCAAATACAATGAGTGGCAGTTCAACCACTCCTGGGAACAATAATGGTAATCAACTTTATTCATTTAACCCTGATATTGATAATATTAATCAACCGATTCCAGCAAAAAATCAGTGAAGAAACCAGGTTGTCGATAATCAACGTGTGGTGGCTGATCAGTACCCTAATTTTGCTGCAACTACCAACTTTGTAAACTACTATCTTTACAACAACAAAAATACTCAAAAGCCATCATTCTGATTAAAAGATCGCGCAGATAAATCTCATGTTAGTCCATTCATCTTAACTAATGCTCAATTAAAAGCAATTAATGATAAAGCTAAAACAATTGATCAACCTAACTATCAAGATGCTTATGCTTATGGATTTGGTTTACCTGGTATTGATAAAGATAAGAAAACCTTAAATGATACCATTGATGTAATCAATGATACGAATTCAACTGTAAGTATTCCTTATTACAATGTTAGAGGTAATAATTTAGCATCTATTGATCCAGGTAGGTCTTGGATGATTGCTAATAAAAAATATCAGCAATTGTCTAAAATTACTTATTCAATTCGAATAACTAATGAATTAAGTGATTCACCAATTAAACAAGATAATTCTAATCATGTTTCAGAGAATGCTGGAGATAATGTTGGTAATTGAAGCGGAACAGCTTGGTTGTTAGATTATGATTTAACTAGTGATAATTCATATCCAACAACTTGATATTTTGCTAGTAATTTTCACGTGTTGCAACACTTACAGTTAGCTGGAGATAGTCAAGCATTAATCCGTAATAATAATGCTCACACAACTAAGATCGAATTGTTCCAATTAGATCAATCAAAAGTTAAACTGGGTGAAAGAATTAGCCCACAACAAGCTCAAGGAGTTAATTTTCAAGATCCTTATTTAAAAGTTAATTCAATTAACCCTAGTAGTGTTAAAACTGTTTTTCTAGGGAATGATGCGCTCAAACAAACTACTAGTTCATTTACTCAAGATGCTAAATACCAAGCAGCTCAAACATTATTAGATTTTGGTGTGATTAGAGTTACTTTTGATAGTGCAGAAACCGCTAAAAGCGTAACCAACGATTACGCGGAATGAAAAGAAGAAGATAAATTTAAACCTGCTAAATATTCATATTTAGATGATGCTAAATATGAATCATTACCTGCTAACAGTTTATATGCTCTAGGTTTTCCTACTTCTAGAGGTGATGGCATCCTTGATACAAGAATTTATGGTAATATTGATAATTTAAGAACACCATGAATTAACAAACCACAAAACACTAACGGTGTTAGCGAAGGTGGTGGAGATTTCTCTTGAAATGTTACTTCTAGGTCATTTGTTAATAAACCAGGAATTACTGATATTTTCTTAACCAATCCAAGAATAGGTCGAGAAGCTAATAGTTTCTATAACGCTAACAAAACCGATTTTGCACATACTGGATTAGGTTATCTAATTGATCATTATGATATAACACCAGGTGGTAGTGGTTCACCAATCGTTAACTCTAATAACGAAATAGTTGGTTTAGTCTTTGCTTCAGATAATGATGTTAACACCGGTATCTCATTAGCTCTTCACTCAGAAGGTTTTAATTATCAGAACTATTATGGTAATTACAACTTACCTAAATATGATCTAATTTATGGGACTAATGATGAGAATCAAACTAAGTCTTACCACCAAGGGTTAAGACTAATTAATCCAGGTAAAAATATTAATACTTGGTTATTTCATTAATAGATAGATCTAATAATCAGAATTTATAAAGCTATGTTATATAATTAAATATAAGATAGCTGGCTTTATTAATCAAAATATAAGATTCAAATGATTAAAGCTAAGTTTAGAACATTCAAATACTTATTCACTTTATTATCAGTTAGCTCGATAATCGTAGCAAGCTGTAATAGTGGTAAGAATTCACCTGAGGATCCACCAAAGGAAGAAGGAAAACCCAATCCAAGCGATCCCTCTAATCCTAATAATGGTGGAAACCCTTTTGGTCCTGGTGGTGGGAGTAGCGCAGCAAACTCAATTTCGTTACCAGACCCTCAAGTAAATAACGCAATCATTAATGGTAAAAGAGTAGTTGCAAATCAATACCCTAATTATGATGCTTACATCAACCTTAATAATGTAAGCAAGGCTAGAGGTGAAGGACCTGTTAGTGAGACTTCAACACCAAATGCAGGGGTAACTAACCCTAATGATATTCCTCCAGAAAAATTAAAAGAATATGATGATAAAGCTA
This sequence comes from Mycoplasmoides gallisepticum, assembly GCF_900476085.1. NCBI lineage: Bacteria > Bacillati > Mycoplasmatota > Mycoplasmoidales > Mycoplasmoidaceae > Mycoplasmoides > Mycoplasmoides gallisepticum. The sequence goes on from NZ_LS991952.1 coordinate 873,309, forward strand.
AGAAATTAGGTTTACCAACCTATCGTGATGCTTTTGGTTATGGTTTTTTATTACCTAATATCGGTGAAGATGGAACTATTGGAAGTGGTCTTGTTCAAAGAAAGGACTTAAAAGGTCCTAATTTAATTCCAGCTTATCAACCTGGAGTTTTAGGTACTGGATTAAATTTTATTAACTTAGCTGACTCTACTGGATTTTTAGGTCTACCTAGAACGATCCTTAATGATCACTATCGTGATTTTTCTAAAACAGTTTATTCATTATATTACTCTAACATTTTATCAGATCCAGTGAAGAGTCGAGAATCTGAAAAGCTTACTGATGAGCAAAAGATTGATCAAAAATTACAATCTTACTTAGGTACAACTTGAATTTTAGATTATAAGTTGGCAGAAAATGGTAAATATCCAACAACTTGGTATTTTGCTAGCAACATGCACGTGTTAGAAAATCTATTGTTGCCAGATATCGCTGGAACCAGCAATGATTTTAGAGATTTTGAGAACAGAAAATACGAAACTAGAACAAATTTTGCTAGCTTAACTTTTGCCAACTATTGAAATAAGGATGTTACACCAACTGGTTCAAGATTTGCTACAACTCAGCCTAATGCTGTAACTACATTAAACTATATAAAAGAGCAAAATGTTGATGAAATTACAATAACTACACAAGAACAGTTCGATAAAATATCTACACCTTATGTTAGGGTAAATATTCATCCTAAAAATATTAAACCAATCTTTTTAGGAGCTGATTTCTTAAAAGATAGCTCTGTTCCAAGCGAAAGAGGTCGATATAGTGATGCTAAAACGATGATTGACTTTGGTGTGATTGAAATCACATTTAACAATGAACAGATTGCGAAGTGATTAACTTCAGATTACGCTAATTGACCTGCTGATAAAAAATATAAATTCGCTAGCTCTTCATTGCTAGATGACAAAACATATACAGATTTAAAACAAAACGACTTATACGCAATCGGATTCCCCAATTCTTATGATGACTATAAGATTAGATACCTCGGATCAGATGGGGAAAACATCATAGCGGATAGAAACTACGTTTCATTCTGATCAAACAAATCAGGTAACTATTACGCTAACTCTAATCCAACTAAATTCTTAAGAGATCACAAAGAACAAGGTGGTGATCTAAGTTGGTCTAATACAAGAACGTTTGTTAATAAACCGGGTGTAACTGATTTATTCTTATCTTATCCATCATTTGATGGTTCACCTAAGATTTATTCAAGAATGAAATATGTTAACACTGGTTTAGGTTACTTAATTAATAATTACGTACCTTCAGGTGGTGCTTCAGGTACAAGAATTATTGATAGTAACGGTCAAATTTGAGGAATCTTATATGGGGTTGCAAAAACTGGAACTTCAGGTTATGTAACTGCACTTAGAAGTGAAGGTATGAACTATGATGGTTTATATGGATCATACAACTTACCTCAATATGATTTAGTTTATGGTGGTGGTAAAGACCAAAAAGATTCTTACCTTGATCAAATGATCAAAAGAAGAGCTAATGAAAAAACTTGATTGTTCCCTAATGGGGTCAACAGAAATAATGTCCCTGATCAATTTAAATTTAAAAATTAACCAATTTTAAAGAGATCAGATCAACTTAAAGAAAATAATTTATAATAACTAACTAGTAAAAATATGGGTAAACTTATACTCATATTTTTTATTGGTATATATATAATTAAAAAGATATATTTTATATAAAATGACTTCATTAATTGATAAGGCTTACGAAGTTGCCCAAAAAAACTTTGTCAAGAAGGAATTTACTTTTAACGACTTATGAAAACTAGTTGTTAAAGACGAAAACTTCAATAAAAAAGATGCTCAAGAACTAATTGGAGCATTCTATACTGATTTAATTCAAGACACTAGATTTGTTTATGTTGGTGACCAAAAATGGTTAATTAAATCAATGATGCTTCATGATGAATGAGCAAAATTATCTGAAACATTACATAACCAACAAGAATACCTTGAAGAAGGTTATGAACACGTGAAGGTTCAAGTTGAAGTTGATGAATCTTCTCCTGAAATTAGCAATGAAGGTGAAGAATCTTCATTAATCGACGACAATATTATTGTTGATTCAACAGAGGAGGAAAATTAATAAATTATGTCTAAACTAGTTAATGCTAAAGCAATGATTCAAAAAGCCACTAAAGAAGGTTATGCCATTGCTCATATTAATACGAACAACTTAGAATGAACTAGAGCAATCTTATTAGCAGCTCAAGAAACTAATGCCCCTGTGATCGTGGCTGCTAGTGAAGGTGCTGTTAAATATATGGGCGGATATCAAGTCGTTTATCATATCGTAAATGATGCAATCAACAATTTAAATATTACCGTACCAGTAGCTTTACACCTTGACCATGGTACTTATGAAGGTGTTTTTAAGGCATTAGAAGCTGGTTTTAGTTCGGTAATGTTTGATGGTTCTCACTTACCTTTTGCTGAAAACTATGAGAAATCAATTAAAGTAATCGAAGCAGCAAAAAAATACAACGCTTCAGTAGAACTTGAAGTTGGTACGATCGGTGGTGAAGAAGACGGTGTTGTTGGTAATGGTGAGTTAGCAAACCCGCAAGAATGCAAGAAGATGAAAGACTTAGGCTGTGACATGTTAGCAGCTGGTATTGGCAATATCCACGGAATTTATCCCCCTACTTGAAAGTCTTTAAACTTTGAAGTTTTAAGTGAACTTAAAAAAGCTAGTGATGCTTCTTTAGTACTACACGGTGGTAGTGGTATTCCTAATGAACAAGTGAAAAAAGCAATTAGTTTAGGTGTAACTAAAGTTAATGTTAATACCGAATGTCAATTAGCTTTTGCTAGCGCAACAAGAAAATACATCTTAGAAGAAAAAGATCTTGATCAACACAAAAAAGGTTATGACCCTAGAAAACTATTAAAACCAGGGTTTGAAGCGATCAAAGCTACTTGTATTGAAAAGATCAAGTTATTCGGTTCAGAGAACAAAGCTTAGTTAATCTAATATGTTAAAAGCAGGTATTATTGGATTGCCCAATGTTGGTAAATCCACATTATTTAACGCGATTACAAACGCTAATAGCTTGGTTGCTAACTATCCTTTTGCCACAATCGAACCTAGCTTTGGGATCGTTGAATTACTTGATGATCGCTTAAACCAATTGGCTAAGCAAATCAAACCAGATAAGGTTGTTTATGCAACAATCATGTTTGTTGATATAGCTGGTCTAGTTAAAAACGCTTCTAAAGGTGAAGGTTTAGGGAATAAATTCTTAAACAATATCCGTGAAGTGGATTGTTTAATTCACGTGGTCAGATGTTTTGATAATAAAAACATCACCCACGTGCACAACCATGTTGATCCAATTAATGATATCGAAACGATCAATCTAGAGTTGATTATCTCTGATCTAGAGATCGTTGATAATCGAATTAATAAAATTAAAAGAAAATACGAATCAGGTGATCGAACAGTAGTAGTTGAATACGAACTACTGAATAAGATTAAAAAAACTCTTGAGCTTAATCAGATGTTAGATCTATCTGAATATACTCAAGAAGAATTAACGATCATTAAGAACTTTAATTTATTAACAGCTAAACCTAGAATCTACGTAGGTAATATTAATGACAAATACCTAACAGATCCACTAAAAAGCCCGCACGTTCAAGCGTTAGCTGATTTTTGTCAAAAACACTCAGAACAATACTTAACGATCAGTGCTGAGATCGAACAAGAGATCTCTAATTTTTTTGGTCAAGGAAAAGAATTAGAAGAGATAACTGAACTATTTGGGATTAAAGAAACTGGTTTAAACAAGATTGCTTTTAAAGCTTATGAGATGCTTGGATTATGTACTTTCTTTACTTGTGGTAAAAAAGAAGTTAGAGCTTGAACGTTTAAAAAGAACTCTTTAGCACCAACTTGTGCTGGAATTATCCACTCTGATCTTGAACGAGGTTTTATTAAAGCCGAAGTAATCTATTGATCTGATCTAATCCAATATGGTTCTGAATTAAAAGCTAAAGAAGCAGGTAAACTCCGTCTTGAAGGTAAGCAATATGTTGTTCGAGACGGTGATGTCATTACTTTCAAATTTAATGTTTAAAGAAAAATTTAGTTCAATAGAATAAAAATTCTATAAATATAAATATAGGGGATTATTTAGAATGGCTAAGAAGAACGCAATGACCACCACTAATGGTTGAATCGAAGCAATTTGTGGTCCGATGTTTGCTGGTAAAACAGATGAACTAATTCGCAAGATTAAACGTTATGAGTATGCTGATGTAAAGTCGTTGGTCTTTTCACCAGCAACTGATACTCGTTCAGCTCAAGAGATTATCAACTCTCGAGATGGGCGTAGAATTGGTTCAATAAAGATCAAAAAAGCATTTGAAATCTATGATTATGTTTTATTACATAAACCACAATTAGTTGGAATTGACGAAGTGCAATTCTTTGATGATTCAATTGTTGAAGTCATCCAAACATTAGCTGATAACCAAATTAACGTAATTGTGGCTGGTTTAGACCGTGATTTTAGAGGTGAACCTTTTGGTCCAATTCCTAAGATTTTAGGAATTGCAGAATCAGTAATCCGCTTAACCGCAATCTGTTCTGAGTGTGGTGCTGAAGCTAGTCGAAGTCAACGTTTAATTGATAACCAACCAGCTGACTACAATTGCGAAACGATTCTTATTGGTGACACTGAATCATACGCGCCAAGATGTCGTCATCACCATAAAGTGCCTAACCGGCCAATTAACGATCAAACCAAGAATTTCAAACGTGCACTAAAAAATAATTTTGATAAAATAGTAGAGCAATCTTCAAAAGATTAAGATTGTGAAATTCTAATTTGGTGCAGAAGAACTTTGTTCGCTATACTGCATAAAGAACATTCAAAAATTTTTAATATAGAAAGGTGTTGCTTGTGGCTAAAAAAGAAATCACAAGAATTGCCAAACTAGAACTAATCGGTGGTCAGGCTAAGCCTGGACCAGCTTTAGCTTCAGTTGGGATTAATATGGGTGAATTCACCAAACAATTTAACGAAAAAACTAAAGACCGAATGGGAGACGTAGTTCCTGTTATTATTACTGCATTTAATGACAAGAGCTTCTTATTCGAATTAAAAACAACTCCAGTAACGGTTCTTTTAAAAAAAGCTGCTAAGATCGAAAGTGGTGCTAAAAACCCTAAGACTGAAAAAGTTGGAAAGATCTCTAAAGCAGAAGCTTTAAAGATTGCTGAATATAAGATGGCTGATCTTAATGCTTATGATACTGAAGCTGCTTTAAGAATGATCGCTGGTACAGCTAAACAAATGGGATTAGAGATCGAAGGTGTTGATCCTGTTACTAAGAGCAAGAAAGGATCTTAATCAACGATGGCGAAGAAATTAACTAAGAAAACTAAAGCTGCGCTAGGTAGTTTTGATCCTAAACAGATCTATGATCTAGATAAAGCAATTGAAATCGCTAAAAAAACAGCAACAACTAAATTTGAAAGTTCAATTGATATTGCTATCAAATTGAACTTAGATACAACTAAAGCTGATCAACAACTAAGAGGGGCAATCTCATTACCTCACAACGTTTCAAAACCAATCAGAATCTTAGCTATTACCGACCAACAAACTGAAGCTAAACAAGCTGGTGCTGACTTTGTTGGTGAGATCGATAAGATTAATGAGATTAAAGCTGGTTGAATGGACTTTGATGTGATCATTACCAACCCTAAATTCATGATCGAACTAGGTAAACTAGGTAAGATCTTGGGTCCTAAGGGATTAATGCCTAACCCTAAAACAGGTACTGTTACTCAAGATATTGCTACAGCAATTACTGAGTACAGAAAAGGTAAGAAAGAATACCGTACTGACACATTTGGTAATATCCACATGACTGTTGGTAAACAATCAACTGATACTAATAAGATCGTTGAAAACGCTAACGCATTAATCGACTTAATCAAGTCAAGAAGACCAAGTGCTGTTAAAGGTGTTTATATCCAAAACATCTCGGTATCATCAACAATGGGTCCAGGAGTTAAGGTTAAAATTAATTAGGTCACCTAATTAATTTTTTTTATCATATGAAACTTATTGTCGGTTTAGGCAATCCTGGGTTTGAATACGAACACACTCGTCATAATATCGGATTTAAGATTATTGACAAGTTATTAGATGTTTTAAATTTGGAATTAAATAAATCCCAATTTAATGGCCTTTATGTCAAGCATGATGATTTTATTATTGCCAAACCCTTAACTTATATGAACTTGTCGGGTAATTTTATCCGTCAACTAGTTAACTTTTATAAGATTCAGATCGATGATATCTTAGTAATCCATGATGAGTTAGCTTTTAATCTAGGAGTGGTGAGATTAAAGCAAAACGGTTCAGCTAACGGTCAGAAGGGTGTGGCTAATATTATTAGCCAGCTAGGCACACAAAATTTCAAGCGCCTAAGGGTTGGAATTAAAAACGAAGATCTAAAAAATATTGCCTCATTTGTTTTAAGTAAGTTTGCTCCTAACGAATTAATCTTATTAGAAAGCGCAATCGCTTCAGCTAGTGTGATTGCTTATGATTTTCTTAAATCAAATAAGAGCTTTAGCAAATTAATGAATGAGTACAACCAATAAGAAACAATACTTAATTGGTGTCTCAGGCGGACCTGATTCGATCTATCTATTAGATCGATATCAAGATCAAATTAAGGTTGCTTGTCATATTAATTACAACAAACGACCAACCGCACTACGTGACCAATTAATTGTTTCAGACTATTGTTTAAAAAATAAGATCCCTTTAGAGATCTTATCTGTTTCGCCTTCATATCAATATCATAAGAATTTTCAAGACCAAGCTAGGAAAATTCGTTATGATTTTTTTTTATCTACTGGTTTAAAGTACCAAGTAGATCAATGTTTAATCGCTCATCATAAGGATGATTTTTTAGAAACTGCAATTATGCAATATGATAAAAACCAAGAACAGTTGTTTTATGGTTTGCATCAAGATTCATCTTATCAATCATTAAAGATATTTAGACCACTACTAAACCTGTGAAAAGATGAGATTCTATCTTATCTAGAACAAGATAATATAGTTTACGGGGTTGATGAAAGTAATTTCTTATCAACGTATCAAAGAAATAAGATTAGAACAAACCTAAGTAAGTTAACTCAAGAACAAAAACAAGCACAACTTGATTTTTTTCTAGAACTAAACAAGAAAAACCAAGTTAGGTATCAATCTGTCAAAGACTTTTTTTCTTCTTGGGATTGTAACTACCTGGATTTAATTAATTCGTTAGAGTATTACAATTTACTTTACTTGTGGTTCTCTAAAAATAATATTAAGTACTCTAAGCAAAAAGCAGAGAACATCTTAAGTTTTTTACAAAAGAAAAACAATAAACGGTTTAGATTAAAAGCAGGTGTTTATCTTATTAAAGAAGGGATAAAACTTAAGATTGTTAAACTCTAAACTTCTTATCTAGTTTAGAGAAAGCTCAAGGTTATATTTTTTAATTAACGGGACCAATAACTGGGTTTTAGATCCCAACATTAATTTAATTAATAAATTAATCAAAATTTCTGGTTAAAACAAGATTAGCTTTGAAGCCAAAAAAAAGTAAAGTTAGCTAGAAATATGTATTAAACTCTTATTAAACCATTAGTGTTGTTTTATGCTTCTAAATTACGTTTTAAATCTGTAATTTTTTAATGAGCATAAAAGAAAGAGGTGATCCAAAAACCATGGAAATTAATAAGCCCGAGTTTGTCTTTATTAATCTTAAACAAAAGAATAGAGACGATATCTTAAAAGAACTAGCTACACGTGCTGTTAAGCTTAATTTAGCTACTAATCAAGATGAGCTATACCAAGCTTTTTTAGCAAGAGAAAAAGAATCATCCACAGCTTTACCAGATCTGTTTGGCATCCCCCATGCTAGAACTGCTACAGTCAAACAACCCGCATTGTTGTTTGCAAAACTACATCAAGCAGTTGAATGGGATGAAGAGAAAAAACAAGTTCAATATCTTTTTGTAATCTTAGTTCCCCAAGATGCATCTAACACTCATTTAGAGATTATCTCTAATGTTGCTAAGCTCATTATGGATAAGAACGCTAATCAAAAGTTGATTAGCTCTAATAATCCAGATGAGATTTCCAAATTAATTGTTTCTTATTTAAATTCGTCAGCTACACAAACAACTAATAATAACTCTGAGAAGTTAATCTTAGCTTTAACAGCTTGTCCAGTAGGTGTAGCTCACACTTATCTAGCCGCTGAAAAACTAAGTGAAGCAGCAACTAAAATGGGTTATCGAATCAAAGTGGAAACTCACGGATCAGTTGGTGCTAAAAACCCGTTTAGTGAAGAAGAGATAAAGAATGCTGATCTAGTGATCGTGGCTGCTGATATTGGTTTAGACACATCACGCTTTAATCATAAGCGTGTGTTCCAAACCACAATCAAACCAGCTATCCACGAACCCGAAAAATTAATTAATGAAGCTTTTAATAAAGCTACAACACTTAACCAAAAAGGATCTAACCAAACAACACTAGGTCAAGATGCTAAACGCCCAGGGATCATGCGTCACATCTTAGCTGGTGTGTCTTATATGGTACCTTTTGTTATCCTTGGTGGGATCTGTATTGCAATCGCCATTGGTGTTGGTAAACTAATCTATGGCCAACAATACAATGCAGTTGAAGGCGACTTCTTCTTTTATTTATTAAAAATCGGTGTAGTCGCATTCACATTAATGATCGGTGCTCTAGGAGCATTTATAGCTAATTCAATTGGTGGAAGAGCCGCTATTGCTCCTGCATTTATTGTCTGTGTCTTGGCAAATACTCCTGAAGCAATCTTTCCCATTGCTGGTATCAAAGTAGTTACAGCAATGGGATTCATTGGCTCAATCTTCTTTGGTTTAGCAATCGGATTCACTGTTAAATGAATTAATACTTGAAGAATTAATAAAGCACTAGCACCAATCATGCCTGTCTTTGTTATTCCTTTAGGTGTGGGATTGTTTTATGCTTTAATCGCTGTATTTGTTTTAGGTGCTCCAATTGGATTTATCATGGATAAATTCATTAAGGCTCTTGAAGAAGCCTTTAGAAACGGTAATATTGGTATTGGTTTGGGAATAGGTTTAGGGATCTTAATTGGAGCAATGACAGGATTTGATATGGGTGGTCCTGTTAACAAAGTTGCTTTCTTAACTTGTGCAACCTTAATTACTTCAAATATCTATGAGCCAATGGGAATGATGGCTGCTGCCATTCCCATTGCCCCACTTGGAATGGGATTATGTACCTTAATCTTCCGTAAGAAATTTAATGAAGGTGAAAAATCACTTGGAATTAGTGCAATCCTAATGGGAACTATTGGGATCTCAGAAGGAGCGATTCCATTTGCAGTTACTGACCCTAAAAAAGCAATCATCTCAAACGTAGTTGGATCAGCTGTTGCGGGTGCTATTGCTGGTGCATTTGGTGTAACCTGTGCTGCAGCACACGGTGGACCAATCGTTGGTTTCTTATTAGCAGTATCATCTAACCGACCACAAGGTTTAGCTTGAGGTTTATCATTCTTCTTCTTAGCTATTATTATTGGTAGTTTAGTAACTTGTTTCATGTATGGTTTTTGAAGAACTAAACCAGCTGAAGCAGGTGTAGTACTACCTGTTAATAAATGAACTTTCTGAAGAAAGAAAAAAGCTAATCTTAATATCCAAGGGTAATTATGAAAAAGAAGATATTTAAAGATCAAAAACAAAAAAACAAGTTTCTCTTTTATTTACTATTAGTAATTACTTTAGTTGCTTTATTAATAGGGATTATTTTATTAGCTTTAAATACAGCTAATTATAACGACCAAGTAGCTAGAACTAGGGACTACTTAGTTTTACAAACCGATAAAAGCTCAATTGAGAATGCCAACTTCAATATGCAAGGTTTAATGCTAGGTAAATTTAAAGATACATTAATGAACGTTAAGAACCAAGCTGAACTAAACACAACTGTAGCTAAAATTATTCAAGACAATCAGTTAATTAGCACGATTGATGCACCAGCATTTGCTTATGGGATCTTTATGGTTTTAGTTGGCATCTTAACTGGTTTAGCAACAATCCTATTTGGTAACAGTACCTTTAATAAAAAATACCAAAAAGAAGATGCACAAGCCTAAGATTTTAAAGCTTCTACCCCATTTTGAATACCGTGTCTGATCTGGGGATAAGATTAAAACATTATTTAATCTTGACCAAGAGAAGATTGGTGAAGCTTGAATAATCTCAGCACTTGAGAACAAGTCGGCTAAAATCAGTGAGAACCAAACATTATTACAGTTCTACCAAGATAAGGATAATGCTTACTTTTTTAACTCATATAATTTAAAAAATGAGTATCCTTTATTAGTTAAAATCATCGATGCTAAAGCTGATCTATCAGTCCAAATCCATCCTGATGATGCTTATGCCAAACAGTTTAACTCACTAGGTAAAACTGAATGTTGGTATATCCTTGATACCAAAAAAAATAACCAGATCGTTTTTGGTCATCAAGCTAAAACGCTTGATCAATTTAAATCAATGGTTGATCATAAACAATGAAATGATCTATTACTAACTAAACCAATAAAAAAAGATCATTTTATCTATGTCCCTTCAAAAAAGCTTCATGCAATTAAAGCTGATACTTTAATCTATGAATTACAACAATCATCTGATATTACCTATCGAGTATATGATTATGATCGTTTAGATCAAGGTAAGAAACGTGAACTACACCTAGAGCACGTTTTTAATTTAGTTGATTGTCCAGATCTTGATTTATCTAAAGAAGAGATCAGTAATACCTCTGATTATTTAGTTGCAAACAAGCTTTTCAATCTAATTAAGATTGAAAACAAAGATCAAAATACATATAAGTTTGATGATGCTCAATGAGTTCAATTAACCGTGATTAAAAATCACGGAACGATCAATAACTTGCAAGCTAATCTATATGATTCGTTTATTATTGCTCACAATGAACCGATTGTGATCAAAGGAAATCTCACTTGTTTGATCTCGTATGTTAAATAGATAAATATAAAAAGCATGAACCTTGGGAATTTCTCCTAAGTTCATACTTTTATTAATATGTTGGTAGGTTAATAACGAGCGCTAGAAAAAGTTAGATCAAATTAATTAGTCTAAGCGTTTGTTGTAGTCTCTTTTAATAAGATCTATTCCTTTATTTAGTTCTATTAAATTGTTTTGAATATAACAAACTTATTATCAACTACAAAATCTAAATTTTCTTTTTTGATTAAGATCATTAATAAATTGCACTAGATATTGCTTTTATGATCAGAGAAATCTAAGATCTTACCATATTCGGCATTGATAATATTAACGATTAGTTCGTTAGGTTTATATAAAGGTGATGTATTAAAGCGATAAGGTAAATTTGGCTTTCAATTAAATAAATTAGATCAAGTATTTATTTAATTAGCTTATTTGTTGTTGGTTGGCATTTTTACTAATGTAACTATATGGATAAAGCGACCTGTAAGTTTTATTTTTCTGGTCAGTTAGTAGGTTTTAATTCAACAAAAGCATCATTAGTTGAATTCTAATAGGGGATAATGATGGTACTGGTTGATTAAAATCATTTTTTGTTTTTAAAAAAGTTTATAAGAATCTGCACGATGCCTTTTAGGCTTGTCTAAGTCCCGAGTCCCACAAAAGCTTAAGACAGTTGGTAACACTATGAAACCAAGCGCTTTAAATATCAATCATAGCTTTTTATAAAATTTGAATTTTATGAATTTGTTATTGTTTTTTTGTAATCGCTGATTTTATACGCTTATCTTTAGCTTGTTTATCCATCTAAAGTTCAAAATTTTGCGAATAAGAAATTGCTAAGTATGTAAGATGACAGCTTAGCTAAAACCCTAGAAAGAGGATTATTACTTATATTAAGGATTGAATAATCAAGATTAACCCAAACGTAGTTCTTGCTATTTCTTAGGTTTATCTTTGATCATGAATTATTCACTAAAAGACTTTTGTCTTTTGTTCATTTAATGTATTTTAGATGGTCAAAATTTCTAATGCATCCTTAACACTTACCGCGTTGATACCTATATTTTTATTTATGTAATAAATAAAACTTTGATTGAACTTATCTTGAAATACCACCCTTTATTGCATATAAAAGCATATCCTCTAGGTGTTTGTTATAATCTGCTCTAATCTTACTTATCACACTTTTAAGCGGTACTAAATTGTGATTAATATAACTAAGCCCTACAAAATTATTATCAACAACAAAGTCAAAATTTAGGTTATTAGACTCTCTTGAACTAGCAAGTTTATCTTGATCAGATGTACTTAAATACTGACCGCCAACAACCCCATTTAAAACCTTAACAATACTTCCTTGCTCATTTCTCATTAAGAAATAAGTTCCTGAACCAACTGTACTTGGAACTGAGTCTAACAAACTAGCTGTAAGTGTGTTAGGCACTGGACTAATCTTGGTGTTATTTCTAATCCTAAAAGGATTAACAAATAATGTCCTAGAAAGATCTGAACCAGAATCTTTTTTAAGTGCAGTATAGTTCAAAGCATTCTCTCGGTCAAACATAAGATCAACACCAAAGATCGGAACTATCGTATTTAAATAGTTTTTTAATGGACTGTATTCCATCATATTGTTCAGTTCTACATCGTACATTGGACGATCTTCACTAAACATGACATATCTGATAATAGCAATATCACTATCAGGGCTTTCGTAATATATTTTACTCTTTACATTGTTAAATGTAGTAGTTTTATAATCGGTTTGTTTTTCCCCGTTTACAAGATAGTGATTATATGTAAAACCAATCCGATGAGGATAATAATCTAACACTTTATTGATATTTTTACTTAGTGCTTGAGAAACACTTTTAGTAGTTAAAACGTACAACAAATAGCAATTTTGTTCAAGATTATCTAAGGTTGTATAACGTAACATCCCTAGTATACTACCAAAACCAAACTTATCAATATTAACAGTTATTTCATCAGTTTTTAATACCGGATTGGTATTAAATAAGTAAGGTAACTCATGATTAGTATTAAAGATATTTGATCACGAGTTAATCATATTAACTTCAGTGTTTATTCGTTCTTGGTTTTGATTAGTCTTATTAGCATTAGTTTTGATGTAATCGCTTAATTCAGAAGAAGGAATATTTTGCTTGTAGTCATATTGGTGCAAAGAGTTGAAAATTTTGCTTTCAAAATTATTAGTTGGTTTTAATTCACTAAATGGTTTATCATTATCATTTGGGGTAATTTTGATTGGTGAAATTGATAAAGAAGGATTATTAAATTCTTCTTTAAGTTTTAATCCCACCTTGTATAATCCTTCATTTCAAAAATCTGGTTGATTTTGTTCTTTTTTCTCACCAGTATTTGAACATGAAGTTTGAATAATTGGAAGCGTTATAAAGCTTAGTAATCCCAAAGTTACAAGGATTTTTTTAGAAAATTTGCGAGTTGTTGCCATAAAGATCATAAGGGTAAGAATAATATAGTTCAGAAGGATAGTCACTAAAAGAATAATATTTGTCACTAACCGTTCAAGATAGAGCTAGCTCTGTTTGATTAAATGGGTTTTCATTTCTTCATTTTTTAACCACAATCTTGTAATTAGCATCTTCATTAGCTCTAATCTTAATAAATTCGTAATTATTTCTTGAGGTTGATTGTACTGGTAATTTATTACCTTCTTTATATAAATAAAGCTCAAAATCTTGTAAACTATAATCAATAGAATCGGTTAAAATCGCTTCATTCTTTTTTGTGTTATATAAAGTAGTATTCTTTGGTTTAAATAATCAAGATAAACTGATTCTTAATTCATCACCTTTTTTCAATTTTAATCTTGCGACCGGAAGGGTTCTGTCATCTTCTTTGTTGGTTCATATATTATTCACCAAAACCTGTTTGTTATTTGTTCATCTTATGTATTTAAGATTATCAAATGCAGATTTAATTTTTCGGTAATTTAATAACCCTACACCATAATCCTTATTTAACCCTACCTGTGTACTGATTTCAGGCCCGTTTTCAGATAAATCACTTAACTCTGATTTTGCTTTTTTAACATTTGATGAAGAAACTACTAGTATTGCTTTTGCAATTATAGAGTTTATTCCTAATTTGTACTTTTCTTTATATTGAACTAGTGTGTTAGCTATTACTCCAGATACAAATGGAGCTGAAAAACTAGTTCCTTGTGAATTGTATTCTTGATATTTGCCTCAGAAATTGTATTTTTCTCCAGTAGCTAAGATCAAAGGAGCATTATATGTTAAAGAACCTCTTGATGAAAAGCTGCTTAATTTTTCAGCATGATCGTTGGAACCAACAACGATAGAATTATATGAAAGAGTGAAGTTCGATAAATTTTTTAAATAATCTTTTACAGCATCACCATTATTTCCAGCACTTTTAACGAATATAAGTTCTCTTTCGTTTGCTGTTAATAGATCTAAATATCTTGAGTAATAGTTGTAGTTAAATCAATTTCTATTTGAGTTATTTAAATCTGACTCTTTTTTGTGTAAAATCCCCCAAGAGTTATTAACAATCTTAATGTTTTTCATTCTTTTTATATAAGCTATTTCGTCTTCTAACCCAGAATATAGATCTGAACTATTAGTTGAAGTATCTAATCTTAGACCATACAGATCATGATAAGTATTTACACCGTGTCTTCCTGAAACTATTGCAGCTACTTTCGTTGCGTGATCATTTGGTTTGGGTAAATAATATTTATTTCCTTCTTTATAAGGGGATAAATTATTTGTAACATTTGTTTCTTTATCAAAATAATAATAATCTTCAGTATCAATGAGTGCTTTAGTTCTATCCTCTCTATTCGACGCTTCTAATATGGCAACCCCAATTCTTTCTTGATTTTCATATAAAACTTTCTGTCTAACATCGGTTATCGCATTAGATCTTTCATAATCAGTATATCCATTTATTGAAAAATTCTTTTTAAAGCTATTAGGATATCTTTCTCAAATTCTTTTGTTGATATAGTCATAATTAAAACCTGGATATATCTGTCTATTGGGTACAACATCCGAATCATCATAAGGTTGGATAAATAATTCTTCCTGATTTGGATCAATAGGATAAAAATCTCCTACTAGATCATATTTATCTAAGAATTTATCAAATTGATTTTGATCTTCTGAATTCTTCTTGAAAGCAAAAGTAACCAAATAATAGTTTTCTAAAGCGATGCTTTTGGTTGCACTTAAAACCTGTCGTTGATTCCGGATTAGTTTGAGAATGTTATCATGATCATAAACTGCAACATTTCCTTTGAAAGTAATAAATCCTGAATAGTATTCATTATTTTCAAAATCATAAGTAAAATCACCTACAACTTCATGGTCATTATTTTTTGAATCTAAAACAATTGAAGCTTCTTGATCTACAAGAGAACTATTATTAATCAGATCAATATTCTTGTAAATATTTCTCTTATTTTTAAGAGTAGTTTCAATCTTATTATTTAAATTCATAGAAATAGGCACAGTGGTTGCAGCAACACCTATTGAAATAACACTTATAATCTTAGTTATTCGCATCTGATACTCCTTATTTAAAAATGAATTTTGGGTATGTAATAACCAATCAGGAATGCTAGGCATTTAAATAATTAAGTGATGATTAAAAACTACATAAAATAATCTTAATGTTTACCTTTTTAATTGTTTATTACAAGAACCTATAAACTAAAAGTATTTTGAATAATGACTAATGTTTATATTTTTAAATATAAATGTATAAACTCTTTGCGTCAATAGATTTATTGAAAATTATTTTTATTTTTGTCACATTGATTTATAATTCAAGAAAAATAAAGATAATTATTAAATAAAGATTGGCCAAGATTTGAACCCAAGGTTGGGTTTTTGGACTCACTCTTTGTTTATTTTAGTCGGTTGCTAACCCACATGAAATAATCTTGATGCCTAGCTTTTTTAATTGTTTCTTTTCAAGAACGATAAACAATTAAATTTTGTGTTGGTTAATCATAACAAAGTAGTGATTAGATCGATAAAATTTTGCGTATTTATCGACGTATTTAAATAAAATATATTTTAAGGATATAGAAAATTGATATAAATATGAATAACTCTATAAAATCAAAACCAGAAGTTACAATTGGACTAGACCTAGGTGTGGGTTCAGTTGGTTGAGCAATTGTTGATAACGAAACTAATATTATTCACCATTTGGGGAGCAGACTTTTTAGTCAAGCTAAAACAGCAGAAGATCGTCGAAGTTTTCGTGGTGTTAGACGTTTAATTAGAAGAAGAAAATACAAACTAAAAAGATTTGTAAATTTAATCTGAAAATATAATTCTTATTTCGGATTTAAGAATAAAGAAGATATTCTTAACAACTATCAAGAACAACAAAAGCTTCACAACACTGTTTTGAACTTAAAATTAGAAGCTCTTAATGCAAAAATTGATCCAAAAGCATTGTCTTGAATCTTGCACGACTACTTAAAAAACAGAGGTCATTTTTATGAAGATAATCGTGATTTTAACGTTTATCCAACAGAAGAATTGGCTAATTACTTTGATGAGTTTGGTTATTATAAGGGAATCATTGATAGTAAAAATGACGATGATGATAAATCAGAAGAAGGATTGACAAAATACAAATTCTCTAATCAGCATTGATTAGAAGAAGTTAAAAAAGTATTATCAAATCAAACAGGACTCCCAGAAAAATTTAAAGAAGAATATGAATCTTTATTTAGCTATGTAAGAAATTATTCTGAAGGTCCTGGTAGTATCAACAGCGTTTCTCCTTACGGAATCTATCATTTAGATGAAAAAGAAGGTAAAGTTGTTCAAAAGTATAACAACATTTGGGATAAGACAATCGGTAAATGTAGTATTTTCCCTGACGAGTATCGTGCTCCAAAAAATTCGCCGATCGCGATGATCTTTAATGAAATTAATGAGTTAAGCACGATTAGAAGTTATTCTATTTATTTAACTGGTTGGTTCATTAATCAAGAATTTAAAAAAGCATATTTAAACAAACTTTTAGATTTGCTTATTAAAACAAACAGCGAAAAACCAATTGATGCAAGACAATTCAAAAAACTAAGAGAGGAAACGATTGCTGAATCAATTGGTAAAGAAACGCTTAAAGATGTCGAAAGTGAAGAAAAACTAGAAAAAGAAGACCATAAGTGAAAATTAAAAGGATTAAAGTTAAACACAAATGGTAAAATCCAATATAACGATCTTTCTTCGTTAGCAAAATTTGTTCACAAACTAAAACAACACCTTAAGCTTGATTTCTTATTAGAAGAGCAATACACAACTCTTGATAAAATAAACTTCTTACAGTCATTATATGTTTATTTAGGTAAACATTTACGTTATAGTAACAGAGTTGATTCAGCTAATTTAAAAGAGTTTAGTGATAGTAGTAGACTCTTTAAAAGAGTTCTACAAGAACAAAAAGATGGCTTGTTCAAACTATTTGAACAAACTGATAAGGACGATGAAAAGATCTTAGCTCAAACCCACTCTTTATCTACTAAAGCAATGCTATTAGCCATCACTAGAATGACTAATTTAGATAATGATGAAGATAATCAGAAAAATAACGATAAAGGGTGGAACTTTGAAGCAATTAAAAACTTCGATCAAAAGTTTATTGATATTACGAAGAAAAACAATTATCTAAGTTTAAAACAAGATAAACGATATTTAGATGATCGATTTATTAATGATGCGATCTTATCACCTGGGGTTAAAAGAATTTTACGTGAGGCAACAAAAGTATTTAATGCTATCCTCAAGCAATTTTCTCAGGAATATGATGTTACTAAAGTTGTTATCGAATTAGCTAGAGAGTTATCTGAAGAAAAAGAACTTGAAAATACTAAAAACTACAAGAAATTAATTAAGAAAAATGGTGATAAGATCTCAGAGCGTTTAAAAGCTCTAGGTACTGCAGAAGATAAGATCGAAGAAATCTTAAAGAGTCCAACTAAAAGCTATAAAGTTTTGCTTTGATTACAACAAGATCATATTGACCCTTATTCACAAAAAGAAATTGCTTTTGAGGATATTCTTACAAAAACTGAAATTGATCATATCATTCCTTATAGTATTTCTTTTGATGATTCTAGTAGTAATAAACTACTAGTGTTAGCAGAATCTAACCAAGCTAAATCAAATCAAACACCTTATGAATTCATTAGTTCAGGAAAAGCTGAAATTACGTGAGATGATTATGAGGCTTACTGTCGTAAATTTAAGGATGGTGATTCTTCGTTATTAGATAGCACTCAACGAAGTAAAAAGTTTGCAAAGATGATGAAAACTGACACTTCTTCTAAATACGACATTGGGTTCTTGGCAAGAAATCTTAATGATACAAGATATGCAACGATCGTTTTTAGAGATGCTTTAAAAGATTACGCAAATAACCATTTAGTTGAAGACAAACCGATGTTTAAAGTGGTGTGTATTAATGGTGGTGTAACTTCATTCTTACGTAAGAATTTCGACGATAGTTCATACGCAAAAAAAGATCGTGATAAAAACATTCACCATGCAGTAGATGCTAGTATGATTTCCATCTTCTCAAATGAGACAAAAACTTTATTTAATCAACTCACACAATTTGCCGATTATAAACTTTTTAAAAACACTGACGGTAGTTGAAAGAAGATTGATCCCAAAACTGGTGTAGTTAGTGAAGTTACGGATGAAAACTGAAAACAAATTAGGGTTCGTAACCAAGTCTCTGAAATCGCCAAGGTGATCGAGAAATATATCCAGGATAGTAATATCGAACGTAAAGCTCGATATTCTAGAAAAATTGAAAATAAAACAAACATTAGTTTATTTAACGATACGGTGTACTCTGCTAAAAAGGTAGGTTACGAAGACCAGATAAAAAGAAAAAATCTTAAAACACTTGATATTCATGAGAGTGTAGAAGAGAACAAAAATTCTAAGGTTAAAAAACAATTCGTTTATCGAAAATTGGTTAATGTTTCATTATTGAATAATGATAAGTTAGCTGATTTGTTTGCTGAAAAAGAAGATATCTTAATGTATCGTGCTAATCCATGGGTTATAAATTTAGCTGAACAAATCTTTAACGAATACACTGAAAACAGGAAAATTAAAAGCCAAAATGTATTTGAAAAATACATGTTAGATCTAACTAAAGAGTTCCCTGAAAAATTTTCGCAAGCTTTCATCAAATCGATGTTAAGAAATAAAACTGCAATTATCTACAATGTCGAAAAGGACGTAGTTCACCGCATTAAAAGATTAAAGATACTAAGTTCAGAACTAAAAGAAAATAAATTAAGCAATGTGATCATTAGATCTAAGAATCAAAGTGGAACCAAACTCTCTTATCAAGATACGATCAACTCGGTCGCTTTAATGATTATGAGAAGTATTGATCCCACTGCAAAAAAACAATATATCCGTGTTCCATTGAATACATTAAACCTTCATCTAGGAGATCATGATTTTGATCTCCATAATATAGATGCTTATTTAAAAAAACCTAAGTTTGTTAAATACTTAAAAGCAAATGAAATTGGAGATGAATACAAACCTTGAAGGGTTTTAACATCAGGAACGCTTTTAATTCATAAAAAAGATAAGAAACTTATGTATATCTCGTCTTTCCAAAATTTGAATGATGCAATTGAAATTAAAAATTTAATTGAAACTGAGTATAAGGAAAACAACGATAACGATCCTAAAAAAAAGAAGAAAGCAAATCAAATCCTAAGGACTTTAAGTGCTATTTTAAATGACTACATCTTACTTGATGCTAAATACAATTTTGATATATTAGGGTTAAGCAAAAACAGAATTGATGAGATTTTAAACAGTAAGCTTGACCTTGACAAAATAGCAAAATAGGTTACAATAATTGTGATAATAATTATTGCTTACACAATTATTGTCGTGCTAAAATAAGGCGCTGCTAATACAGCTGCCGCATCCGCCAGAGTATTTATATGCTCTGGCTTTTTATTTGTTATGTCTAAAAAAGTCCTTGAAGTTTCTGAAACTGAATTTATTAGCTTACATCTAGACACGTTAATTGTTAGAAAACACGGAGCTAGAGTCACCCTACCACTAAAAACTTTAGATACTATTCTTATTACCAATCCGTATTGCAACATATCAGTTCCTCTATTAAATAAAATTGTTGAAAACAATATTAATCTAATTGTGTGCAATACTAAGTTTCAACCAACGATGCAAATCTTACCAATTAGCTCGTATTATTCAAATAAGAATTATTTGTGGCAAATCAGATGAACTGATGAACAGAAGAATCAGATTTGAAAACAGCTTGTAAAATTAAAGATTATTAATTATGCAAGGTTGATTAATCATCTGAATATTACAACCGATGATAATATCGAAAAACTAACCAATTATTACACCAACGTGGTTGATGGCGATTTAAACAACTGTGAGGGTCACGCAGCTAAACTTTCGTTCAAACTGCTATACGGCGAAGATTTTAGTCGTTCGCAAAAAGACGATATCATTAATAAATATCTAAATTATGGTTACATTGTTTTAATGACTTATGTTTCACGAACATTGGTTAAGAATGGCTTAGATAATAGAATTGGGATTTTTCATAAGAGCTTTAACAATCATTTTGCATTGTCATGTGACATTATGGAACCTTTTAGACCAATTATTGATTATCTAACCTTTTCTTATTTGATTAAAAATCAAAACGATGATTTCAAATCATATAAGAAAGATCTATTTATATCTTTTGAGAACTTTATCTTCCCAAATGGTAAAAACCTGAACCAAGTTATCGATATGTTAATTAAGGCAATTATTAATAATAAAATCAACGAAAGGGATTTTAATATTGATTGAAGTTAATAGTAGGTATATGAGAATCGTAATTTTTTATGACATTTATGAAACTGAAGAAGTTGATAAGCTTGCTAAAAAGTTTCGTGACAACTTAATCTCTTTAGGTTATTTTATGATCCAATATTCAGTATACTGTAAGTGTATTGGTTCACACACCATGTATGATTACGAAATTAAAAAGATTCGTAAGATCTTACCAGTAAAAGCGAATGTAAGAATCTTATTGTTATCTGAAAAACAATACCAAAATATGCTAATCATAAGTGGTGAGAAAAATCTTAACGAAATTTACAACGATCGAGAGGATTACATAGAAATCTAATGAAAATCAAAATACATAATCAAGAAATTGAGAATTTCAACGGATTATTGTTAATCGATGTTAAAAACACTAGTGAATATCTCAAACGTTTATACATGTATGAGAAACAACATGAAACCAGCGTGTTTGAGATAAACAATGTCAATGTTGATATTAGTGATTGTCTAATCATCACGCCATTTAGCAAATATAGTGATTTGATTAGCTACACTGCTAAAAATGTATTTACCAAACTATTAGGTAACATTAACTTCGAACATGACAAAATTTTGAACGAAAAATATCTTGATAAAGAAGTCGTTGCTAAACTTAATGAAACCTTAGGTCGTGATATTATCTCGTTAGATACTTCTTACTCTAAGATTCTGAAATCAATAATCAAGATTTCAGAAGATTATATCGATCATGAATTTATCTATTCATATTTAGAGTTATTACATTGATCAAAAGAAGTTAAAACAGTTATTCTTAAAGACTTTGATAATATCGATCTAAAAAGGTTAAGTAACTTAACTCAAACTACTAATTTAATTATTATGAAGAATGATATTATCTATGATCTTGAAAAACATTTTGAGTTTTTTGAGACATACTGTTTAATTGATCATAATTATGAAAATATGATTAAGATTGATAATATGTCTTCTTTTGAATATTTATTAGAAGATATTTTTAAAGTTATGGTTGATGAAGAGTTTAAGGCCAATATGTCTTTTCATCAGCTAGAACTAGTTAAAAAGGAGTTAAAAAAGCAGATTAATTAGCTTATTTTATTTGACAATGAGGTTTTAGCACTGTACAATACTTGTGTAAGCAATAACTAAACCGTTATGTTTTCTCAAAATTGTACAGTTTTAGCACTGTACAATACTTGTGTAAGCAATAACAAAATAATGGAAAATTTAGGGATTAAACATGTTTTAGCACTGTACAATACTTGTGTAAGCAATAACGTCAGTTAAATTTCTTAAATCTTCTAGTTCGTTTTAGCACTGTACAATACTTGTGTAAGCAATAACATAATGTAGGTTGTTATAGTATTCGTGGTTGTTTTAGCACTGTACAATACTTGTGTAAGCAATAACTTTCTTTTAAATATTCTTTAATATTTCCGTGGTTTTAGCACTGTACAATACTTGTGTAAGCAATAACTAAAATAATGGAAAATTTAGGAATCAAACAGTTTTAGCACTGTACAATACTTGTGTAAGCAATAACTTAGACTTTCGCGACGATCTGATTAACGGTGTTTTAGCACTGTACAATACTTGTGTAAGCAATAACATTTTTGATTTCAAGAAACTAATATCACGCGTTTTAGCACTGTACAATACTTGTGTAAGCAATAATGTCTTAATTCAAGACGAATTAGCTTATTTGTTTTAGCACTGTACAATACTTGTGTAAGCAATAACTTGAACACAATTGGCAACTTTAAGTTTATTGTTTTAGCACTGTACAATACTTGTGTAAGCAATAACTGCTTATCTTGAGCGATATTTTGATAAGGAGTTTTAGCACTGTACAATACTTGTGTAAGCAATAACCGTTTTGATAGAAATCTTGATCAAATATTGGTTTTAGCACTGTACAATACTTGTGTAAGCAATAACTTAAAAAGTGAATTTTGATCTCCGTTTTTTGTTTTAGCACTGTACAATACTTGTGTAAGCAATAACTCATTAAAACGAGAATATTTAGTTCATAAAGTTTTAGCACTGTACAATACTTGTGTAAGCAATAACAACTCTATTTAGTAGTAATTATAACAGAATGTTTTAGCACTGTACAATACTTGTGTAAGCAATAACGTTATTTTTCAATAAACTAATCTATTGTATGTTTTAGCACTGTACAATACTTGTGTAAGCAATAACAACTCTATTTAGTAGTAATTATAACAGAATGTTTTAGCACTGTACAATACTTGTGTAAGCAATAACGTTATTTTTCAATAAACTAATCTATTGTATGTTTTAGCACTGTACAATACTTGTGTAAGCAATAACAGTTAATAAGTAACTCATCTATACCACAAAGTTTTAGCACTGTACAATACTTGTGTAAGCAATAACTTTCATTCGATTTTTTTGATGTTTTCGGGGTTTTAGCACTGTACAATACTTGTGTAAGCAATAACTTTAGAGTCTACTAACTCTGCTTTTGATCTGTTTTAGCACTGTACAATACTTGTGTAAGCAATAACTTTGAAACTAACTTATTTGTGTCGATGTTAGTTTTAGCACTGTACAATACTTGTGTAAGCAATAACTTTGCGTGATAATTATGTTGGTATTGAAAAGTTTTAGCACTGTACAATACTTGTGTAAGCAATAACGGTGATCTACCAAACGAACTCAAACCCATTGTTTTAGCACTGTACAATACTTGTGTAAGCAATAACGTCTTGGTTATACTAATAACCCGGATTTTGTTTTAGCACTGTACAATACTTGTGTAAGCAATAACCAACACAAACAACTTTCAGCTTATAACATTGTTTTAGCACTGTACAATACTTGTGTAAGCAATAACCGATTTACCAAACGAACTCAAACCTATCGAGTTTTAGCACTGTACAATACTTGTGTAAGCAATAACAAGAAAAACTTGATACCCGTATAGTTATTTGTTTTAGCACTGTACAATACTTGTGTAAGCAATAACCTATTATTATCTAAGTATTTTTTATATTGTGTTTTAGCACTGTACAATACTTGTGTAAGCAATAACAAATTAAACGATGAATTATCTCAATCAATTGTTTTAGCACTGTACAATACTTGTGTAAGCAATAACAAAAACAAGTATT
The DNA here is from genome assembly GCF_900476085.1 of Mycoplasmoides gallisepticum. Classification (NCBI taxonomy): domain Bacteria; kingdom Bacillati; phylum Mycoplasmatota; order Mycoplasmoidales; family Mycoplasmoidaceae; genus Mycoplasmoides; species Mycoplasmoides gallisepticum. The sequence continues at coordinate 897,493 of NZ_LS991952.1, forward strand.
TTTTATAAACGAAAAAGTTTTATCATTAAACATATTTAATCTGAAACAAAATTTTGAAATAAATAAACTATTACTTAATCTTTTGTTTCATATTAAACAACATAATTCCAGTTGCTACTGAGACGTTTAAGGACTGTATCTTATCAGTATACATCGGGATCTTGATCTGATAATCAGCATTCTTAATTAGTTGACTAGAAACTCCTTTTTGTTCGTTTCCAACAATTAAGATTGATTTATTAGCATAATCAACATTATAATCTTGAGCTTGATCACTTAAATTAGAGACATAAGATCAAAAGTCATACTTATCTTGTAGATCTTTGATCGCATAAGATAAGTTGGCAACCTCAATTAGATTAAGATAAAAACATGCACCTAGTGATGTTTTTATCACCGTGTTATTAATACTTGCTTGGTTGTCTTTTTTAAAGATGACCCCAAGCACATTTGCTGCCAAACAACTCCGTAAGATCCCACCAAAATTTCCAGGATCATGGATCTGATCTAAAACAACAACAATACCTTGTTGTTCGTTTTTTATTTTTTCACAAAACTGGTTAAACGAGATCGTTAATGAACTACCATCAATCTCGGCTACAAACCCTTGGTGGTTTGATAAATCTCGGTACTGATTATCAAACCACTTAATTGTATGGAGTTCGTATTCAATCCCTTTTTGCTTAATTAATTTAAGCAAAAGATGATCTTCTTTATGTAAGTAAACTTTCTTAATCTTAAGATTGTTGATTAAGCCTTCATAAACACCATTATAACCAAATAAACATAAACGTTCTTTCTTATGTTTATTTTGGTGTTTGTTATTAAATTGTGGCTTAAATTGATTTTTCATTTCTTATAAAACTTTTTTATTAATCAATTTATTTCTTATTGAATCAGCTTTTTCATAATCCTTGTTGTTTAATAATTCAGATCATTGATTAATCTGATCAATGATCTGTTCATTATGGATCATATCTGGAACGATTCCATAGATTTCTAAACACCAGATTAATTGTTGATAAGCCCAAATATTTTCATCAATCTTTTTGTAAGCAATTGATTCGTTTAAAACTTTGATTAAGTCTCAGATAACTTTAGTTGCGTTGGCAAAATTTAAGTTATCAAACAGAGCTTTTTTAAACTCTTCACAAACTAATGAACTGCTTGGAATATTGTTCTTATTAGCAATTAAAAAGGTTCTAAACCGGTTTACGGTGCTAATGATTTTTTCAACATCTTTTTGGGCAGCTTTAATTATCATTCCATCAAAATTTAATGGTTGGGTGTGAGCTGTGTTATAAAACACCCATCGAATAGCTCGATAATTGTGCGACTCAATTAAATGCTTAACATAGATAAAGTTGTTAAGCGATTTTGACATCTTTTCATTATCAATTAAAAGATATCCGACATGTACTCAACAATTTACTAAATTCTTATTGTATAAAGCTAGATTTTGTGCGTTCTCATTTTCATGGTGAGGGAATACTAAATCAATCCCACCCCCATGAATAACAAACCCTTTTTGCTTAAACTCTTGGTCGATAATGTAGGCACATTCTGTGTGTCAGCCTGGACGCCCTAGACCAAATCTAGAATTTCACTTAATGCCCTCAATTGTTTTTTTTCATAAAACAAAGTCATTAGGACTTGTTTTATTTTCATTACTTTTAACTCTAATCCCGCTGATCTGCTCATCTAACTTACGTTTAGATAAAACCCCGTAATCAGCAATCTTTGTGGTATCAAAATAAATATCTCCGTCCAGTTCATAAGCATATTGCTTATCATAAATTTTTTCAATATACTTAATGATCCCACTCATTACGTCGGTTACCTTAACGATCTTGGGTAACTTAATATTAAGCTCATCTAAAATCTCAAAGTAAGCAGATGTATATCTTTTGGTTACTTCTTCTTCAGATAAATTCAAGCGCTGAGCTTGATTAATAATTTTGTCATCTATATCTGTAAGATTATGAACAAAATTAACTTTCTTGTTTGAATGTTCTAATAATCTTCTTAATACATCAAAGGTAACTATTGGTCTTAAATTACCAATATGAATATGATCATAAACAGTTGGTCCACAAACGTAAATATTGATCTCATTAGCATTAATATCTACGTTTGTTTTTGTTAGGGTATCATACAGTTTCACAGTTATTAAATAGTTTTTTCTTTCTATTATTTTTTTTTTTAGGTTCTAAAATATTTATTTTAGAACACTTAATTAGCGTTAATTCTATATTTTTAGAATTATTTTACGATGATTTCGTATGGGAAATTCATAACCTTCATCGTTGTCTGGATGATCTAGAATACCCGTTTTGTTAAGTAAACTAGACGTTAACTTTATCGAACAACTGAACATCAGATTGACCTTCGTATCAAGTGTCGTCGTTAACCTTGTTATTTAATCTCACCTTATATTTTAAGGTGTAGATATAACCATTATTATCTTTATTTTGTTTTTTATTAACAACACTAATAGGACCCATTACTTCTGCATAAGAATTTATTCGGTCTTTAAATGTAAAATCGTCACCAGTTGACTCATCTAAGTTCTTAGATGCAGACTCTGGTTTAACTTCAAAGATTCCTTCTTGTGGTGTTATTCTTACGTTTCACAAGTTTGTTAATTGTTCTATGTAATCTTGGTCGTTCCTATCAATTGACATTACTGCTTTGGTAATTGGTGAAACATATCTGATTTCAATTAAATCAGATAAAGCATTATAACCATTGTTTAAACCAATTAACGCGCTTGAAGTGATATCAACTGAAGCTCATTTATCAAATCTTAAACCGTTTTCTTTTAAAGTGTGGTAAGTGGTAAACTCTTCAGATTGAATTTGGGTTTCTAACGGACGAACAATATTATTATCTGGTAAGGTGTACGTCTTGGTCGTATTATCTGAATAATCACGATAACTTAAAGTATTATATTTTGATATAGTTATTCAAAATTAATATCTTCTTTAGCTTTTTCTTTAATATCAACATGTTTCTTAATATTGACTTTATGAACAATCAGATTATTCATTTGACACAAATTAAGGAAATCATTAATTTTGTTTAAGCCGTTTATCTCTTTTAGCGTTATTACAAGACCAAACTTAATACTTTCAGATTGACTATTAGTTGAACGGTTCTTCTTCTTGATACTTATACCTCAACTATTAGTTCCGTTTCTTGGTTTTTTCTTATAACCTTTAGGTGTGTATAATGTTTCAGATATATGTTTAACGTTATCTCACTTACGATATTCAGATCTAACTTTCTTTTCACGCAAATTAAGATTTTTATCTTCGGATTGTTTATTCTTTTTTAGATCATCAATTCTTTCATTTTCGTTTTTATCAACACGCACTTGACCAAACTTAAAATCAAGTTCAGTATCAGTATAATCAACCCCTTGATTTCTTGAACATTTAGTTAGATAGCAAAGCGTGGCTCTAGCGATGAATGGTTGTTGGTTATTTTGGTGAGGGATCGGAATATTGTGAAAGTAAGTATTGAATTCTTCAGCTACACCACTAATAACGATTTTGATATCTTCTGTTGCTGTTTTGACAATATCATCGATCTTAATTGGGACAACACCATAGCCAATTAGTTCTTCTTTATTTATGGTTTCTCTTTCATCCTTATTTACTTGTTTATAAGAAGGTCACTTTATTGCTGAATCAATAATCAATGCTTTAGCTTCTTCAATTGAAAAATCTAATACATAGATTAGATAAGCCAGTTTTCTAGCAATTCATGGAGCAGCAAATGAGGTTCCCTGACAGATGTCTTCACCAATCGGCGTACATGTTCGGATCCCTTCACCATAATAACTGATATCTGGTTTGTTAAAAAACGATAATACCTTACCCCTTCTAGAAAAAATTGATGGGTTTTTTCTATGATCAACCGAATTAACAATTAACGAGTTAATTGAATCTGCTGGAGCACCAATTTTTTCAACAGGAAATTTTTCATGTTTATTTGTTCCAGCGACAACAAAGATCACATCATGCTCATATTGGATCTTATCTAAAATTGATCCTTCTCAAGAAATAAAATTATTATTAATTTCATGCGCAGAACCTAATGAAAGATTTCAAACCTTGATCTTGTGTTTATTTTGTTTGACGATCTCTTCGATCTTTCTCATTAACGTTGATGTATTAAATTTATCAGCTAAAGCTACCCCAAAATGCTTAACCCTAAATCTACCACAACCATCATTCAATTCTTTTTTGTTAAACGATGGACCATCAACAATAATTGATGAGACAGCTGTTCCATGAAAGTAATCTCTTGTTGATTTAGTTACACCTACAGGGATATGTTCTTCATACTCAACTCATTTAGAGAAATATACATTCTTATCAAATAAGGTATCAATAACTCCAATGATTGGTTCATCTTTTGGATCATCGATCTTTATTTGTCATTCATTATTAAGACCTATTGATGGCAAGTTATCAATAAGTGAAATATCACTAACAGCCATTGAGATTAATTGTGGAGCTTTTAGTCTTAATATTTCATAGTTCCTGGGTTCAAGCATTAAAGTGGTTTCATCAATAATCTGACTATCTAAAATATCTAAACCTAAGTGGTTTAAAAGTTTTTTTAGATCATAACCAGTTTTATAAATAGTAATTAAACCGTTATTTCTAGCAATTTCACTAACTTCTTCTTGGACACTAATTTTTTCAACATAATAAGCATCAACAATGATATTTATAAATGAAGATTTACTAACTGATTGGTTTTGATCATTATTAAATAATTCATTGTATTGACCAGAATTTATCTTGATAATATCGTCATGAGTTATTTTATTTTTAAATTGTTTTTTAAAAATATAGATAACGTTCTGTATTCTTTTTAGTGCATTTACTAAAACCTTTTTTTCGACACAATGGGTGATTATGTGTTTATGTTTATCATCATCACTAAATTTAGCACCAACTACACTTTCATTATTTTTTTGACTACTGTTGTCTAATAATCCTTTAATTCTATTGCTTTTAGCAATGAGTTCTTTATAGTGGATGTTGATTAGTGGTTTAATTGGTAAGGATTGATTAACATTATTTCAGTATTCAATAACATAGTTTAAATCATTTTTGAGATCTTCAATTTTCTTAAGATCAACAGATTGATATTTAGGAATATTAGCAGCACTAGCTCTAACAGGATTAGGTTTTGCATCTGAGAAATTAACTCTTAATTTTAATATTTCATTCATAGTTTATCTACTTTTTAACTCTCTTGCTACCTTGCTTTTTGAAATGCCTGTTAAAATCTCGATCTCTCTTACTGTAAATCCTTTATCTTGAATATTATTAAGACTTATCTCACTTTCATCCTCATTATTAACCGCTATATATAAACGTTTTAAGTAATCATATTCATCATTAGGGTTACTAAATGCTAAGGATGATCGAATCAGATTTTTCAGATCACCAGGATAAGGAATATCGCTCATTGATGAGATGATTTTTTTAAACAATCTGACATTGCTTGATGCATGTTTAAATTTAGGCAAATAACTATTTAATAATATTTCAGAAATTCTTATTAGATCTTCTTTTTCATAGCGGTTAAAATTAATTATGTAATCAAATCTTCGGGTTAAAGCTTTATCGAAATGGTTATATAAATTGGTTGTGGCAATTAATAAAACATTAGGATCTAAGTTATCTAATCCTTTTAGTACTGATGTAGTAGCTCTTCCCATTTCTCTGACGTCTCTTGAATTAGTTCGATCTAATGCTAAAGCATCAATTTCATCAAATAAAATAACAGATTTTTGGGCAATTAAATATTTATTTATTTCTTGAAATAAATTGCTAATATTTCTTGTTGTTTGACCTAGTTTACTATCAATTAATGTGTCGAAATCAACAACATAGCAATCCCTACCTAAAATTCTTGCAAGGTGTTTAACACTTTCAGTTTTACCCGTACCAGGTGATCCTTGGAATAAAAATTTATTAACACCACTCTTAAGCGCATTAACAATCCCTAAAAGATCAGATTCAATTTGCTTAGGCAATGGTAATGGATCACCATTGACTTTGATCTTTTTAAGAAAAACCAAGTTATCTTCATTAATCTGAGGAGCAAAACTAAGACCGTCAGATAATAAAGCCATGATGTATTCAGCTAACTCCCGATCACCAGCTTTATCAAAAGCTCTAGCTACTTCGTATGCTTCATTTCTAAAACGATAGTCATCGTTTTCTGTATAATACCTAATTAAATTTATAACCGTTTCTTTTTTCATATTAAACTATAATCTTATTGCTTTGATTGTAACATAGTGGGACACAGTTTAAAATATTTGGGACGCATTTTATAAAAAGAAATAATGAAATATTAATAGTTAATTATTAATATTTAATACTTTTTTAAAGCAATAACTTGGTCCGGTTCACATAGTTTTGAATTAAAGAATTGCAAATTTGCAAGTTTTTAAGTAAAATGTCTCTCTTTTTAACGATGTTAAAAAAAAATTTTATAGTTTAAAATTGAGTTAGTTGTTCAAGTAATTTAAAGGACTTGAATATTTTTATTCGTATATGGGATTAGAATGACAAAACAAGAGTTAGCGCGCGAAATATGAGCAATGGCAAATGAGATGAGGGGGAATATTGAAGCCAACGATTATAAGGACTATATCTTAGGCTTTCTATTTTATAAGTACTTGTCTGATAAACAAGATGAATATTTTGCTAGTAAAAACGTAGTAAAGGACGAAGATAAAAAACAATATTTAGTTGCACTTGCTGAGGCTGAGAAAAAAGGGATCGCTTCAATCATTCATAAATGCAAAAAGGATCTTGGCTATTACATAGCTTATGAAAACTTGTTTTCAACTTGGATCAAGAATTACAACCCTGGTGATGATCTATCTGATAAAGTATCAACTGCTTTAAATAGTTTTGAAAGATCGATCTTAGAAAAATACGAAGAAAGCTTTAAAGATATTTTTAAAGATCTCCAAGTTGGAATTCAAAAACTAGGTAATACTGCTTATGAACGATCTGAAGCGATTTGAAATATCTGCAATCTAATCAATAAGATTCCGATCACTTCAAAGCAGGACTATGATATTCTTGGTTTTGTTTATGAATATTTAATCTCTATGTTTGCTGCTAATGCCGGTAAAAAGGCTGGTGAATTCTATACCCCTCATGAAGTTTCTCAACTGATGTCAGTAATTGCAGCTAACCACTTAAAAGGTCTAAAAAATGTAAGTATTTATGACCCTACTTCAGGTTCAGGTTCATTATTGATCACTTTAGGAAGAGAGCTTAAAAAGATTGATAAGAATGTAAAGATCCAATATTATGCTCAAGAAGTAATCTATACAACTTATAACATTACTAGAATGAACTTATTAATGAATGACGTTCATTCAGTTAATATGTTTGCAAAATGTGGCGACACATTAAAAGAGGACTGACCATTTGTATATGAAGAGCAAAAATACAAGAGTAAAAGAACTGATGCGGTTGTATCTAACCCACCTTACTCATTAGCTTGAAATACCGAAAATAAGGAAAATGATCCAAGATTTAGATATGGTTTAGCTCCTAAGAGTAAATCTGAACTAGCTTTCTTATTACACTCACTATATCACTTAGAAGATCATGGGATCTTAACGATCGTATTACCACATGGTGTGTTGTTTAGAGGTGGTAGTGAATTACAGATTAGACAAAACCTCATCAGTCATGATCATATTGATGCGATTATTGGTCTACCAAGTAATATCTTCTTTGGTACTGGAATTCCAACAATCATTATGGTACTAAAGAGAAGCAAAACCAAAAAAGAAAAAAATAATGTGTTATTTATTGATGCTTCAAAATACTTTACTAAAGAAGGTAATAAAAATAAATTACAAAGTTCAGACATCGTGCGCATTTATGATGCGTTTAGTGCTAGAGAAGATATCCCTGGCTTTGCTAGAGTTGTAAGCCATGAAGAGATCAAAGCTAATGAATATAACTTAAATATTCCTAAATACATTGATCTCGTTGATAATGGCGATAACCACAATCTATACTCATCAATCTTTAGTGGAATCCCGCATAATGATATTGATAAATTAAGTGATTTCTGATCAACTTTCCCAACGCTTAAAAAAGCGTTACTAAATGATAATGGTAAGAATTACCAACTTAAAGATCATGATGTTGAAAAAGTAATTTCAAATAATGAAGAAGTTAAGAAATACTTATCAGATTTTAATAAGAGTCTTGAATCATTAAGAACTTACTTTAAGAAATCGTTGATTGATACCGATCTTAATGTTATTGATTTATACAATGTTTACCAACAATTCTTAGATAAGATTCAATCTGTGCTTAAATCTTATAAATTACTTGATTATTACCAAGCATTCCAGTTGTTTGATAATGAATGGACAATTATTGAAAATGATCTTAAAGTGATAAAATCAGCTGATAATAAAAATAGTTTTGACACAATCAGAGAACTTAAAGAACATGATAGTTCAACAATTAGTGCTAAAGCTGATAAGAAGCTAGTTAGCAAAAATACTACTTATGGGATTTATCAAACCCCCGTTATTCCGTTTGAATTTGTAACTAAACTTAAGTTTAATAATCAACTTGAAGCGCTTGAAATTAATAGTAACAAAGTTGAAGAGATTAATGCTCGTCTTGAAGAGTTATTAAATGAAGTGGCTGGTTATGAAAGTGATGTGGTTAATAACTTCTACAAAAAAGAAGAGAACAAACTAAACTTCGATGAGATCAAAAAACAGTTAAAGAATTTAAGTGTTGTTGCTAAATCTCAACCAGAAAGTGTTGAAGCTTTATTAGTTGAAGCACTATCAATCGATAAAGAAAAGAGAGCATTAAATAGTGCAATAAGAAAAGCTAAACTGCAACTAGAAAAAAATACGATCCAAGCTTATAGTAAGTTAACTGATGAAGAAGCTAAAACTTTACTATGCTTAAAATGAATTGACCCATTAATTAGTGCGATCTCAAAATCAACTAAATATAAGATTGAAAACTTAGCTAGTGAACTAAACCGACTAGATAAGAAATACATTGACAAGTTATCAGATTTAGAAGTTCAAATTATCCAAACTCAAAACTCATTAATTGAATTAATTAACGAACTAGAAGGGCCTGATCTAGATATGGAAGGTTTAAATGAACTTAAGAAAATCCTAGGTAATAAATAATGGTACAAAATAAAATACTACTTCTTAGGTTTAAGGCATTTAGTGAGAATTGAGAAAAGCGTAAATTAAATTTTTTAGTTTTTAGGGCTTAATAGATAAAATTTAGGTGATTTTTTAAAAACATTAGTTATAAATCCATTTACTTGATTAAGAATGGCAAGGGTTAATCCAGATATATAAAATGAATAGCAATGTTAATTATTTTGGGGTAAATAAGATGAAAAAAAGTGCAAAGAAACCAGTAATTCGTTTTTCTGGATTTACTAACGAATGGGAAGAACAAAAGATTGCAAATCTTTTTGAAATTACTAGAGGCTATGTGCTGGCAGTAAATAAAACTACTAAAGAAAAAACCAACAAAAATCGTTATCCTGTTTATTCATCACAAACATTGAACAACGGTTTATTAGGTTACTATCATGAATATCTTTATGAAGACACGATTACCTGAACAACTGATGGTAATGCTGGTACAGTGAATTTTAGAAGCGGAAAGTTTTATTGCACAAACGTTTGTGGGGTTCTGCTTTCTAAAAAAGTTAAAGCTGATAAGATGATCGCTGAAGCTTTAAATAATGTTTCAAAAAGCTATGTTTCCTATGTAGGTATTCCAAAGCTTATGAACAATGTGATGGCTGGAGTTGAAATCATGATACCTAACAAATGAGGAAGAACGAGAAAAAATATCAAATATTTTTGCAACTTTAGATCATCTAGTAACACTTCATAAGCGCAAGTTAGAAAAACTTAAAAATATTAAGGAATCATTGCTTGAAAAAATGTTCCCAAAAAAATAATGCTGACAAACCTCAAATTCGATTCAAAGGTTATACTTACGCTTGGGAACAAGTCAAACTTAAAACACTAGCTGATTTTTTAAGAGGGAATGGGTTAAATTGAGATGCAATCAGTCAGAACGGAAAACAGGATTGCATACTATATGGACATCTTTATACCGATTACGGAATGATTATTGATAAAGTCCTTTATAGAACTAATGAGAAATTAAAAAATCCATTCTTTAGTAAATTTGGTGATGTTTTAATTCCTGGTTCCGACACTACTCCCAACGGTTTAGCTAGAGCTACAAGCATTGAAAAAGACGATGTATTAATTGGCGGAGATGTAAATATTATTAGGCCTAGAAAAAGTATAATATGGAAGTTATCTTTCACTTTGCTTAAATTCTTGCAGAAACAAACTTATTCAAATAATAAAAGGAAGTACTGTTAGACACATACACAATTCTGACATTAAAGAGATAAAAGTTCATGTATCGATTCATGAAAAAGAGCAAGCGTTATTAGTTTCCTTTTTCAAAAATATTGACAATCTCCTTGCTCTTCATCAGCGCAAGTGTCAAAAGCTACAAAATGTTAAAGAAGCTATACTAGAAAAAATGTTCTGTTAGGAAATAAAAAATGTCTAAATATATTAATGAAGGAGAACACGAATTCGAGAACCTGTTAGTTAAGGAACTAACAGAAGAATATGGCTGAAAACTTGGTAATTTTAAGCTAGATGAGAAAGATGCCATCATCAAGCACCCTGACGAGAAAAAATTAATTAATAATTGAAGAGATATCTTAAACAAATTAAACAAAGGCCAGGATCGTTTAAATGGTAGAGATCTTGATGATGACGAAATGAATAAGATCTATAACGAGTTCAAATCTAGAACACCTTATGAGATTAATCTTTTATTCAACGGTGGATCAATCAACATCACCCGTACAGATGGTAGTAATGTTTCTTTAATTCTTTTTCATAAGAATGATATTGGTGGTGGTTCAACAGTTTATCAGATCGTTAGACAACCACAATTCAAAGGCCATAATGGTGATCGTGGTGATCTTCAACTATTAATCAATGGTATCCCATTAATACATATCGAACTTAAAGATGTTAGACGTGGTGAAAACGAAAATGATAAACTAAGCAAAGCTTTTTACCAAATTAAGAATTATTATGAGAATGATAACTTTAATGGGTTGTTTAAATGTATTCAGATCTTTGTTACGATGACTCCTAACAAAACAAGGTATTTTGCCAACCCAGGATCTGCTAGAAATTTCGAGAAGAAATTTTGGTTTAAATGAACTGATGCTCAAAATAAAGAGATCACTGATTGAAAAGAAATCGCTAAAGAATTCTTATCAATTCCAATTGCTCATAATCTAATCGCTCATTACACGATTCCAGATAAGGGTTCTGAAAGCCTTAAGATCGTTAGACCCTATCAATACCACGCAATTAAAAAAGTTTTAGATAAAGTTATCCGTGTTAAGAAGAACGGTTTATGAGATAAAAAACTTGAAGATGACTTTAAAAGTGAAAAGAGTTGTCATGTTTGACACACAACTGGGTCTGGTAAAACCTTAACCTCATATAAATTAGCCGAACTTATATATCAATGAAACAAGGATGGATCATTAGCTGATAAGGTGGTTTTTGTAGCTGATCGGATTGAATTAGTCAAACAAACTTTGATTGAATATAAAAGTTTTAGTCCAACTACAAAAACTGTTCAAGGAACATATAATACAGATGACTTATTTAAGAAATTAATTAGTTCATCAAGAGAATTAATCGTTACATCAATTTATAAGTTAAGTAAGTTAAGTGATCTAAATGAGTTCCAACTACCCAAAAAGATCCTAGATAAAAGAATCGTTTTTGTTGTTGACGAATGTCACCGCTCAACATTTGATAAAATGTTTAAACAAATTCGTCAAGTGTTTAATAAAGCGATCTTTATTGGTTTTACTGGAACACCAATTCTTAATGAAAACAAAAAGAATGATCTTACAACTTATCAAATCTTTGGTGAAGAGATTCATAACTACAAGATTAGTAATGCGATCGCTGATGAAAGCGTTCTTAAGATTGATACATATTCAGTTTATACGATAAATTATGAAGATATCATTAGTAAGATCAAAAGATTTGATCCTAATTACCAATTTCCTGATGAGAAGAAAGAAAGATATGAAAAAGTTGAAAAGTTTCTAGTCTCAAACAAGGATGAAAGCCCGTTTGATCATCAACACCGCAAGGTAGTTGTTAGTGATATTAGAGAAAATTGGAAAAGCCGTAGTGATGAAAGAAAGTTTCACGCTATCTTAACTGTCCCTGATATTGATCAAGCAATTGAATACTATAAGTTATTCATTCAAGAAAATAATGATGATTTAAACTTAAATGTAACAGCAATCTTTGATCCTAACTTTGATACTACTGAAGAAGATGATAAGTATGATTATCATGGAAATAAGATCGCTTATGAATCAAAAGTAAAGAACAAAGAAGATGCGATAAAACTAATCTTAGCCAACTATCACAAGATGTTTTCATCTTGTGATGAGATCTTTAGATATCTCCAACATGAAGGTGAATGTAGTCTTGATGAATGAGATAAATTTAAAGAAGATGTACAATTAAGATTAGCGCATAAAGATCGCTATAAATATTTAACTAACGATGATAGTAAGATCGATCTTGTGATTGTGGTTAATCAGTTGTTAACTGGTTATGACTCAAAATACATTAACACCTTATATTTAGATCGCAGGTTTAGTTCACCTGAACAATATGTTCAAGCAATCTCACGCACCAACCGTGTGTTAAACGATCAGAAACAAATGGGTCAAGTGGTTTATTATCGTTTATGTCAAAGCGTTAAAGAAGATATTGAAAAAGCCTTTGATATCTATTCAAATGAAAATATTGCCCAAAAGATCTTTATTAGTGATATTGAGAATAATATTGCCCAGATGAATGAGATCTTTAGTGAAATTAAAAAAGTCTTTGAATCAACAAATATAAAAAACTTTAGTAGTGCTCCCCAAAATAAATCAGGAAAGAGAAAATTTGTTAATGAATTTAACAAACTAGCTAAACTGTATCGAATTATTAGCTTACAACTATTCAATTGGGACACTTGAAAAAACAAAGATAAAAAACAATTAGACTTTGATCAAGAACAATACCTAACTCTAGAACAAAGATATAAAGAGATTGCTGATGAAGTAATTAATGATCCTGATGAGTTTTATGTGCCAATTGAATTATCATTGGTTTATAAAGGATCTTCAAGTCGTGAAACAACGATTAATCTGAAATTCTTATTTGATAATAAAAATACCTTAACCAAACAAGATGCTTATAATATGCTAAGTGAGAATATCACTAGATTAAGCATTGAAGATCAAGAGATTGCTAAAGTAGTTTTTAATAAAAACTGGGATGATGCTAATAATAACTTATTAATTGAAAATACCGTTGATTTTTGATCTAAGTTTGAAGCTGAGAAAAATGCCAGAAACGATGCATATTTAGTACAACAAGCAAAATCTCTGGGTTGTAGTTATGAGGCATTAAAAGCACTAGTTGATAAGTATAAATTTATTGCTACTGAAGATATCAATGTCAATAATAATATGGAGATCGAAGCATTCATAAAAACTTATGTTAATACATACATGCAAATTCACAATATCTTACAAGTATTTGCTGAAGCTGAAATGAATGCTAAGATCTTAGATATTATTGCTAGGGTTAATAAAAAAGAGTTCTAATAAATAGCCTTTCTTTATCTTTTTGAGGCTTTAACCACCTAATTGCTTAAATAATTAGTAACCAATAATATTAATCTCACAGAATCGAATTCAATTTTGTGTAAAATAATTAATTAACTCAAAAAAGAAAGGTTAATATAATTTTATAAACGGTAATCAAAAATGAATTCAAAAGACAAACAAATGAAACAGATTCAAAAATTAATTGTTGAATTTGTAAAACAATTTGGCCCTAGTAGTGGAAAAGAACTGTTAAACGTCACTGATTATATTGGCAAGCCTGTTTTACAGGCTTTGGTTAATGGTGAAAACGCTGGTAATGATGAAAGCGGTTCATAGACTAAAAATGTTAAGAAAAGTCAAGAAAAATTCCCGCAAGAATAAAAAGAATTCGTGATGAAAATCAAGACTCTCAAATTATCCCGAAATATCAAAGAATTATCCATGATAAGTTATCTTAGATGTTCTTTCTTTAGCTTCTACTCGTTTGTCAAACAATGAAATCGCTGATCAAATAACGTCAATATATGGATTCAAAGTAAGTCCTAGCGTAATTTCAAATTGTATCCAAACTGTTCAAGATGAGATGCGCGATTGGCACGAAAGACCGCTAGAAAACAACTACCCAATCATAATGATTGACGGTAAGGTTTTTAAGATCAAAACTGAAGAAGGCGGACGCTCAAAGTACGTAAATAAAACGCTTTATGTCGTGGTAGGAATCAATGCGGATGGTCAAAAAGAGCTTATAGCACTATACGTAAGTAACACCGAATCTGCTACAGAATGAATGAACATTCTTGATAATTTGAAAGAACGCGGCTTGTCTGAAACATGTATTATTGTTTCAGATGGTTTAAAGGGTTTGAAAGAAGCGATTGAAAACGTTTATCCAAAAGCAATGCATATTACTTGCACGGTTCATATGATTAGAAATGCTGCAAAATATGTATCTCATTCTATGAAGTCCGATTTTTTAAGAGACTTAAAAAACATATATGGAGCAGACAATTGAGAAAGTGCAAAACACAGCTTTGAATATTTAAAAAATAAGTGAGGCGGTTCGAACAAGCGCGCAGTTGAAGTTGTTCGAAGAGCGATAGAGAACATAGAAAAACTCTTTAGCTTTTCTAAAGCTTTACGGACATTAGTTTATACCAGCAACATAGTTGAAAACTATAATTCAGTAATTGGGAGTTTCCTAGCTGCTAAAAAGTCTTTTAATAACATAAACCAGCTGTTATTAGACCTATATGTACATTTTGGTTACAATCCAAGATATAAAAAACTAAATCAGAAAAGTAATAGAGTGAGAAATTGATATAGAATATATGAAGAGTTAATGGATTTATTTCCGAACTTACTTAATAAAAACTAAAAGTTCGAAAAAATCCAATTACACAAAATTAGCTTCGATACCACATTATTCAGAAGAAACTTTAATAAAAAGCATTAAAATAAAAAATGCAAGTATAGATGAACATTAATCTAATTATGAAATCATTAAAAAAATATTAAATATTTAATAATTATTAAAAACAAATACCGTTTACATAAAACGATATTTGTTTTTTTAGTCTACTAAGTGGGAAAGACAGGAAAAACTAATTTCTTTCTTTAATAATTGCTATAAAGTTTCTTTAATAATTGCTATAAAGTTAAACATGTTAAGAAATAAGTGTATAAGCATTAAAACAAAAAATGGTATAGTTACTGCCATGTGTATATATACAGTAGAAGGAAGTATTAAACTTGCAAATGCCATTATTACTAAACTCATTAAAAATAACATTATTGAAGCAATTATTAAATCATTTCTTTTACTTAATTTAGGGTTAATAAAGCCAACATTTCTTACTACCAATAAAGAATTAAGAGAATTATTTTTATGTACTGTTTTTAAGCTTATAAAATAAAGTAAAAAGGAAAATAAAATTACAGTTCATATAAGGTACAAAAAATTTTAAAATATTTCAATTCGAAAAATGAGTTAAACTATAACTTATTTGTTCTTGAATTGATGGATAAGTAGCTCATCTTAATTGATCATTTAAAATATAAATAAATATTGGCAAAAAAATTAATGAAATAATTAAAGTAATTCAAGTAAATATTGAAATGGACTTCATTATTATTTTTCTATTTAAAATATTTATTTTCATAAAAATTAGCTTCGTTACCTGATCAATCTTCACATTTTAGTGAAATGTTGAGTCTCACACAACATTTCACTATGGGCTTGCTAGTCGTTTATATCTTATAAATTCTAACCGAATATAATAATTATTACAACTAAAAGTGCTATTCTAAAAGATTTTGGTTTTAATAATTATTATCTTAAAATAACTATCCATATATAAATATTAATATACTAACAAACAAAATTAAGCATTTATTTGTAAATATAGAAATATTCATAATTGCTAGTCTAATAAAGATAACAAAATGTTTAAAGTAGAGTTATTGCTTATAAATAAAAATAAAATCTGATTTATTTAAAAATCAGATTTTATTTAACTTTTTTGTTTTATCTCTTTGTTGGTGATCATGGTTGATTTATTAAACTGCGTTTAGTGGCTGGAAGAGTAGGTCCTGCTGTAATTTGAACGCGTTTAGGTTCAATATTTTTTATTAAAGTTTGGGTAGTTCTTACAACTGTTTTTTTAAGAACTTGCTGATTTTGTTGCGTTTTATTAATTTGAGGGTTGTAATTGATTAATAGTTTAGGTTGTTGAAGTTGAGGTACTTGTTGAGGTTTAGGAGCAACTTTTTCTATTGTTTTTTGTTGTTGAATAATAGCTAGTGAGTTATTGTTATTTTTTCTTAAGTATGTTATTTCTTGATTTAATAAATTAATTTTATTGAGATTTTCCTGATTAATTCTATTTAAGTTATCTAGTTTTAAGTTGAATTGTTCTGATTCTTCTAACATTTCTTGATATTTGATAAAGAATAACTCAAGTTTTTTGTTTCTATTTTTGAAGTCTTTAATAACTAGGATAATAGATACAACTAATAAGGCAATTCCAGCAATTATCAGGATGCCGCCAAAAGCCAGCATTACATACGAAATTTTGGTAAGCTCATTTTTGAAAATCTCACCGAAATTAGACATCTCAGCACCATTAACTTCTGTTAGGTCAAGAACTCTTTGAGTAATTGAACCTATCACGTAAGAAATTAATCATGCGCCAATCCATACAGCTATTATCCCTGCAATTGATAAGATGATCGGTAGAATGCCAATTATTCTTCTTATTTTATCTTTTTCAAAATCAGAACTTACTTCTTCTTGTTCTACTTCGCTACTTTGAACTTCCTGTTCTTCAATAGCTATTTCTTCATTTTCTTTATTAACCTTTTTTGATTTCACTTTTTGTAAAATACCTAATTACACAATTTTATCATAATAGTCAACTAAACCTAAACTAATGTGATTTATTATAAATTTATCTAAAATAAAGCACAAAAAAACGTTATCAAACTAATAAAATGATAACGTTCTTTTTATTTTTTTATTAACCTCTATAAGCCTTTAAATGGTCTAGTGAGTCAAAGTATAATGTTCTTCCGTTTTGTAATTTAAGTGGGTATAAAGTAAATACAGTGTTTTTGATTTTAGTTGTTGTATCTTTGTCGATGTAGAATTTATAGTTTTCATCAACTTTAGGTTTAAGTTCGATCAACGCTCTATTTTTAGATTCTTTTTCAAGTCTTGAAAGGTTCTTGTAATTTCCTCTAACTAAACCTAGTTTTTGGTTAGTAGCATTGTTGTAATACAAAACGATTTCGTAGTTATTCACAACATTTGCTTTATTTGAAAACTGACCAATAAAGTATTTTGTTAATTCTCGGCTTTGAATTGAATCAAAGAATAAACTGTGTTTGTCAGAAGAACTATCAATCGATAGATTGATATCAGTTCCAGTTATATTGTAATACTTACCATATCTTAATTCAGTAAATGTATTAATGCCACCTTGTAAAACTAGAAGGTTGTTTGGATCGGTAACAATTTGATCACCACTCTTAGTTATCGAATCGCTAGATAATCTACTAAGCGCTTCTTGGTAAAATTTCCACATATAAGTGATTGGGAATCAAGTATTGTTATCAGTTACTAAAGTTGTGAATTGATCTTGATCAATACCTTTAGGTAAGATAGGTAGATTAATTTTGTTATTAGTTTGATATTCCGCTTTTAATTCAACTTTGTTGTTATTCGAATTAAGTTCCAAGTATTTTTGATATTTTAGATCATAACTATAAGCAGATAAATCAATACCATCAACTTTGTAGTGATTCGATAAATTAGTTAAAGAATTGTGTAACTGATCTAAAGGCAAGCGAGTTAATGTAGATAATAACGCTTGTTTAAAGTTGTTTTGGTTAGATCCTAGACTTTGAATTAATAAATTCTTTTTATCAGAACTTAAATCAATTTCAAATAAAGGTTGCTTGTTAGTTCCATATGTAAGAACTGGTTTGATGTCTTTAACATCAAATACATGTCGAGTTAAGAAGTTAGTGTTGTACGCGCTTGATAAATTGATTGAATTGTAACTTAAATTCGAATTAGCTCGCAATAAATCATAATACGTAAATACATAATCAACAAAGCGGTTATCACGACCGTTACCTAAACTGAATGTAGCTACAGTTTTGTCATAGAATTGAGCAAACTTATTAACTTGAGATTTAGCAACATTTAAGAAGTTTTCATCTAATATTTTGTTTAATGAACTGAAATTACTGAAGCCTGATAGGATAGCATAAGTAGAAGCTCCATTAATATAAGATTGACTTAAATAAGATTTATAGAATTCTGAATTAGGGTTAATAGCAAAATTATTATTACCAGAATAGTTTAAACCAAATTTTTCAGATATTTTTCTAATGAATTCTTCTTTGTTAGTAATAGTTTGATTATCTAATTTTCAATCAACATCAACATTTAAGTAAAGTTTTCTGTTTTCAGCTGAAATTCTATAAGATTCTCAATAACTTGGTATGAATGTTAATGCAGAAACTCAACCATCTCATCTTTTACCTGGATTTTTAATATCAGCAACAAGACCAACAGCATTTCTTCTATTAGTAGTTAGATCAAAAATATCAGCACCTACATGAAGGGTATCGTTACTAATACCAACACTTTCTGGATATAATCCATAAGCTTTGTTAGCATTTTCTAAATTACCAAATCCAAAGTAGTAAGGCGAGTATTGAATAAAGCCGTCTTTATTAAAATTACCAGCTTTTAATCATCAAGAATTATTACTAAATGTGTCGTGGTAAATAAATACTTTATTTCTATGATCTCCGTTATAGTTATTCTTGGCAATATATGGATCACCATAAACGGTATAACCGTATAAGTTACCCTTATAGATTAATCCGATATTTTTACCAAATAGTTTAACACCATCTTTAGTAACAAATGAACGGTTTTTAATATACGCGTGAGTTTTTAAAAATTCTTTATCTAATAGTTTAGCAACTTCAGTATCAGATTTATTACGCCCTATCGAGCTATAAGTAGCAATTAAAGGTTTTAAATTATCTTGCTCTTGGTTAAGTCCTAAACCATAATTACTTACTGAACTATCTAATGAGGTAGTTGAAGGGATGATTGAACCCTTATTATTTCTTTGATATCTAGAATTTAATTGAACTGAATCAAAGTTTTTACTAACAAAATCAGGTGAAGATATTTTTTGTAAGTTAGCAATCAGATCATTAACACTAAAACCTTGATTGACTACTAATTTATCAGAAATACTTACATTGTTTCAATCCTGATTTTGATCTTTAAACCCAATTCCGAAGTATTTATCAAACCCATAATTAGGAGCAGTTGGGTAATCTAAATAAAGACCTGAACGTTGATGAACGTTGATTGCTGTTTTTGGTAAGCTAATTGTTGGTAAAAATGAAGATTGACTAAAGATATCATTTGTTTTTTGATTAAACAATTGATTAATTTTTTGGTCGAAAGCTCTACCTAAATTAGCATCAGAACTTAATGTAAAATTACCTTGATCGCTGAAAACAGCAGATGATTTACTTAACGAAACGTAAGTTGAGTTATTTTTATCATTGCTATATGGAATGTAGTAATCTAATGAGAACTTATCATCACCATTAATTGCTTGGTTAATTACGAACTCTTTAAACTTATTAATATCGTTTTTATTTAATGGATTGAAGTAATGATTTTGACCGTTTTTATCCTTAAAAACATAATAAGCTATTGAATTTTCGCTAATATTGTTCCAGAAATTATTCTTTAATTCATCTAAAGAATCATATAATTTATCACCGCTACCATAAGCGTATTTTTTGATTAGTTTATATTCTGGTAATAAACTAGCAGCAGCTTGCTCCTTAGTTAATAATTCACCGTTAGCGCCAATATAAGCATCACTTAATTTATTTTGATCAAACGGCTTAATTTGGTTAGTTGTCAGATCAACAATTCCTTTTTCACGATCAGCATAACTAGCAGACAAATCCCCAATAAATTTATTTAAATCAGGATTAGGTTTTCTTGGATCGATCTTGTCATTAAAACCTTCATTCGTAGAAGTAACTAGGTTAGAATTAGATTGAATTATCGAAGTTAGTTTGTTATCAGAAACAATTGTTGCGCTTATTGAAGCTCCAATAATACCTGAAATTAAACCAGCAGAAGCAAAAGCAACAGCACCATATAGTAATTGCTTTTTTATTCTGATTGATAGACTTTTTTTTAATTTAACTAGCTTAGCTAATTTAGCTTTGTTATTCATGGGTCGATCCGCCATAGTCTTGATAATCTAAGATTATAAAATATTTAACGAATTATTTAAAGTATATAGCATATACTTTTTATCTTACATTCATTGGTCGATGTAGTTATGAGCATCTCTTAATGATAAGAAGAAGATAGTTTTTTTAAGTTTTTGATCAAATACACTGAACAATTCTGAACGATAAATTAATTTTGTTCTAGAACCTACAAAATCTAAATAAACAGTTTTTCTAGTTTTTAGTAATTCGTTGAATTTAGCTTTTAATGTATTGTGACTTGCTGAAGCATCATTGTTGTTATAGAAAATAAATTCTGTTGAATTTAAACCAAATTTACCCATTCCTTTAGCTACACCAATTTTAGTTTCAGGATCATAGCTAACGATTTCAGTGATTTTAATGTTCTTGCTAGGTTCATATAAATAACCACCAGCTTCATTATTCGGAACTTGAACTAGTGTTCAATTTTGGGCTTTGTTTAATTCATCTCTTACAACAACTGCTGATAAATTGTTTTTATTTGAAATATAGCTACCATTTAAAGAAGTTGATACAGTGTGAGGAATAGTAATTAATGAATTAGATAGTAATGTCGCTAATAAGTTTTGGTAAAGATCAATTAAATTACTTGAAGCATAAACGCCAGCAACACTTGAACCTCTTGTAGGTTTGTGTAATGAATAAATCTTATTAACATTATTTATATAAGCTTTATCCATAGCATATAGGTTTTTATTTTCTAACCATTCAGTAATTTGCAGATCTTTTATCTTATCAATATCAGTTGGTGAATATTGTTTTTGATTGTAGTATAAGAACGATGCATTTTGCGGTCTTGTGATTTGAATCGGCTTAATTAATTTAATATCTTTAATAGTTCTTTCTTTTAAAGTTTTTAAACCTAATAATTGAGTTTTCTTATAACCACCAGTTCATACATATTGAACTTGACCAATTTGGAACACGTAGTAGTATTCTTCTTCTGTTGGAAAGAAAACATTCACCAATAAAACAGCAATGTGCATAGCCACTGTTAATCCATAGAAAACAGGAAATAAAGCACCAACTATTGCAGTACTTTTTTTAATAAATGAAGTAAATTCACCAGCTAAAGATAAAGAAACAGAAATAGTTGAAGCAGCTGTTTGTAATCCAGCAATAACTAAATCCTTAGTACGGTTTAATACACTTGGACTATTTATTAAAGTATTAACTGTTACAGCAGAACTTAAAATTGTTGCAAAACCTTCAAGGACTGAACTAATTACAAAAACAGTTTGTAATTTTTTCTGATCTTTTTGTAATTTTTCAAGAGCACTTAATTCATTAACATTAACTTCTTTTGGATTTTGAAGAATTGCAGGAGATCCTGCTTTCTTAGAAGTTGAGAATGTTTCTGAATTATTAATAACAACTTTATTAGCGTTTTCATTACTATTACTAGTTGAGGGTTGTTCTGAGTTATCCTCTACTAATCTAATTGATGATCTTAGTGATAAACTTGCAGATCTAGCTTCTGGTTTGTTATTAATTACAGAAGGAAATTGTTGCATGTAAGTTAGATACAAATCAACATAGTGATCACTTGATAAAGATTTTACAAAAGTACTTACTTGAGATAAATATTCTGCAGCTTTTTTAAGATCAGTTTTTTGAACTTCTTTTATTTTTCTGTATAAATTACGAATATAAATAACTGTTCCAAAATCAACATTAATACATTGTAAGTATTCTAAAACATTCTTAGGTATATCAGCAAATAATTCTCTTACTTTTGGTCTTTCGGTTGGAACATCTCTTAAAACTAATGGAATTTCGTTTTTAATAGTTTCAATAGCACTAGTTTGTAAAAATTGGTTACGAATTCATTTTAAGCTAAACGCATCTTGGAAACCATTAATAATTCTTAATGTATTTTCATCAAGATTATTTTGCATTAATGAACTTTGACTAAATCCAGCTACGAATAATGCTTGAGTTAGGTTTTGAGCTGATAATAATCATCAAATAGCTGAAAGAGTTGGTCAACTGTTTTTGATTTTAGTTTCAATTTCTTGAATTTGTTTATTACCAAATAGATTTATCCCTTTGATTGTATCTATTAAACCTTGTTCATTTAAAATCGCACCTGGTGTTGCAGCAACTATGTTAGACAACATTAGCATTGTCATAAAGATAGTTAAATTCGAAAATTGATCATATAAGTTTGGTAATAGATTTTCAAGACTAGCTGATACATCAAAGTCGTTGTTGCCAATACCAAAATAAACTTTAAATGAGAATGAGTTTCCGTTTAAATCTTTATTAGCAAGAATATCGAAACCGCTTGGTTTAGCATAACTATTAATTAGTTGTAATGTGCTATCAATTTTATTTGATAACTTAATAAAGAAATCTTTTAATAAGAAAATCAGTTGCTCTTTTGCTTTATTAGCAATTAAACTATCTAATAGGTAAGAATATAAGATTGGGATTTTATAGAATGAACTAAAACGCTTAGCTTTATTAAATTTAGCTACAGTATCTAATAAACCTTTATAAACTTCAGGTTGTTGAATTTTTAGTTGATAAATGAAATCTGCTCAAGCTAAATTAAGTTTCAAATTATTAGAATACTGTGCTGTTCTTAATTGTTGTTCGCTA
This sequence comes from Mycoplasmoides gallisepticum, assembly GCF_900476085.1. Taxonomy (NCBI): domain Bacteria; kingdom Bacillati; phylum Mycoplasmatota; order Mycoplasmoidales; family Mycoplasmoidaceae; genus Mycoplasmoides; species Mycoplasmoides gallisepticum. Next base: position 920,737 of record NZ_LS991952.1, read on the forward strand.
TAAGGGAAATAAAAAATAAAATCTTTAGTTTCAAGGTTTCTATTTAATATTTTAATTTCCTTTTCATCACCAATGCTAATTTCGCCTAATAAGAAGTCAAATCCTGATGTAACTATATCAGACGAAATAGAACGATATAAACCAATTGGTAAAGTACTAGTCTTTGTTCAATTAGCTGGATTTGTTATCGTGTTAATATCTGCATTACCTTGGAATAATAACGGACCATAAAAATTATAGTTATCATCTTCAGAAGTATCTACAAAATATTGTGATGCATTGTTATTAGCGCTTATTCTTTGGTAATGAACTGGAATATCTTTAGCAGGAACATTACTTTTGATTTGTTGAACTGTATCACTTAAATTTAATGAAGGATCTACATTGATAGTAGTTATTGCATCACCTTTATTAATTTCAACCTGCAGTTTAGAATTCTTAGTAATGTAATTAAATAGTTTTAAACGTTCTGTTTGACTATTTTTTCTTAATTCGTCAACATTAATTGGTTCTGAATTAGTATTATCGCTATTTCGTAGAACAACAATTTTATCTGCTTCTTCAGATAATAAATCCTTTTTAGTTTCAATATAAGCAGTTAAATCAGCTTGAGAACTAAACAAAGATCCGTCATAAAACAAAACATTATCTTCTCGATATAAAGAATCTTGTGCTTGTTCTTTTTTAGCATAGACATTTTGATCAAATCCTACAAACCCTTCTTTAAGAGCTGATGGTTCATAAAAGTTTTTTGCAAATACATTATCGTATAAACTCTTAGTTTTTGGATCTGTATATGACTGATAATTTTCAACTAAATCATTTGAAGATAAAAGAGAATAGTAGCTTTCCTTGTTAACTTTTTCACCTTTATATTCTTCAGAAGACCCAGCAAAACTTGGAGCAGTTTTTTCTAGTTCAGATGACTGTCTTACAATAGGAGGTCTTATTACATTATTACAAGACGATAAAATGAACGAAGGTAATATAAATAACCCTATTGCTAATTGTTTTTTGAACAATTTAGATTTTTTCATATCAATTAAAATTTAGTTTTTAAATTTTTGTAAAGAAACCTGAGAATTTACTTCTAATTGATGAACTTCAAGAAGTTAAACGATTTTTAATTTTAGTAGGACGAGGTACATTATTATTTGCAGATACTTTATTCAATTCAGTTTCATCTCACATTCCAAAGTGTGGTCTGTACCAAGGGAATTGAATACTATCATCTTTAGATTTTTTAGTGAATATACTCTTAATTTGTGATCCTCATCTATTTAATCTACTTAAGATAGATGAACCAAAATTTGAAGCTTGAGTATCATTAAGAGTAACACTGTAACCTTTTTCAGTTGATGAAGTTGATTTAATTGTGTCGTAATTTCTTTCTGGTAATGGAGGAGGAACTTCAGCTAATTCTCTTAGAGCTTGTTGTCTCTTCTTAATTTCATTAACTTCATTAATAGTAGCATCTGAAGCAACAGCTGGTTTTCTTGTTTTATCAATTCTTGCGTAAATTGAGTAATCAGTTTCTTGTTTTTCTTTATTATCATCAATAACTAAAATAATTGAGTTTTTAGAACTGTCATAAACTGATTGGTAATCTCTAACACTACCATAAAGATCAACTTTAGGAATTGCGTATGTAGATGAACCTGATTGATAAAGATTTTCGGTTAATAAAGCAGCTGCATAAACTGATGGGTCAGTTGAGTTACTTCTAGATGAGAATAGTGATTTTAATGAAGCAGCAGTTTCATATTTGTTAGCTTCACTTAATGATTCAACTGGCAAGAATACTGGTGATACTTTTCTTTTATTATTTACATCATTATAAGTAACTTGAGCTAAGTAGAATCCTTGTTCAAATAAATTCTTACCTTCTCTTGTTAATTTTTTAGCAACTACATTAACTGGTTGAGAAATTAACGGTCTTCCTAAATTATCTCTAGGAACAATGCGTTTTTCTAAACGTCTACCACGGAAACCATCAGATAATACTGTCAAGAAGCTTAAGTTACTAGTTTGACCTATTGAAGGTTTTATGTTGCTAGTTTTAGTTAATTCTTTTTCAATATCGCTAATTGAATAAGATCTAGCAATTCCGTCTTTAGAGAAAATTGAGTATTCATTTGAAGAACTTGATGTAGAGCTTGTGCTAACTGTTGAATTAGATCTAGATAAGAATCTCTTAGCAGAATCTTTGTCGTTCTGGCTTGGTTTAGCAACTGTTGAATCAGATTCGTCAAATAATTTATCTAAATCATAACTTTCTCATGAATCAGTTGAACTAGAACTTGTTGAGTTAGATCTCTTGAATGCGCTTGGTGATGTAACATTACTATTCGAATCTACAGAAACATCAACGAAACTAATCTGACCAGAGTTTTGTTTAGCTAAATAGTTAATAATAGCACTTGGGTTACCCATTTCATTAGGGTTTTGGTTAATGTATTTTAAGAACGAACGGAATTCTGGATTACTAACATAATCCCCACCTACAATGCCAGTATTTTTTCTATCGTTATCAAATCAAAATTTAGGCGCTCAAAAAGTTCCTCTCTTTCCGTCTTTATCTTTAATTTCGATTAAGTCAAACTTTTCAAGAGATGCATCAGCTAAATCATCAATATTAGATTTAGTTAGATTAAACTCTCTTAACACCGTGCTCTTTTTAACTGTAGAAGTTTGTTTAGGAGTAACATCTTTAGAAGATTTATAAGTGTTTAATAATAAACCAATACCAGCTCCAATAGCACCAACTGCAGCAATTCCACCAATCACTCCTCCTGCAGCAGCACCTACATTTAAATTTTCTGATAAGTTTCCATTATTATCAGTGGTTATTCCTTCATGTGGAACTAGTCCTGGAACAGAAACCCCTGGAGAGTTGATAGCTCCATTTGAATCCATACCTTTTTCTGGATGGAAGTTTTGATTAATTATTCCGTCATCCCCTATAGCTCCATTTGAATTCATACCTTTTTCTGGATGGAAATTTTGATTAATTATTCCATCATCGCCTTTGTATGCACCTGTGTCATCATAACCTTCTGAACCAGTTGCATTTTTAGAAGATTCAGTATCTTCCGCCATTAATTGGTCCGTATTCGTATTGTCGCGAGACGGTCTATTATTAGGGTTGGTTGGATGGTTTGTTGGTTCAGAAGAATCAGCTGACTTATTTTGAATAGGTTAAATAACGCGATTTAAATTAGCAGTCGTTAATGAAACCGGAATTGCTACAGCAGTAGCAGCTGTAACAACACCTAATGATGATAAAAGAATCATTTTTTTAAGAGGTACTTTTTTTGACATAATCGATATGTTTCTTTAACAAAAATTAATCTTAATCTTATTTTAAAACTAATTATTATTTTTTTCTTGATAAATCATCATATAATAATAAAATTTATTAATTCATTTATTTAAATAAATAGAAAAAGAAGAACCAAGAACAATTAGGTTCTTCTTTTCATTAATAACTAATTATTATCTACGCAAGAATGCGAATCTAGTTCTGAAGAAGTCCGCAGTTAAACTAAAGAAGTTTGAAACTCGTTTTCTAATCCAATCTAGAATTCCTACTCTAATTGAATTTTCATTAGATGAACTATTAGAAGAAAATGAACCTTTAATTTTTAATGGTTCTTTGGTTTTAATAGTCTTACTATTTAATTTAGAAAAATCTTCAACAATTGTTTTTTCTCTTGTTGAATCAATTTTACTATTTTCATTCATCGCATTTACAATGATAGGAGAACTTAATTCTTTGTTTCTTCTTTCAGAATCAGAACTTATTTTTAAAAGTGATCTTGAAGCAGATTCAACTGTAGTTTTTTTAGTATTTAAAACTCTAAAATTCACACCATTAGAATCAAGTCTAATTGAACTATATATAACTTTATCTACATCATTAGCAGATAAACTGCGTTTTAGTTGATCACGAATTTTTCCATCTTTAAAAGTGTTTTCGAATGATAAAGTAGCGTAAGTTAAATCACCTTCGTTATTTATACTATAATGAGGAATTATATGTTTATTAGGATTTTCTTTTTTGATTTGATCAAATTTTTGAATAAAGATATACGGATTATCTTTAGCTCAAGGATCGTTTCAAATAAGTTTTAATGAATTTTCAAAGTAATCTTTATTCTTTTTATCTAATAAAACTACAGGAATAAAGAATGAACGAGCTTCTCGCTTAAAGGTCTGGTTATTACCTCTAGTTGTTGTAATGTATATATAGCCTGTTTTTAATGCTGAAGGATTGTTCTTTACGAAGGTTCCGGCAACTTGATTGAACGGTTTTGATATAACTGGTCTACCTTGTCTATCTCTTGGAACTTTAGCGTAAGAAGCAGGTTCAATTTCATCATTTCCATTAAGAAATTTATTTAAAATTTTTAGGTTATCAAATGAACCTTCATTTGGTGTACTTAATACTGGAGCTTCTCAAATTAATGCTTTTTTAATTTTATCGCTTATCTTATCGATTTTATTAGCACCACTAATTAATGTATTACCTTTTAATTCATCATAAACTTTATCTAAGTCTAAATTTGCTGATAATTTAGGTAAAGTAACATCATTGTTATCAGCCCTTTTATCTTTACCAGTACTTATAAATTTATAGTAGTTTTTAATTAATTCTTCAGAAGAAGCGCTATCCAATGTACCGTTTTTAGATTTAGCCGAATATTTTACGTAACTTTTAACTAATTTGTTTGCCGAATTTTCAAGATCATTAGAACTTGTTAAAACAACTGGTTTGTTAGGACTATCAATTTTTTGAGAAAGGTATTGTTCGTACGAAGCACCTAAAGCAGTTAATGGATCATCTGTTGGTTTTCTAACATCTTTAGCGGCTCTAATTCCAACGTTATTTTCTTCATTAGTCACAGCACTTAGATTAGGTAATCTAACAGAATTTCTTGGCGAACTATTAGTTGAACTAACACTTTCATCATCTAAAAAGCTAAATGCTTCTTCTATTAATTGATCAGTAGATTTTAGGTTAGATTGAAAATGCTTAACTTTATTATTATTCTTATCTAAGTAATTAAAGAAAGCTAATTTATTATCTTTTTGTTCTGGATTTTCATTTAAAAATTTAACGAAATCACCAAAATCAGGGTTTATAATACCAGTGTTAAACCCATCATTCATTGAAGCAAATCAATCAAGAGGTAATAAATAATTACGTTGCGTATTTTCTTTTTTGAAATCAATTACTAAATCTTTAAGTTGTCTTCCTTGAGCTAATAATGACTTGTTTGATGAAGGAGAATCTAACGGAATTGATGTTAATTCAACTTCGTTAGGTCTAGTTTGTAAATCTATAGCAGTTGGAACTGTTCATCTATTAGATGAATTCTTTTATTTATAACCAAGAACTGAAATACCAGCAAGAGAAGCTCCTAATACCGCGCCAACGGTTGATCCTATTATAACAGCTAGATTCGGTTTATCGATATTACCGCTAACCTCTTTATCTTTTATGTTGGGCATCGAATTATTAACTGAACCTACAGGGTTAATAGGTTGGTTTCCGTTAATTGGAGCAGATTCATCTTCACTTGTTTTTTCATCTGAAGATGAAACAGAAGTTTGATCACCTACAATAATAACGTTTTTAGAATCTTTTGCATTTTCTTCATCTAAGAATGGTAAGAATGATAGATCATTATTCTTAACCGAACTATCACTAGAAGAGTTTGATCCATTTATAGGAGGATTAGAATCGTTCTTATTTTCTTTAGCTGCGTTTTGCGAACTTTGTTTAAAGTCGGTTGCATTGTTTTTACTAGCAAAAACAACTGGTGTAATAATAGCAGTTGTTGCTACTGCTAAAGCTGTAGTCGTAATTACAGCTATTTTTCCTTTTGATAATTTTTTCATAACGAGATAACCTAACCTATATATATAACTATATATATATTACTTTAATTTAGCTAAATTTTGTTATTATCTACAAAGTTTTTAGCAAATTGTTTAACGAATGATATTGAAATTATAATTTAATTTTTATAAAGAGTTTGAATATTTCTATTTTTTATTTTGAAAATTATTTTGAGCATTCTGAACTTGAGGGCTTCTTAAATTAACTTGGTTAGAATTAATTTGAACAGGGAATTTACTTTTATTATTCAATGACATATTAGGTTGATTCATTGAATTTATATTCGTTAATGGCTTTTGATTTCGAACCATCAGATTTTTCTGGTTATTAACGAATCCATGCACTGGTTTTTGTTGAAATCTATTAGGTAGTCTTAATTGTTGATTATTATTAATTTTTAATTGCGGATTGAAATTCGAATTAACTACTAAATTATTGTTAGCAATAATATTTCGATTAAAAATCTGACGTTTTATATTATTAGCTGGTACATTAACTTGGTTTGGTATTAATTTAATATTAGGTTGATAATTGATTTTTGGCGGAATAATTTTTTCTTGTTTTAATACATTATGTTCATCACTTTCAGAAGAAGTAAGTAATTTTTGTTCTTTGACTTTCTTTGTTTCTCTTATGATTTCTAACTGTAACGCTTTAAGCAAATTAACTTTTACTAAATAGTTCATTATACACATACAGATTCCACTTATTAAGAAAACTAAACCAAAGATTACACCAATTATTCCCATTGCTAGTAACCCAACACCAGTTGATGTTAGTTCTATTTCGTTGTTATTAGAAACCTGTCTTAATGATCTACCAACAATACTAAATCCTAAAGCGCCTAAAAAAATAAAAACAGCAGCTAAAACAAAAAAGATAACAATAATATTAATTTTTGTTTTCTTATTCAATAAAGATTGTTTGTTATTTGTTTTTTCTTTTTTATTTGTATCTGACATAAGATTTTATTTAATGGTGCTAATCATTTAATCAATTTAATGATAATCGAAAACTTGAATTATTGTATCTATATAAATTTCTATTTATTTTGAATGTTATTTTAATACAAAAAATAACTGAGATGTTAAACAAAATTATTGGATTTTTGTTTCATATTAAATAGCATTATGCCTGTAGCCACAGACACATTCAAGGATTGAACCTTGTCTGTATACATTGGAATCTTAATTTGGCAATCCGAATTCTTAATTAGTTGGTTAGACACACCTTTTTGTTCATTACCTACAATTAATATAGATTTTTTAGCATATTCTTGGTTGTAGTCAGCAGCCTCACTGCTTAAATTCGAAACGTAAGATCAATATCCATATTTTTCTTGAAGGTCTTTTATGGCATATGAAAGGTTTGCAACTTCAATTAAATTAAGATAAAAACAAGCACCAAGCGATGTTTTTATTACAGTGTTATTAATTCTGGCTTAATTATCTTTTTTAAAAATCACGCCAGATACATTAGCTACTAAACATGTTCTTAATATTCCACCAAAGTTACCTGGGTCTTGTATTTGATCTAAAACAACAAGAATTCTTTCTTGTTGTTCTTTAATGCGTTCGCAAAATTCATTAAATGATGTCGCTAAAGAATTAGCATCAATTTCAGCAGGTAACACAGCAGTTATCAAATTAAGTGATTTTGTTCCAAATACTTGTGATCTATTGTTGAAAATTTTTAGCAAGTATTTTGATGAAAAATATATCTATTTTATGGATAATAATAAACATTCTATCGAAGAAATGATGGCGTTAAAATATGATCACATTTTCTTTACTGGCAGCGATAATGTTGCTAAAAAAGTTATGGAAAAGCTTCAGCTGATTTGACACCAGCAACTTTAGAATTATGTGGCAAATCCCCATGTATTATTGATAAAGATATCAATCTAGAAAAAACTGTTAAAAGTTTTTTATTTGGAAAGATGTTAAACGCTGGTCAAACATGTATTGCGCCAGATTATTTGGTTGTTCACAAAGATATATACAATTCTTTTATTAACGAATTAATTAAACAGTTAGAAGAATTAAATCTAAATACGAATGACATGACGCACATTATTAATGAACAACATATGAAACGATTAGAAAGATTAATATCTAAGACACCAAAAGAAAAGATCATTTATCAAAAAGCTAATCAAAAAAAACTATTTTCATTCTTTAGTAATTGGTGATGTTAGTTTTACAGATTTGATTATGAAAGAAGAGATATTTGGTCTGATTATTCCAATTATTAAGTATGAAAATATCGATGGTTTGATTCAACAGTTTAAAACTAAAGACCGAGCATTAGCTTTGTATATGTTTAGTAATAACAAAGATATTACGAACAAAGTGTTTAGTTGTTTAGAATTTGGTGGTGGAGCTATCAACGACACTGTTATTCATATAGCCAGTAGCAATACACCTTTTGGTGGAGTTAGTGCTAGTGGAATGGGTAATTATCATGGCTATTTTGGTTTTAAAACCTTTAGTTATGCCAAGACAATATTAACCAAAGGAAAGATTGGCAACAACTTAAGATATCGTCCGTATACTAATCAAAAATTCGAGTTGATTAAAAAAAATTTTAAGTAATCTTTTGAATAAAGACATATCTTTATATTGTTAGATTATTTTTTAACACTAGTGTTAATGCACCCCTTTGCATCAATCTAAATTTTCCTTTATAATTAAGTATATTAATCGATTTATAGTTATTTAATGAGCTTTTACTTTTTGATTAAATAAATGTTAAATTCTAAAAAACGAAAGATCATTAAATTGGTTACTTTATCAGCGACTTCATTAACCGTAGCAGGTGGAACAACTTTAGGGATTGTTTATAGTCAAAATACAGGTACCAATAACGACAGCTTAGTTCAAAGACAAAACAAAATTACCTTAAATGGTAGTGGTAAAGCCCAAGATGCTTATAATTCTAACCGGGATAATAACTTACCTGAAGTAGAAAAACCTGATACTAAAGCTCCGGTTGTAATAGACAAACCTAAACCTGAACCTGTTCCAGAACCAATTCCTCAACCTGAACCTAAAAAACCAACAATAGAAGATATGTTGCCTCAATCTTCTGAAGGTTTTGTTAATATAAATGATTTACCTGATTTAGATTTTAGTACGCTCAAACCTGTGAAAACTCCTAAAGGTCAATTAAGCGAAACAGATAAAAGAACTATCAAAACAGCAATAAGTACTTTAGTTGATTTAACAAAAAATTTGCCATCTCATTTTTCTAAAGAGGAAATTGCACAAATTAATAAAGCAATTAATGACATAAGAAAATTAAATGCTTATACAAAAAATGAAAAAGATAATGATTGAAGTTCTTTATTAAATGGTTTAATTGTAAATGATGGTAGAACTACCGAAGAAAAAGCAAATGCTATTGGCTGACCTTATAAAGATAATCGGCACAATTATTCTTTATCATTTAAATTAATGTGAGAAAACTATCAAAGAGATCTTGAAAGTATGTTAGCTAAAGGTATGGTTCCTAGTTTACAATGAGGTTCATTCGGTAATGTTTGAGGTTTTGCTGATCATAGTGATAACGTAGTAAGAAATAAATTAATTGCAGACAATAATAGTAGATATTTTCCTTACAATACAGAATATAAAAGAACTTCTGGTGTAATTCGTAATTTAGATTACGAAGGATTTAAAAAACAAGACGCAACTGATAGATTTACTGAATATGGAGCAAGTAGTAATAAAGGAATTACTGTTTTAGAATATACACCTGAAGGCGAATTTGCCAAAAGTAAAGTTCAAGGCAATCGTTTAATAGCTGTTTTAGATGCATCAAATAGAGAGGGATACAATAGTTTCCTTAAATTCTTACAAGATGCAACAAGAGCAGGCAGAAAAATTGATGGAATTGTAATTAAAAATATGGGTCTTATTGATAAGCACCAAGACTTTAGCCAAATTCTTGCTCAAATGCCTGATTCAATTCAAAAATTAACGCTATTTTTCGAAGGCAAAGACACTTCATCATTAATTGGTTTGAAAGACAAAAAAATTCAAGAAATTGATTTATATAATTCAAGCAATACTATAGCTGATGATTGAGCTATAAATCCTTATGCACTTAAAGGAGTAAAAAATATTACTTTTGATTATAACTATGACATAGGTTTTCCTGGCATACCTGGTAATAATCGTGATATGCCTGGATCAATAGTATTTAATACTTTAAAATTTGATAAAGGTATGTCATTAAGTCAAATTAATGAAGGACTTAAAATTGCTCTTAACGATAGATTTGGTGAGAGAATCTTCCAAGGTCAATTTGGAGATGGCTCATGACCTACTTATTTAGATTTTTCTAATCTTCCAGAAATCAAAAGTTTACAAGGTATGAATTTCTATGGTAGAGTATTTAAAAAATTAACCCTTTATAACAATTCGAATGTCTTTACTGTAGATAGTAAAACTTTACATCAACAACAATGATCAGCTTTATTAATTAAAGGACCCGATCGTCCTAAGTTAATGTTTGTTTCTCCTCAAAAAGTTGATACACTTTATATACAAGGTAACGCGGTTGATTTAGGCAATAATTGAGGTCCAGAACTTTATGGATTAATTGAATCAGGAAAATATGTTTTCCAAAAAGTTTATGTAGATAATGAAACGATGGAAAATACATTAAATAGTTCTCAAGCCTTTACTACTTTTGGTAAAAGAGCAATTGTAAAACCAAGAAACTTTGATACTAATGGAGTAAATAGTGAAAACATCTCGTTTGAATAATTCAAAAGTTTTAAGATTCAATTGAGAAAAAGAAAATATTTTAAGAGTTATAGCTTTATCTACTCTGTTTATCTTTGTTGTTATTTTTGGCTTCTTATTTGAATTTGCTATGAAGCATTTAAGTGTTAATTTACTTTCTTATGAAGATTTGTTTAACACTTCTTATACTTTACATAAAGAATCAAATTTCTATGTATTTTATACTGTAATTCTCTTTGGTCTTTTAATAATAAGTACTATGAAAAGTTATTTTTTTAGTCAATAAAAATAACAAAGAAAATGTCTTATCATTTATTGATAATATTTTCCGTTTTTTACAAGCTGGAAATGAAGTTGCCGCTTCTTTAGATAAAAAACCTTCAATCGGTGGTTATCAAGCAACTTTAAACAGTCAAATTTCGCAAGCAGAACAAAGATTATTTAATAATGAAAATGGTTCAATTGCTTCCTTTCAAATTGTTTTCTTACCATTGGATGATTTATCTGATCCTTCAGCTGTAGCTGTATTTAATCACTTAAATTCTTCATTAGTGCTTTCAAGAGAAATTAGTGCTAAAAATATTTTTTCTGCTTTTGATCCTTTAGTTTCTTCATCAAATAATGTTAATCCTGAATTTATCGGTCAAAGGCATTATAATGCCATTTTAGAAACTAAATATATTTTGCAAAAATATAAAGAAATCGAAGATGTTATGTTAATTTTAGGTTTTGATGAATTAGACGATGAATCTAAAACAATTGTTAAAAAGCTTTACAATTACAAAAATTCTTCTCACAAAATTTCTATATGACAGAACATTTTACACTTAAAAGTGGTCTTTTTGTTAAAGTGGGGTTTTTGTTAAATTGGAAGATACAATTAGTTCAGTTGAGAAAATTTTAAAAGGTGAATTTTTAGATTTAAATCCAGAAAAATTCTCATATATTGGTTCAGTAGATCATATTAAAATTTAGAAAATAAAAAATTCATTTTAGAACTTTTACTATATAGAAAATATATTGATTTGATTAATTTTGCTTTTAAAACAGCATTTTGATCAAGAAAAAGAGTAATCTTAAACTTTTTATAATTCATTAGAATTGTTATTTAAATATAAAAGAAAATTTTTAATTTTCTCAAGGAGTATTATGAAATTAAAATTCAAACATTTATTTTTAGGTAGTGTTTTGTTGTTAACTGGATTAACACCTTTGATGGTAGCTTGTTCTAAAAAACAAATAGATGATAAAATTAATCCTACAACTCCATCAGACGAAGAAAAAAAAGCTAGTGATAAACACGGAGGTTTAGTAGAAGTACAACCAGAAGGACCTTCAATTAACTTACCAGGCACTAATCCAACTAATCCGACAATTCCAACTAATATACCAGGAAAACCACAATTGGCTATTGATAATATTGAAGCATATAGAAATTTATCAACAACTGAAAAAATAAAGTTGATTTAGAGGGCTATGTTAATGCTTTAAGTAGATTACATGGTGGATTAGAAAATGTGCAAAATGTTATTTCTCAACGTTATAACATTCCTGCTTTAAATGAAACTCAAATTCAAACTTATAATCAAAAAGCCGCAGCAGCAAATCAACCTGATTATGCTAGTGCTCTATTAAGAAATTTTTCTATAGTTAATGATAATAATTATTTATATGTAAATCCTATTAGAGATTCATCGAAAGCTGCTTATTGAAATTCAACACCAGGTAATCGTGGTTTACCAAGATATTTACCTAATGAAATTTATAAAAAAGCAGCAATGCAAACATATGCAATTGAATTTTTCAATCATAATTCAGAATTAGAAAAAATTCCCAAAGGTAGCTCAAAAGCTTATTTAACTTACCGTGGTACTGCATGGATTTTAGATTATGAATTAGATAGTAATGGTTATCCTACTAAATGATATTTAGCAACTAACGCTCACGTAGCAGCTGGTTTTATGAAAGCTAAAAGTGATGGTTCAAGATTTACTAACATAGTTGATTTAAATGCTGAAAAAGAACGTTTTGAAAAAGTTCAAAAAACTTTTGATGAAGGACAAACTAAATGAGAAGGAATAAGTAAAAATTATTTAGATAAAATTGAAAAACTGCACGCTGATGTTAAAAAATATCATGGTTTAAAACAACAAGCTGAAACAGACGGCAATGCTGCTAAAGTTAGCGAATATGAAAATTTAATTAAAAAAATCCAAGATAATGATTTACCTGCTGCATATAAAGAAAAAGATAGCAAAACTTCAGAAGAATGAAATAAATTACCTTTTGAATATCGTAAAGCTTGATCAGATTCACAAGAAACTCTAAAAGCAGGTTTCTTGGGAGAAACTACAAGTATTGTTATTAGTCATTTTAATCAAAATACCCCTTTAAACCAATGATTAAGAACTAATGCAGTAGCTCCAACTGTAGAAAAATTTACTTTTAAACCAGAACAAGTTAAATTAGTTTATGCTGGTGTAGATTTTCTTAATTCAAGCCCTAAAGATTATATAGATCCTTCTTCTCCAATTAGTAAAATTGAAGAATCGGCCGATTTTGCTGTTCTTGAAATTGATTTTAATCATCCAAGCGGTGTAAATGATACTTACAAATATACTACAAGAAATACTTTACAACCAACAAGCGATCAAGAAAATGTTGTAGAAAATGCCGGAGAATTAGCTAAAATAGCTACTTCAGATTATGCAAATTGAGAGAAAAAAGATCAAATTAGTTTTATTTCTAAATCTTTAAAAGCAACTTATGAAGAAGATCAAAAAGCTATTATTAATGATGTTACACTTACTAATGGTCAAAAAACAAATGCTAAAAAAGCTAATTTAAACTTTATTTCAGTGGGATTCCCAATTTCTTCAACTGATAATCACTTAGAAAAAACTTATGATACTGATGTTGATCGATTAGAAGAAGATAGTCAAAGTTTATGAATTAATAAACCAATTTATATAGCTGAAGGTAAAGAAAATGGTATTATCGGAACTAAAGAATACGGCGGTAGTTTGAATCCTGCTTTAAGTATTAGAAACTTTTTAAATATGCCCGGAATTACTGATTTTACTATTTCTAATCCTTTAATTCAAGCTGAAAAAAATGTCGGTTATGTTTATAATTTTATAAAAGATACTCAATCAAATTATCAAGGTAATCAATATACTAATTATGGATTAGGTTATTCTCTTAATTCATGACAACCATTAGGTGGGGCTTCAGGTTCAAGTGTAAGAACTATTGATAATAAATTAATTGGTATTAACTTTGCTACAGCAGATGGAGCTGGTGTTTCTTTAACAGCATTTACTCAAGCTTTTAGAAGTGAAGGTGAAAGTTACAGTGGTTTTTATGGTAAATACCAATTAGAAGAATATGATTTAATTTATGGTGGTGGTAAAAAGCAAAGAACTTCATACCGTCAAGCCCTAGAGTCATTAAAGGCAAATATTAAAACAGCATTATTCCCTAATGGAACAAATGAAATTCCAGAAGAATTTAAATTCAAAAATTAATAAAATTTTAATTATTTTATGGAGGAAGTACGATAAAAACAAAAAAGATTAAATTATTAATTAATTTTGGTGCAATTAGTATTTTAGGTGTTGCTGGAGCAGTAACGGCTAAAGTTATTGTTGATAAAGCTAGAGATTTAAATGTTATTATTGCTTCAAGAGGTGATAAATTAGTTTTAAATTTATAAAATGTTGAAACTGATCATATTAATTCCTCAAATAAAGATAACAATTTAAAAGAAATAAAAGAAGAAACAATAACTCCTGTAGTTAACAATAAAGAAGAAAATCAAGTTGAACTCCTGTGAAACCTAAACCTAAACCTGAGAAAAAACCAGAAAAACCTAATAGGATTAATTAGCTGCTTTATCAACATTAACTTGATTTCGAGCATCTTCTCAATTAATGTTGGTAATTAACGTTCATTGTGAGAATAATCGCTTTTTATTTTTATCTCTTTGAGTAAAAATAAAATCTTTGATCTCTTCTTGTTCATTATCTCCATCTGGAAAGAAACTATAGATATTTCTTAATCCATAGCTTTCAAGTTTTCTGATATCAGTATGACTTGAAAAGTAAATTTTAATTCTTGGATTATTTGTTGGCAAGACCTATTGAGAATGACGGCTTGGAGAAAGCTGATCTCTTCAAGTGTTAGTTCTAGGCGTGTAATAAATATCCATTAATCAGGTATCCATTTATCCGCAATGAATTGGGATAATACGTTTGAATCTTCAATGCCGTTGTATGTAACATTATCATTGTTACGCACTAATTGAAGAATATGAATATGGTTTGCGCATATGATCTGAATTAGATCATAATGCGATCTTTTTATCAGGATTCTTTTCAACTAGATCTGTTATATATGTAGTAACCATACTGTTATCATATCATTCATCATCTTGATCATCTACGATCACACTTGAATTAGCACGAATCGCTTCTTCATTTGTTTGATCTACAACACGATCGTTTTTTAAGAAATTGATTAATGCATCAACATTAATGTTTCTTTGGAACTCATGAAAAGGCATTAAGATAAAGTGAACTTCCTTGTTAGATAGCATAGCTAATCTTAAAAAGTTATAAAACGGTTGAACCCCTCATGATGAAAAATATACGTCAATATCAGCATCATCTTGTGCTTTAAGAATATTGGTTTGTAAAGCAAGTTCTGGGTCGTATTGTTTTATCTGTTGAGAATCCTTTCCTTTTTAGTTATTAGGATTAAAACAAGACGTTAATGTACCCATTAACGGCATTGTTGCCAATGATAAAACTAATAACTTCTTTTTCTCCCATATCATAAGTGTTTTTTTATATAGGGTTATTATACTAAAAAATTTGGTTGATCGTTTTTAACAAAATGATCATATATTTCGTATTTTTATCGATATTCTATTTAAAAAACAATTTAATTTCTTCTATTTGTTCCAGATTTCTTCTTGAATGATCGGAATATTTAGCACTTTGGCTTGGTTAATTTTTTTAGCTGTTGGACTGTTACCCGCTAAAACAAAATCAACGTTTTTAGACACACCACTTACAAACTTAATTTTGTATTTTAAAGATAGTTTTTTAATAATGTCGTTTCGTGAGATACTAAAAGAACCAGTGATTACAAACTTTTTATCATAGTAGATAGATGAACTATCAACTAAATCATTATTGATCTCATCTTTAGTGTTAATCGATAAAGTTTTTAATTGTTCAATTAATTCCCAATTTTTTTCATCTGAGAAAAAACTAAATAGTGAATTAGCAGTTATGCTGCTAATATCAGCTAATCGCATGTAATCTTCAACAGTTAAGTTTTTAAGTTGATCAATATCGTGATATGTATTAGCAATCGACTTCGCTGTTGCTATTCCAATATATTTAATATTAAGTGCAGCCAATAACCGATATAATTCTCGGTTTTTAGATTCATTAATACTGTTAATTAATTTATCAAACGATTTCTCTTGAAATCTAAAGTTATATTTTAAAGATGATTTAGAAAACCCCTTCTTAAGCCAAGGTTTGATAATAATCTCTTTGTATCGTTCTAATTGATAAATATCTAAAACGCTATTAACAAACGTTTGTTCTTCATTATCTAATAACTTAAATAAACTAAGATCTTCACTAACATTTTGATTGGTGATTAATTCATTACATTCTCTAATAACATCATTAACTTTAGTATTAAAGAATAAAGCTAAAGTGCTTTCACTCAAACCTTCAATGTTCATTATTGGTTTAGAACAATAATAGATTAGATATTGCAATTGCTTTTGTTTACATTGATCATAAATACAATATCAATCAACCTCTTCAGGTTTTTTTACTAGAGGTTGATGACAACTTGGACAGTTGTAATCAAACTCAAGTTTTTTAGCATTATTCGGTCGTTTATCTAGATTTACACCAATCACCTTAGGGATGATCTCAGCAGCCTTAATTAAATATACGTAGTCATTAATCCTGATATCTAGGTCGTTGATATACTCTAAGTTATGTAAAGTTGCATAAGTGATAATCGAACCTTCTAATTCAATTGGGGCTAGTTGTGCAACAAAAGTTAGTTTTCCAGTTCGACCAACGTTAAGGATAATATCTTTTAATTGGGTTTGCACCTGAGTAGGTGCAAACTTGTATGCGATTGCTCATTTGGGAAACTTAGAGGTGTAACCGATTATTTCATAATCCTTGAAGTTGTTATATTTGATTACAGCTCCATCGATTCGATAATCTAATTTATTCTTGTTGTTTTCTAGTTCTTTAAGACTGGTGTAAAGTTCTTTAATGTTGCTAAATAACTTAATCTCTTTAGCAACATTAAAGCCTCATTCTTTTAACTGTTGGATCACTTGATACTGGGTTTCAAAACCTAGTTCATAAGCGTTGGGAATATAATAAAAGAACGCATTAAGTTTACGTTTGGCAACTTCACTAACATCAATGTTTCTTAAACTTCCAGAAGCATAGTTTCTAGAGTTCGCAAACTTCTTATCTTCATCTCTTGAAGCATTAATTGCTTCAAAGTCTTGATTACTTACGTAGACCTCTCCACGGATAACGATCTTTTTGATCGTTGTATTAATTTTTAATGGGATTGTTTTAATTGTTTTGATATTAGCTATCACACTCTCACCAAAAACCCCATCACCCCTAGTAAGCGCTTCAGATAACACGCCGTCAAGATAAATTAATGAGATTGATAAACCATCAATCTTAGGTTCTAACACGTAAGGATTATCTTCTTGTTTACTTATCTTAGCAATATTTTCATTAAAGTTAAGCAACTCTTCAAAATTAAAGCAGTTGCCCAATGATAACATCAAGTAATCATGTTTAACTTTAATGAACTTATTGCTAATTGATGATCCCACTCTTTGAGTGGGGGAATAACTTAAAACGTATTGTGGGTATTTTCTTTCATAACCTAGTAAAGTTCGATAAGTATTATCATATACTTCATCTGAAACACTTGGGTTAGATAAAACATAATACTCATGTTCTCATTTAGTTAATTTTTTAACTAAATCTTCGATTATCTCTTTAATACTTTCGTTTTTCTTTTCAATCATAATGATAAACTAAGCTTAACTTTTGAATCAATAAAAAAAGAGTGCTTAATTGCACTCTTATGAAGATTTGTATCAGTGCTTGATACAAATTTTTTGTCACTAATTCTCGCAATTAGCAACCAATGTCGTTTAAATTATTAATGGAGCAGATGACGAGAATCGAACTCGCGTCTAAACCTCGGCAAGGTCTCGTTCTACCATTGAACTACATCTGCACACTAATAGTTTAACACAAAAAAATTATCATATATTAAGAGTGCTTACTCAAACTTAATGTGGCAATAACCACCTGGATTTTTTTCTAAATAATCTTGGTGATAATCTTCGGCTTTAGAAAAGTTTTGCAACTTTAAAACTTCAGTAACAATTGGTTTAGAATATCTTCCTTGGGCTTGAGATAATTTAGATTTAATCACGGTTTCATCATCGTCATTAACAAAATAAAATCCGCTACGATACTGTGTTCCCCGATCGTTTTTTTGGTAGTTCAATGTTGTTGGATCGACAACTTTTAAAAAGTGATCAATGATCTCTTCTAAACTGATGATCTGATCATCATAAGTGATCTCAACTGTTTCCACACCACCAGTTAAACCGCTACACACCTCTTTATATGTGGGGTTTCTAAACTCTGGTTTGTAGTTGGCATAACCAACAGAAGAATCAATGATTCTTTTGGTTCTTTTAAAGTACTCTTCTACACCCCAAAAACAACCACCTGCTAAATATATTTTTTTAACCATTTCTTTTCTTTCTAAGCTTATTAAGAATCTTAAGGCTAACCCTTTATCTTTTAACTTTTCTTGGTTATAATTTTAAATATTATTATTTTTTGTGCTGGGATTGAATGCTAAATAAGATCTTAGAATATTATTTTCAAGATAGCGAGCTAATTCGGGGTAAAAACCTGGTAAATCGAAAAACTGTTAAATTAACTTACCACCAAGATAACAAACTATTAGTTTTAAGTGCAAGAATCAACGATGAAGCTAATGTTGTTAATACCAAAGTAACTGTTAATGGCAGTAACGAAAAGCTATTAAATATCTCTTGTAACTGCCCTTCGCGACTAAAGTATTGTCGCTATGTTGCAGCCACTATTTATTGCGCTTATGTTCAATTAAAAACCCTTTTTAATAAAGAACAAGAAGCTAATAAAAAACAAGAGATTATCTTAAACAATAATAAGATTCAACAAACTAAGATTAGTCCTAAAGAAAAAGCTTACTTTAGTATTGAAAAGATTAAAAAGAGCTTTAATACGACAAAACTATCAGTTTTTTTAAACGTCGATTCTTATAAGTTTAAACTAGTTAATGAGAATCACTTTTTATTAAAACAAGAGTGGATGAATGGGGATGAGATTAGCTTTTATGTTTGTTATGAAAAAGCTAAAACACCAGTCAAAATCTTAAAATTAAAAATTGACAGCGATGCTTTAAATTATCAAGATTATTTTATGTTTTGATACCTTGTGTATCTAGCTAACATAAATAATCTTGATGAAGAAACGTTCTTATCTGAAGGATCATATTTGCATAGCGAATTTAAGTTAAGCAATCATGGGCTATACGCATTAAATGACCTAGAAACTTTTAAAAAGTTCCTTGGGAAATATGACCAATCTTACCAGCAAGCTCAATTAGATGATGATCTAATTAATGAAATTAATACTTGCTTTAATGAATGCAGTTTTATTGTTAACTCTAAGAAAACTGAAAACCGGATCTTATTAACAAGTGAAAGAAACGATGTTTATAACTTTAAGATTGAAAGTTTTGTTGATAAAAAATGAAGTTCTTATTTAAGTCACTACTTAACTAAGGACAACAAGTTGGTAATTAACTCGTTTAATAAGATCTTAAACCAGAACAACCTTAACCACGAGTTACTAAACAAGGTTTCAATCGCTTCTAAAGAGTTTTTAGATTTTTATATTTATATAACCAAGATGGGGTTTGATAATATCTATTTAGATGATCAAAAGAAGATTACCAAACTTGTTGATTATTTACCTAAAGCTGGCTTAGTCCTTGGGTTTAACGAAAAGAAGAACGGGTTAACTACTAGTTTAGTTTTTAACTACAAGCGAGATAATGAAAATAATATCGTTTATTTTGAAGACCAAAAGTTACTTAAAAATAAACGTCTGCATTTATATGAAGAAAACACCTATGACTTTTTCTTTAAAAAAGTCATTAACAAACGATTATTAACCCGTTTAAAAAAGAACACTGTAGATCTAAATGATCTAGAAGAGTTGCACGAATTAACCAACTATTTTAATAATAACGATCAGTTCCAAATAAAAGTTTTAGAACCTTATACAAAAGAACTTAAACTTAAGTTTGAGATTACGGATTTTAAAAAGATCGAATCACATAACGATCTAATAAAAATCACCTTATCTAACTTTTATTACAACTTTGATTTCATCAAAGATATTGTGGCTAACTACTTGTTGGCTAAAGAACTATATATAACCAACGATGGTTATTATTGTTTAAACGATCCAGAGAACTCAGCTTTTCTAGAGTTCTGATCTAAATTTGATTTTTACGGGGTTAAGAAGGTTAACTCAAAAACAATCGTTGTTAACAAATACCGATTGTTAGATCTTTATAATTCTTTTAAACCTTACCTAAATTACTTTAAAAAGATTGCTAGCAAAGATATTCTTGAACTAATAGATGCATTATTTAATAATACCTTTAAAGATGAGTTAACGATTCAAGAACCGTTTGATCAACTTTTATGACCTTATCAAAAAGAAGGTCATAAATGGTTGAGAATCTTACAAAAGTTTGGGTTTGGTGGGATTATGGCAGATGATATGGGATTGGGTAAAACGATCCAAATGATCTCAGTTATCTCCCAATTCTATAAAGACCACGCCCATGAAATTAAGCAAAGCTTAATCGTAGCACCTGCTTCGTTGTTATTAAATTGGGCTAGTGAGTTCAAGAAATTTGACCCAGATTTAGTTGTGGCTACGATATCTGGAAATGTTGATAATCGTAGAGCGATAATCAACTCAAGAAACCATCTGGTTGAAATCACCACTTACTCTGCTTTTAAAAAAGATCGTGCATACCATGCTAAAAAAGATTATGCTTACATTGTTTTAGATGAAGCACAAAGCATTAAGAATGCTTCATCGATTTTATCTAAAGATATTAAGAGTCTTAATGGTGCTCACAAGGTTGCTTTAACTGGAACCGTGGTTGAGAACCGGTTAGCTGAACTATGATCAATCTTTGACTTTGTTTTACCAGGCTTCTTTGGTTCGATTACAGATTTTAACCTTAACTATGCTAGTCAAATCGAACGTGATGAAAAGATTAATGAAGTAACCTTAGAACGTTTAAAGAAAAAGATTGCACCATTTATCCTAAGAAGAACTAAGGATAAGGTGCTAAAAGATTTACCACCGAAAACTCAAACTGATCTGTTAGTAGGATTGTCTTCTGATCATATGAGTTTTTATCGTAAACGAGAACAAGAAGTTAAAGAAGAAATTTTAAAGATTATTCAAAACAAGGAACAATCTAGAAAAGGCTTGGGAATTATGCTGGCTAAACTCTTAAACGAGTTACGTCAGATCTGTTGTTCGCCAAAACTACTTAACCCTAGTTTTGAAGGAGAAAACGCAAAATTTGTTGCAGCTATGGACATTATTAATAATGCCATTAAAAGCAACAAAAAAACCTTATTGTTTAGTCAATATCTAGGTGTAATTAGCTTATTCAAAAAAGAACTAGAACAAAGAAATATTAAATACTTTATTCTAACGGGTGATACTCCCAAAGAAGTAAGGCTTCAATACGTTAACGACTTTAATAATGCTAAAGAGCCAGCCGTTTTCATCGCTTCATTAAAAGCGGGTGGGGTCGGACTAAACTTAACTGGAGCTGAGATCGTTATTCATTATGACTTATGATGAAACTTGGCTCTTCAAAACCAAGCAACTGATCGTGCTCACCGAATCGGACAAAGAAACCACCTTCAGGTTTACCGAATTATTGCTGCTGACACGATCGAAGAACGAATCGTTGCTATCCAAGAACGTAAGAAAGAACTAGCAGCTAAATTAATCCAAGAAACTGATAACAGTTTAAGTTGATTAAACATTAAAGATATCTTATCTCTATTTAACTAAATTGTCTTAATAATTTAGTCCTTTTAAAAATCTAAAGAAAAAATAAATTTATTGATTTATCATTATTTAATAAAGATTGATCATTATTTTTATCGTTATCGATTTAAGATCTAAAAATATGTTTAAATATTTATCTGATAAAAAATTAATAGATGGTTGTTTTATTTTAGCTAATGATATTATCAAGCACTTACAAACTGATTTAGCTAGACAATCAATTGATACTCAGATCTATTTGGTGGCTGAAACAAAAGAAAAATTAACCTGCAATAACGACGGGATCGATTTTGATTTTGATTTCGTTTTAAAACTTTTAAAACCAGCAATCGCTTTAAAAAATCGAACCAATGATCAATTAAAAAACGATATTAAAAAATCGTTTGAACACGTCTTAAAAGACCAGTTCCAACAAAACGAAGCTGTGGTAGAACCTACTACTAGTGGTTTTAGTGTGGCTAATATCGTTCATAAAGACTTTCCTAAACAAAAGTTTTATCTTGATATCGTTATTTATAAATTTGATGGTAAAGGGTTCTTTATCTTAAAAGAACATAAGAATGGTGTTAACCAAGTTTGAACTAAAACAAAAAGTTTAAAAGAACTTATCGACCGAATGAATTTAGTTGAAAGCGACCCAGTTGCTTGATCTAAATTCAAGGAAAGATATTTATATTGGAAAACTAAATATCTTGAAGTTAATAAAACACGACCTTCGTCGTTTAGTTGTAAAGTCCAAGCACTTAATGACGCTTTCAACAAGTTCTGGCAGAATCAATAAGAAATATAAAAAAAAATCCGATCATCTTATTTGATAGATCGGATTTTTTATTGTTAGTTGCTATTTACATTAGAAGGTTTATCTAATTTATCACCTATTGGGTTTAAAGTGTTGTCGATTTCAAAGATCCTAGGTTTTAGGTTGTGCTTCTCAACATCTTCTGGTGAAACTAATTGAACATTAGCTCCATATGCGATCCCACTAACAATTGATTGTAACGCTGGATCGGTGACAATAATCGTTTTAAACGATCCACCCATTCGGGCATATTTAATAAATGTAGCTAGATCACCAGTACTTGTTAGATCACTCGCCTTACCTAATAAGATTAAATCATCAGGTTGTTTTAGTTCAGTTCCGCGACCAAAGGTAATGTATTTACCTCTTTCAGGTTGATATGACATAAGACTTGTTCATTGCGAATTGTTAAATTCTGAGACATTATAAACTAAGTGTTCACCAGTGTCATCACTGGTAATTAAATCTTTAGATAATCTAACGATCTTTAAGTTAGCATCCCTAATATTTAATCCTTTAAACGAACGAATAATTGGTGCGTCAGAGAAATCCCAAACTACAGGTTTACCTCCCTTACCTTGAAACTGACCATTAAAGACACGTTCGTTTCTGCGATTAAATGCGATATCAATCCCTTCTTGAACACGCGCTAAATCGTCGTTACGATCAAATTTTAAAGCGGCAAAGATTGGTGTTGAAGGGATTATTGATCCAGGAGGATATGGATCAAATCCACCAACGTTATAGTTATTAGTTGAAGGAATAAAGTTGGTGTGTTTTAATGCTAGTGGGTTAATACCTCATAGGTTACTATTAACTGTACCTGTTGTATAAATATTAAGCTCGTCTAATCTGCGGTTTTCTAAAGCTAATAATGAACTTGTATTAGAGTTTTCAAAGAAAACAGTTAACATCTTAACGTTTTTAGGCAAAGCTTTAATGATGTCATAAACATCACGAGTAGTACTTGTTTTACCAACATTGGTTAATACAACACCAATACTTTGTGTAGTATCAGCGGCTTTCTTCAAGAATTCAATGAACTTGTTGTAACCTGAAGTGTTATCCACATCTAATACAAAGACATTAACATCCCTCTTGTTTTTGTAGTAATCATCATTTCTTTCATTAGGAGTGTAATGTCTTACAGTAATACCATCTTCAGCAGTAATTGCATATTTAGGATCATTAATGAATTGTTGCGTATTATCCGTTCTTGTTCAACCACGATAATCTCCATTTAAGATGTCTCTTGGGTTTTCATTATATTGCCAGTTAGGGACACCTAAAAGTTTCTTTTTGTTTACTTCTTTGTAGTAATTTAAAACAGGGTTTTCAGATGGGTCTTGGTAACCAAACGTTACTGAAACGTTAGGAACCATGATTTGTAAAACACGGTTAGCTTTTGCTTCATTTTCAATACCTCTAGCAGTTACAGCACCTAATGAAATTTGTAAATCTTGGAAACCATATTGAGTTCTACCTGGTTCGTTTCTTTCTTTAAATAGATTATTTCAATAGTAATCAAAAGATAGATCGTTCCCTTTGTAGCCTATAGTTTTTTTAAATAATTGCTTATTTGCTTCAGTGTTAGCAGCTAAACCTTGTTTAACAATATTTTTGATCGTATTTAAAATTCTATTAGAGTCTGCTATTATAGCACCAACCTTGTCTCCAAAAACTGTTTGCACACTTGGATCATATGGTAAAGTCGGAGTAGATGAATCAAGATTGTAGTCGGTTTTAGCATAAGGAATTCCTGATGGCTCAGGAACTGGGGTAGGTGTTGGTTTAGGCTTTGGTGTTGGTGTTGGTGTTGGTTTAAGTTCTGGCTTTGGTGTTGGATCAGGTTTTCTTTCTGGCGGAATAACCTGAGTTGGTTTTTCTTCGGGTTTAGGTTGTTTTGGCGTGTTAAAATCACGATTCGAATTATACTGACTGTTATCAGCCGTATTCGCATCCAATTCAACTTTGTTACTTCTTTCTATTAATCTGCTTGTATTATTGCTAATAGTATTTGAATATACTATTCCAAAAGTGGCACTTCCGGCCATCACTATTGATGCTGCAGATAAACTAATTATCTTAATTAGTTTTCTTTTTCTAGAACTTATCATTTAAAAAAACAAACCTAAGTTCATTAATAACTGTCAATATTGAAATATTAACTTCTATATAAATAATTATAAGCCAAATTATTGCTTTTGTTAATAGTATGCTAACTAGCTAGTTTTCTTAATTGGCTCACCGATTGCGTTAAGGTTTGGATTAATCTCAAACACTTTTAATTGATTTTTATCTAATGTTTCTAAAGGTAGAACCTTAACATTAATATAGTTTTGTTATAATGCTGCTGCATTAATCTGATCAGCTAAATATTGTGATGAAACATAAACGTTTTTAAATGCACCACTGTTGGTTGTGTATTTAATGAATTATTCTAAGTTATCTAAACCTTCACGTTCTAACGTACTGATATTACCTCTAAGAACTAATATTTCAGGTTGAGCAATTTCAATTCCTCTACCAAAACTAATGTATCGTTTTAGATAACTTGGTTGGTACTGCATAGCGGCTGTTCATTGTGAGTGGTTAAAGTCAGATAGATCGTAAGTTACATATGTGTTACCACTAGAAGTGGTTTGAATCAACTCACTTGATAATCTCACATATCTTAATTCTGCATCATGAACGTTTAAGTTCTTAAGATTTCTAATAATCGGAGCATCCGCAAAGTCTCAGAATACCGGTTAAGCACCATCACCTTGGAAGATACGTTCGCTTCTTCTTGCTTTAGCAATATCTAGACCTTCTTGAATACGCTTGTAATCATCATTACGGTCGAACTTTAATTTACCAATAATTGAAGTTGAAGCAACTGTAACCCGCTTGCGTAACCACCAACGTTGTAAGCTAATAATGATGGAATAAAGTTAATATGTTTTAAAGCTAATGGGTTGATTGCTCATAGACCACTGTTAACTTGTCCAGTTGTATAGATATTTAGTTCTCTTAGGTGTCTGTTTTCTAAAGCTAATAATGAAGTTGTGTCAGAGTTTTCAAAGAACACTGTTAAAGTTACCACATTATCTGGTAATGCTTTAATGATGTCATAAACGTTTCTATTAGTGTGAGTTTTACCAACATCTTCTAACACAACACCAATTTCAGAAGTTGTATTCTTAACCTTGTTTAGAAGTTTATGAATTTTTCGTATCCATTTGTATTGTCGACACTTAACACGAAGACATTTATTTCTTTCTTATTAGCATAATAGGGATCGTTTGGATCTGCTGGTTTGTAATTTCTTACACGAATACCATCAGCTGAGCTGATTCCGTACCTCTGGTCTTTTACAAATTCATTAGTTAAGTCTGTCTTAACTCAACCAGCAAAATTTCCACCCAAGATATCTCTAGAATTATCAACAGCTAACTTATTAGGAGTACCTATTAGGAGTACCTAACACACGGTAACAATAAACTTCTTTATAGTAGCGAATTACGGGGTCATTATCTTGGTTTTCATAACCAAATGAAACGTTAATTGAGTGATCAATATTAATGTTGATTTTTCAAATACGGTTAGCTTTAGATTCAAATAAAAGAAAATTATTATCGTTTAAAGCTCTTTCTACACCTTGTAGCAAATAATCAATAAATTTAATACCGTTTCAAGTTTTGGTAAATAATCCTTCTCAGATTTTGTTGAAGAATTCTTCATTGCCACCATAACCTGATGCTTTTCTAAATGCATCACGAGCAGCTGTGTCATCAGCACCGTTGACAATAGCTCGTAAAAGAGCTTGTTTACCAGCATTCAATGAAGCTTTAGTTTTTTCTAAAAGTATCATTGCGTCAGCATCACTTAAAACCCGTTTACTTGGATCGTTAGGTTGTTTAGGAGTGTTCTGATCCAAACCGTAATCCTGCTTATCATAAGTTACGTATTCGATTTGTGTTGTGTCAGCAAAAACGTTGTTAGGATCAACGGGTCTTGGTTCAGGTTTAGGTTCCACAGGAGGTTCAACTTGATTTTCTTCTTTATCGTTAACTACAGGAGTTATTGTTTCTTCTTTTATTTCTTTTAAATTGTTATCTTTATTTGAGTAATTAATATGATCAGTTTCAACATTTTATAAATTTAAAACTAATTTATCACCTCTTGAAGCAATAATAACATTTAAATCTCTAGCTTTATCACTAGAATTATCAACAATAACTTTAGCAATTATACTTCCTGCTATAGAAATAGTTGAAATTGCGACTAAATTAATAAGTAATTTAATCTCTTTTGCTTTTATTATGCTTCCTTCATAAAATAATTAAAATTTTATTGATTTTTGAATTTAAATTCTTCTGGAATTTCATTTATTCCATTTGGGAATAATGCTGTTTTAATATTTGTGTTTAATGACTTTAGGGCTTCACGGTATGAAGTTCTTTGCTTCTTACCACCACCATAAATTAAATCATATTCTTCTAATTGGTATTTACCATAAAAACCATTGTAAGTTTCACCTTCACTTCTAAAAGCTTGAGTAAATGCTGTTAAAGAAACACCGGTTCCATCTGCCACTGCAAAGTTAATACCGATTAATTTATTATCAATAGTTCTTACACTAGAACCTGAAGCTCCACCTAAAGGTTGTCATGAACTAAGTGAATATCCTAAACCGTAATTGGTATATTGATTACCTTTATATGTAGACTCTGTATCTTTAATGTAGTTATATACATAACCTTCATTACTTTCAGAACGTATTAATGGACTAGCTATAGTATAGTCTGTAATACCCGGCATATTTAAAAAGGTTCTAATAGCTAGAGTTCTATTAAATCCTCCACCGTATTCTTTAGTTGAAACTCTACCAGCTTCTTCTCTACCTTCGCCAATATAAATTGGTTTGTTAATTCATAAACTTTGACTTGATTTTTCTAATAAGTCTTCAGTTTGATCATAAGTAGGTGTTATATAACCATCTGTTGAAGAAGTAGGGAAACCTACTGAAATTAAACTTAAATTACTTCTAGATAAAGTAGTTTTTCTGCCGTCAGTTAAAGTTACATCACTTATTGTTGCTTTTGCATCTTCTTTATAAGTTGCTTTAAGCGATTTAGTAATAAAGCTTATTTGTTCTTCTTTTTTTCAATTAGCATAATCAGATGTAATTAATTTAGCCAATGCTTCAGCACTTTCAATTGGTTTTTCTTCAAAGAAAACACCAGTGCCAGTATTTTTTACATATTTATAATCGCTATCATTTGCTTTTTTAAAATTAATTTCTAAAACAGCAAAATCAGCTGATTCTTCAATTTTACTTATTGGTGAAGAAGGATCAACATAATCTTTAGGGCTAGTTTTTAAGAAGTCAATTCCAGCATAAATTAATTTCACTTGATCAGGTGATAAATTAACTTTTTCCACTGTAGGAGCAATAGCGTTAGTTCTTAATCATTTATTTAAAGGAGTATCTTGGTTAAAATGTGATAAAGAAACTGTTTTAGTTGAACCTAAAAAGCCTGCTTTTAAATCTTTAGCTGCTTTATCGTAATCAATTCTAAATTGTAAATCTAGTTTATTTCATTCAACAGTAGCGTTTGCATTTTGTTCTTGATAAGCTGCTGGTAATTCAATATCTTCGATTTTTTTAATTAAATCTTCATATTCTTTAGTTTTAGCTGCGTCACCATTTGTTTCAGCTTGTTGTTTTAAACCAATATATCTATTTTTTTCTCCGTATAAACGTTCAATTTTTTCTTGATATGGTTTAGTTAATTCTTTTCATTTGTTTTCACCAGCATCAAAAGCTGCTTTAGCTTTTTGATAACGTTGTGCTTCAGCTTTTTCATCAACAATGTTAGTAAATCTTGAACCGTCGCTTTCTTTTTTCATTAATGCAGCAGCAACGTGAGCATTTGTCGCTAAGTATCATTTTGTTGGATATCCGCTATCATCTAATTCATAATCAAGAATTCAAGCAGTACCTTTATAAGTTAAAGAACTATAGTTTTGACCACCTTGAACTTTAGCCATTTCCTCATTGAAGTTACTAAATTCAATAGCAAAAGTTTGTAAAGCTACTTTTTTATAAATCTCATTAGGTAAATATCTTGGTAAACCACGATTACCTGGTGTTGAATTTCAATAAGCAGCTTTTGTTGAATCTCTAATTGGATTAATGTAAAGATAATTATCTTTATTAACTACTGAGAAATTACGTAAAATAGCGCTCTTATAATCAGGTTGTCCAGCAGCTTGTGCTTTTTTGTTATATTCTTCTATTTCACTTTCACTTAAAATTGGTAATTTATAACGTTCGTTTAATCTCTTTTGTAAATCATTAAATTCTCCACGCAAACCTTCTAAAGCTTTAACATACCCTTCTAAATCAACTTTATTTTTTTCAGTTGTTGACAATTTTCTATATGCTTCAATATTATCAATAGCCAATTGTGGTTTTCCAGGTATATTAGTTGGAATTGTCGGATTAGTTGGATTAGTGCCTGGTAAGTTAATTGAAGGTCTTTCTGGTTGTACTTCTACTAAACCTCCGTGTTTATCACTAGCTTTTTTTTCTTCGTCTGATGGAGTTGTAGGATTAATTTTATCATCTATTTGTTTTTTAGAACAAGCTACCATCAAAGGTGTTAATCCAGTTAACAACAAAACACTACCTAAAAATAAATGTTTGAATTTTAATTTCATAATACTCCTTAAGAAAATTAAAAATTTTCTTTTATATTTAAATAATAATTCTAATGAATTATAAAAAGTTTAAGATTACTCTTTTTTTTCTTGATCAAAACGCTGTTTTAAAGGCAAAATTAATCAAATCAATATATTTTCTATATAGTAAAAAGTTCTAAAATGAATTTTTTATTTTTTAAATTTTAATATCATCTACTGAATCAATATATGAGAATTTTTCTGGATTTAAATCTAAAAATTCACCTTTTAAAATTTTCTCAACTGAACCAATTGTATCTCCCAAGTTAACAAAAACACTACTTTTAAGTGTAAAATGTTCTGTCATATAGAAATTTTGTGAGAAGAATTTTTGTAATTGTAAAGCTTTTTTAACAATTGTTTTAGATTGATCGTCTAATTCATCAAAACCTAAAATTAACATAATATCTTCGATTTCTTTATATTTTTGCAAAATATATCTAGTTTCTAAAATGGCATTATAATGCCATTGACCGATGAATTCAGGATTAACATTATTTGATGAAGAAACTAAAGGATCAAAAGCAGGAAAAATATTTTTAGCACTAATTTCTCTTGAAAGCACTAATGAAGAATTTAAGTGATTAAATACAGCTACAGCTGAAGGATCAGATAAATCATCCATCGGTAAGAAAACATTTTGAAAGGAAGCAATTGAACCATTTTCATTATTAAATAAATCTTTGTTCTGCTTGCGAAATTTCAGTGTTTAAAGTTGCTTGATAACCATCGATTGAAGGTTTTTTATCTAAAGAAGCGGCAACTTCATTTCCAGCTTGTAAAAAACGGAAAATATTATCAATAAATAATAAGACATTTTCTTTGTTATTTTTATTGCCTAAAAAATAACTTTTCATAGTACTTATTATTATTAAAAGACCAAAGAGAATTACAGTATAAAATACATAGAAATTTGATCCTTTATGTAAAGTATAAGGAGTGTTAAACAAATCTTCATAAGAAAGTAAATTAACACTTAAATGCTTCATAGCAAATTCAAATAAGAAGCCAAAAATAACAACAAAGATAAACAGAGTAGATAAAGCTATAACTCTTAAAATATTTTCTTTTTCTCAATTGAATCTTAAAACTTTTGAATTATTCAAACGAGATGATTTCACTATTTCCTTCATTAGTATCAAAGTTGCTTGGTTTTACAATTGCTCTTTTACCAAAAGTAGTAAAGGCTTGAGAATTATTTAATGTATTTGCCATTGTTTCATTATCTACATAAACTGTTTGGAAAACATATTTTCCTGATTCAATTAATCCATAAAGTTCTGGACCTCAATTATTGCCTAAATCCACAGCATTGCCTTGTATATAAAGTGTATCAACTTTTTGAGGAGAAACAAACATTAACTTAGGACGATCGGGTCCTTTAATTAATAAAGCTGATCATTGTTGTTGATGTAAAGTTTTACTATCTAGAGTAAAGACATTCGAATTGTTATAAAGGGTTAATTTTTTAAATACTCTACCATAGAAATTCATACCTTGTAAACTTTTGATTTCTGGAAGATTAGAAAAATCTAAATAAGTAGGTCATGAGCCATCTCCAAATGCTCCTTGAAAAATTCTCTCGCCATATCTATCTTTAAGAGCAATTCTTAAACCTTCATTAATTTGATCTAAGGTCATGCCTTTATCAAATTTTAAGGTATTAAATACTATAGAACCGGGCATATTTTTATTATTAGGTTGGACCGTAGAAGTAGTGATTGATTCATGATTGTAATCAAAAGTAATATTTTTTACTCCTCTTAAAACATATGGATTAATACCTCAATCATCAGCTACTGTATTGCTTGAATTATATAAATCTAATTCTTGTATTTTTTTATCTTTTAAACCAATTAATGATGAAGTATCTCTAGCTTCAAAGAATAAAGTTAATTTTTGTATTGAATCTGGCATTTGAGCTAATATTTTACTAAAATCTTGATATTTATCAATTAAGCCCATATTTCTTATAACTATACCATCCAATTTTTGTCCAGCTTGTTCTGTTTTTTTCAAAAAGTTAAGGAAATTATTATAACCTGCAACATTTGATGCATCTAAAACAGCTATTAAACGATTGCCTTTAACT
Source organism: Mycoplasmoides gallisepticum (assembly GCF_900476085.1). Lineage (NCBI taxonomy): Bacteria > Bacillati > Mycoplasmatota > Mycoplasmoidales > Mycoplasmoidaceae > Mycoplasmoides > Mycoplasmoides gallisepticum. The sequence goes on from NZ_LS991952.1 coordinate 952,271, forward strand.
TTACTTTTGGCAAATTCGCCTTCAGGTGTATATTGTAAAACAGTTATACCATTGTTACTTCCTGCTCCATATTCAATAAAACTATTAGTTGCGTCTTGTTTTTTAAAACCTTCATAATCTAAATCACGAATAACTTTAGAATTACGTTTATATTCACTATCGTATGCAAAATATCTATTTTGATGATCTGATATCATTCTATTTCTTACTACATTATCTGAATGATCTATAAAGGTTCAAGAATTACCAGTATAACCTCATTGAATATTTGGCACCATACCTTTAGCTAAAAATTCATCTAAATCTCTTTCAATATTAGCTCACATATCTTTAAATTCTTTAGGTAAATTGTAAGCATCATTGATAATTTGAAAACCTATAGCTTTAGATTTTTCGCTTGTAGTTCTACCATCATTATTATATAAATTTTGTAATAAAACTGTTCAATCCTTTTTGCCTTCATTTTTTGTTGCCGCACCTAATTTTCTTATTTCATAAATTGCATCGTTAATTTGTCTAATTTGTTCATCAGTGAATTGTTTTGGTAAATCTTTAGTTAAATTAACTAAAGTAGACACTGCAGTTTTAATAGTTTCAGTTTGTTCTTTTGTTAATTTGCCACCAGGATTTTCTTTAGGTTTGAGCGTACTAAAATCTAAATCAGGTAAATTATTTATATCAACAAAACCTTCAGAAGATTGAGGCAACATATCTTCTATTGTTGGTTTTTTAGGTTCTGGTGGAGTTGGTTCTGGTTTTTTCTCAGGAGGATTAACAACTACTACTGGCTTACTCTCTGGTTTTTCTGGAGCATTTTCCAGATTAAAATCACGATTCGAATTTTGCGAATCGTTTGCATTTGAAGCATTCGTATTTAATGAAACCTTATTTGATCTTTGAAATAAGCTAGCTTGAGATTCTTTTTGTTGAGTTGAATAAACAATTCCCAAGGTGCTTGCCACACCCAGAGTAACAGAACCTGTACTAAGCGCAATTAATTTGATGATTTTTCTTTTTTTAGAGCTAATCATTTCAATAGTTTGACTAAAACAAGCTTATCAAAATAACTATAAATCTTTAATCTCACCTATATTAAATTATTATAAACTATATTGTTAATCTATAGAATTATAAGTTTTTGATCAGATTTTAAATTTTAAGCTTTATTTTTTGGTTCACCAATCGCGTTAAGTGTGTTGTCAATACCAAACTCTAGTTTTTTAACTTCGTTTAGTTTTTCAAGAGATAACACTGTATAAGTAAGTGAATTATTTTGTGAAGCTGCAGCTTGTTGTAACTGTTGACCTAAGAAATCAGAAGAGACAAGAACATTTCTAAATGCACCACTATTAGTTGTGTATTTAATGAATGATAATAGGTTATCTAAACCTTCACGTTCTAATGTGCTGATATCACCTCTAAGGACTAAAGTGTTAGGTTGGGCAATTTCAGTACCACGACCAAAGCTAATATAACGTTTTAAATAGCTTGGTTGGTATTGCATTGCTGCTGTTCATTGAGAGTGGTTAAAGTCTGCTAAATCATAAGTTACGAAAGTAGTACCACTATCTGGATCACTTTGAATTAATTTACTAGATAATCTTACTTGTTTTAATTCAGCATCATGAACATTTAAATTCTTTAAGCTGGTGATAATTGGAGCATCAGCAAAGTCTCAGAATACTGGTTTAGCGCCATCACCTTGGTGATTACCCTGGAAGATTCTTTCACTTCTTCTAGCTTTAGCAATATCTAAACCTTCTTGAACTCGTTTGTAATCATCATTACGATCAAATTTTAAGGTCGTAAAGATTGGCGTTGAAGCAATTGTTGATCCAGGGGGATATGGATCAAATCCACCAACATTATAAGCTAATAATGATGGGATAAAGTTAATGTGTTTTAACGCTAATGGGTTAATACCTCATAGATCAGTATTAACTTGTCCAGTTGTGTAAAGGTTTAATTCTTTTATCCGTCTGTCTTCTAAAGCTAATAATGATGTAGTATCAGCACCATCTAAGAAGACTGTTAGAGTTTCCACATTAGGTGGTAAAGCTTTAATAATGTCATAAACATTTCTTGTAGTATGAGCTTTACCAACGTTTTTAAGGGTTACACCGATCTTACTATTCTTATCATTTTCATAAACTTTAGTAATAAAGTCGATGAATTTTTGATAACCTGAAGTGTTATCAACATTTAAGATAAACATCTTTAGATCTTTTTTATCTTTGTAGTAATCACTTGATTTATCATCAGGACTATAATTTAACACTTGGATACCATCATCTTTACCAATTCCATAAGTTCCATTAGTGTATTGATCTGATACATCGGTTTTACTTCAACCTCTGAAGTTACCCTTAATAATATCATCTGAATTTGGACTGTATTTCCAATCTGGGTTACCTAAAACTTTATAAGAGTTAACTTCTTTATAGTAGTTTAAAACTGGGTTATCATTTTCGTTTTTATAACCAAAAGCTACATTAACAGTTAGATCTTTATTAACAAAGATTTTTCAAGTACGATTAGCTTTTGATTCCCCCATAAGGTTACCATTCAATCAATTCTGAATTGAATCAAGTAACCACTCAGCAGCAGTTTTACCATTAACTACGTTTGTAAACAGTTGTTTTCAAACATTGTTAAAGAAATCTTCGTTACCATCATAACCTGATAATTTTCTAATCGCATCACGAGTAGCAGTATCATTAGCCCCATTACCGCTTTTAATTGCAGCATCTAACTTATCTCTTGCACTGGTTAGTGAAGTAACTGTTTCTTTATATAAAGCAGCAGCTGCTGCATCACGAATTGCTTGCTTACTTGGGTCGTTAGGTTGTTTAGGTGTATTAGGGTCTAAGTTATAGTTTCCAGGGGTATAAGTAACGTATTTAATCTGTGTATCAGGTGCCAATTTATCAAACGGAGAAGGTTGAGGTTTTGGCTGAGGCTTTGGTTCTGGTTTAGGTTGTGGATCTGGTTTTGCTTCTGGCTTCTTTTCAGGTGGATTGACAATAATTGGTTTATTGTCAGGTTTTTGTTGTTCAGGTGGCAAATTAAAATCACGATTTGAGTTTTGCAAATCGTTAACCCCATTAGATCCTTGATCCAACTTAACGACATTATTTCTTTGAATTAATGTTGTTTGGGAATTGGATTCAGTTGTTGAATAAATTATTCCGAATGTACTAGCAGCACCAATAATAACAGATGATGTGCTAATTGATATTAATTTAATGATCTTTCTTTTTTTTGAACTTAACATTTATCGATGTTTAACTAAAACTAAAAGCTCATTAAATAACTATAAATCTTTTTGAATCTTTTAAATAGAATTAAAACCTATATATTTTTATTATATATCGATTTTGTTGTGCTGTTATCTTAACACAATGAATAAGTCCACAAGCAGTTGAAACTTTCCACAAGTTTAAAAAACCAGATTATGAATTTTGATTAGTCTTGTTAAGTGGTTGCCCAATTGAATTTAAAGATGGATCAACGTGGAAGATCTTAGGTTTGAATTTTTCTAATTCACTAGCTGACACAACAATTACTTGAGGTTTAGTTCTTCAACCTGCAGCTGCTGAATTAATCGCATCTGCCACAGATTGTGATGAAGTATACACTTTTTTAAATGCACCACCTGTTGTTGCATAATGAATAAATTGTGTTAATTCGATCACACTACCTTGTTCTAATTGATTAGCTTCACCTTTTAAGATTAATGATTCTGGTTGAAGAATCTCAGTTCCTTTACCAAAGTAGATATATCGATCAGGTGAAATTGAAACATATCTTAAAGCTCTATCAAATTGAGCGTGATTAAATTCAGATAAATTATATGTAACTAACATGTTACCATGTTCATCTGTATCGATTAATTCTGAAGATAGGGTTAATTCTCTTAACTCAGCATCATGAACATCAATATTTTGTAATGTTCTAATAATCGGGGCACTTGAGAAGTCTCAAGCAACTGGTTTAGCGCCTTCACCTTGGAAATTACCTTGGAAGATTCTTTCGCTTCTTCTTGCTTTAGCTATATCTAAACCTTCTTGAACACGCTTGTAATCATCATTGCGATCAAACTTTAATTTACCAATAATTGGAGTTGAAGCAACAACTATTCCTTCTCCATAACCACCAACGTTATAAGCTAATAATGATGGGATAAAGTTAATGTGTTTTAGTGCTAATGGGTTAATTGCTCACAGACCACTATTAACTTGTCCAGTTGTGTAAATATTAAGTTCTTTTAAGTGTCGGTTTTCTAATGCTAATAATGAAGTAGTATCAGAGTTTTCAAAGAAAACTGTTAAAGTAGCTACATTATTAGGTAACGCTTTAATAATGTCATATACGTTTCTATTCGTATGTGTTTTACCAACGTTTTGTAATACCACACCAATCTCAGAAGTCGTGTCTTTAGCTTTGTTTAAGAAATCAATGAATTTTTGGTAACCACTAGTCTTATCAACGTCTAAAACAAAGACATTGATTGGTTTCTTATTTGCATAGTAAGAATCTTTAGTATCACCAGGAGTGTAGTGTCTTACTGTAATACCATCATCTGCGGTGATGCCATATTTAGCGTCGTTAATAAATTCGCTAGTCTTATCAGTTTTAACTCAACCACTGAAGTTACCCTCTAAGATATCTCTTGGATTATCAACTGCTCACTTATTAGGTGTTCCTAAAACACGGTGACGATAAACATCCTTGTAGTATTTAATTACTGGGTTGTCACCTTCATTTAGATAACCAAATGAAACGTTAACAGTAAAGTCCATATTAATGTTAATTCTTCATGTTCTGTTTGCTTTAGCTTCAGACATTAAGAAACTATCATTATAAAAAGAGTTTAAAGACTCTAATAATCAATCGATTTTCTTTTTACCACGGATAGTTTCAGTAAATAAACCTTTTCAAACAATGTCATAGAAATCAGGATTAGTACTATATCCAGATTCTTTTAAAAAGGTTTGTTTTGCTTCTAAATCATCAGCACCAGCTACACCTTTAGCTCTAGCTTTTTCAAGTGCTGCTCTAGCTTTAGAGATTGATGCTTTAGTACGCTCGTATAAAGCTTGTGTTTGAGCACTATCTAAAACAGCTTTAGTTGGATCGTTAGGTTGCTGAGGTGTAGTTGCATCCAAACGATAATCTGGTTTGTCATACGTTACGTAATTAATATTTGTTGTCTGAGCAAACTTATCGTTGGGATCAACGGGTCTTGGTTGAGGTTTAGGTTGAGGAGTTGGTTCTGGTTTTTTCTCAGGCTTAGGTTGTTCTTTTACAACCGGAGCCTTAGTTACTGGAGGAGTAGGGGTATCTGGTAAATTATTATCCCTATTAGAGTTATATGCGTCTTGTGCTTTACCATTCCCGTCCAAAGTAACCTTATTTTGTCTTTGAACTAAGGTGTCATTACTACTACCAGAATTTTGACTATAAAGAATCCCTAATGTCGTACCACTAGCAATTGCTAAAGAACTTGTTGATAAAGCAACAATTTTAATGATCTTTCTTTTTTTGGAATTTAACATTGTTATTTAAACAAAAAACTAAAAGCTCATTAAATAACTATCAATCGATTAATATCTCTAATTATATCAAGAAAAGATTAATTAGTGCAAAAGGGTTCATAAACCCTCTTAGAAATAACTAAAGATTCTAACTACATTAAAGATATGTGATTTTGCTTCAGATTATTTAAAAATCTTTTTAATTGCTCTGAATTTATCTTCAGTATAAGGACGATATCTTAAATTATTATCAAACCCAGCTTTGGTTAAGATCGTTTTGGCATAACTAAACGTTTTAAACCCAAAATAACCATGGTAATTACCCATCCCACTATTTCCAACACCACCAAACGGAGTGTGGCTGTTAGCAATATGAATGATCGTATCATTAATTGCCCCACCACCAAACTCTAGGGTGCTAAACACTTTATCAGTAATGACTCTGTCATTACTAAACATATATAGGGCTAAAGGACGTTCTTTGTTCTTTAGTTCTTTTAATAAATGTTCTAGGTTCTCATATTTCATAACAGGGATAACCGGACCAAAGATCTCTTCTTGCATGATCTCATCATTAAAGGCGACATCACCAATGATTACTGGGTGGAAATAATTACCTTGGTTGTTTTTTTGATAAACGATCTTTTCTTTGGGAGTTTTAGCTAATAAAGCTTCTAAACGTCTAAAATGTTGATCATTAATGATGTGAGTCATATTTGATTTATTAAGGTTTAGATCATCAATTTGTTTAATCAATTCCTTAATGAATGCATCATAGAGATAACTATGAACAATTAAATAGTCTGGCGCAATACAGGTCTGTCCAGCATTTAAGATCTTGCCAAATAAAAAACTCTTAACAGCTTTCTCTAGATCTGTGTTTGTGTCAACAATACAAGGAGATTTTCCACCTAGTTCAAGGGTTACTGGTGTTAAGTGGGTTGCAGCTTGTTGCATCACTTTTTTGCCCACATTACTACTACCTGTAAAGAAGATATGATCATATTTTAATGACATCATCTCTTCAATTGAATGTTTATTATTATCAATGAAGTAAATGTACTTTTCATCAAAATATTTGTTAAAGATTTCCAGCATTAATTTTGAAGTGTGGGGAACAAACTCGCTTAGTTTGATGATTGCTGTATTTCCTGCTGCAATTGCTGCCACCAACGGGTTAAAGACCAACAACAGCGGGTAATTCCATGGTGCTACGATCAAAGTATTCCCATAAGGTTGGTAACGATATGAAACCTTGGCAAAAAATTGAAAAGTGTTTCTAGGCGCTTTAATTGGTTTCATTCACTTTTTAAGGTGTCTGATCGCATAGTTTAGCTCTTTTTTTATTAAGACAAATTCGCTAATATATGTTTCATAAGCAGATTTATTAAAATCCTTTTTTAAAGCTTCATAGAAATCATTTTCATAAATATCAATGATCTCTCTAAGTTTTTTTAAGTTCTCTAATCTAAACTGGTAATCCTTAGTTACGTTACTATCAAAAAACGCCTTTTGGCTTTGTAAGATCTCTTTTAAAGTTTTCATAATTTCGTGTTGATTACTTTTATTATAAACGAATAAGCCTTGTTTATTTGTGGTCACACTAACCTTAATTTAAGCTATAAAAAACTAAGTTTTTTCTAACCCAAACCAGCTAAATAAATAATTGATAAACCTATCAATTATGAACTTAATTTCAGATACTTGTTTTTAATCTGGTTAAACAGTTTTTGCTTCTTAGCTGCTTTTTCAGAATCAAAAATAATTAGGTGGTTAAATGCTTCTGGGTGACTAATATCTAATATCATAGAATAGTTGGTAATCGGATAGAATTTCTTAGAATTATGTTCGTAGATATTAATCCCTAAAGAGTTAGATTTCTTAGCATATAAAGTTTTATCTTTATAACTATCTTTTACCAAGAAGTATTGACTGTCATCAATGATATTTTTTAATTGGTTATAAATCTCTTCTCTTCTTAATTGATCATCAAACGTTCAGATTAAAAACTTGTTCTCAACAAAATGATTATTTAATAACGTTTTTAAGATTGGGTCATTAGTTTTAATTCATTGTTGGTATAAAAACGTATTGAAATAATCATCAGTTAAATACTTAAACAGATTTAAATCAACTTTGCTGATATCATTATCAATAAATAATGCTTCAAACAACTGTTGGATAATTTCAAAACCATAAAAGTCAAACTGGTTTTGTTTAAATAGATCAACGATCCGTTTAAACACCAACATAATAATCTGTTCTAAAACCACACTTTTGTGGTTATAGTAAACCGATTTATACATGTGGTAACGTCCGATTAATAAACTCTCGATCGTGGTAATTGCTTTTTTCTCATACCCAACTTGTTTAGATTTGTGATCAAAAACAATCCAACGATCTAAGAGTTTAGAATCAATCGTTCCATAAGTCGCCCCGGTAAAATAAGAATCTCTTTTTAAATAATCGATGCGATCTGCATCTAATTCGGACGAAATTAGTTGTTGCATTCAAAGCGGTTTTTTCTTAAGTAAGGGGTTATTCTTATCAATTAATGCGGCAACATCTTCGGGATTAATATTGTTTTCTTTTAAGATCGGATAGATCTCACCACGTTTATTTAAGATTAGTTTAGCCGTCATCACTTCATGGTGAAACCGTTGCTTATGATCATCCGTGCAGTTATTAAGATAAAACTCAAAAGCGTGAGAGTGAGGACCATGACCTAAGTCATGTAACAAACCAGCACAAATCAACGTTTGCTTATCGTAGTCACTGATTCGCTTAAACGTTGATTTGAACATCATTTTTCTTAACAGTTCATATACCCCAAGACAGTGTGAGAACCTATTATGTGAAGCTCCGGGGAATAAATTGCTAGATAAGCCTAACTGTTGGATCCGTTTTAACCTTTTAAACTCAGTTGTGTGGATTAATTGTTGCATCCAAGCAGTTTTATCTTTAAAAACTACTTCACTATGGATTGGATCTTTTAAAAAATAAGCGCGATTAGTTTTACTTGGCATTAGTTAGATAATTGATGGCATCATCAAGATTTTTAAGAATTGTTTGTTTATCATACAAAGCAATCACTTTGTTTAACTCTGGACCGTGCTTTTTATTAGATAAAACAATTCTTAATGGCATATATAAGTTCTTACCACCTAAAGGTTTTTCTAAAACCAAATCACCTAGTTTAATTTGGTGAGCTAACCAATTAATAATCTCTTTAACGTTATGGTCATTAACCTGATCAAGCTGATTAATCTTCTCTTTAAATGAGATTAAAAGTTGACGATAATTTGGATTAGATTTTAAGAAATCTAGATCAGCTTGATCAAGGTTAGATAACCCAACATGGGGAACAAAACTTTCTTTAATGATCTCGTTGATCTGATAACCATACTGTAATTGGTTTTTAAACATCAAGCAGATCTCATTAACTTTAGTTTTAATCTCATCATATTCATTAAGATCAACATATGGTTTGATGAATGCTAAATACATAACATCATCCATATTTTTGATGTATTCAGATGAGATTCAATTTAGTTTTTTAATATCAAAAAAAGAAGGGGTTGCGCTTAAGTTTTTAATCGTAAACGATTTAACCAACGTAGGTAAATCTAAGATCTCAATATTATCTGGGTGAGATCAACCTAGTAAAGCAATAAAGTTAACTAGTGCTTCTGCTAAATAACCTTTTTTTCTAAACCCTTCAACGAACTGTTCAACCGCTAGATTTCTTTTAGATAATTTCTTACCAGTTTCATCAACAATGATTGATAGATGACCATAAACGAATTCATCTTTGAACCCTAAAGCTTCTTTGATTGCTAACTGGTAGGGAGTGTTTGAGATATGCTCTTCTCCTCTTAAGATATGTGAGATCTTCATATCATGGTCGTCGATCACAACTGCAAAGTTGTACGTCGCGATCTGATTTGATTTTAAGATCACTGGGTCGCTCATTGAACTAGTATTAAAGATTAAGTTCCCACGAATTAAATCGTTTCAAGAATATTCCTTATTATCTCTTAATAATAATCTGATCGTAAAAGGAATCTTATCAGCCAGATTCTTATGAATCTGCTCTTCTGAAAGAAGAAAACACTTTCTTGAATAAATTGGTGGTTTGTACTGTTTTAATAGATCTTCACGGTGTTTTTGTAATTCTTCAGGTGTACAAAAACAACGGTATGCTTTTTTTTCTTCTAAAAGTTGGTAAGCATATTTTTGGTAAACTTCTAGTTTTTCAGACTGACGATAAGGTCCGCTTTGTGTAGGATTTCAAATTGATTCGTCAGCAAAAATATTTAGCCACTTTAAATTATAAAGTTGATTTTCAACACCATCTTCAACGTTTCTTTCAATGTCCGTATCTTCGATACGAACAATAAATTCCCCGTTGTTGTGCTTGGCAAATAAATAATTAAATAAAGCTGTGCGTGCACCACCAATGTGGAAATACCCGGTTGGCGATGGTGCGTATCTGGTTCTAATCTTAGACATATATCTCTATATATAATTTTAATTAAAAAGCTATTTATTAACCTTTTGAATTTCAGATAAGTTAATTAAGTTCTTGACTAAAGAATAAATCGTTAGTGGGCCAATCCCACCAGGTGTGGGTGTACCATATGAAGCAATCTCTTTGAGCTTGTCATAATCAAAATCACCACAAATAAGGTATTTTGATTGTTCTGGATCAAAATATTTATCAATCCCAATATCGATAAATATCACCCCTCGTTTGAACTGGTAATTCGCCAAAAACTTCGCCTTACCCACTGCTGAGATTACTAAATCTGCTACTTTAGTTTTTTCTTCTAACAGTTGACTATTTTCTTTAGTAATCAGATCAAACTTGATCTGATGTTCATTTAAATAATTAACAATCGGTTGGTTTGATGTAATCCCATTACCAATCAATAAGATCTTTTTATCTAAAAAACTAAGCTGGTATTCTTTAAATAGTTCTAGGACTGCATTAAGCACACAAGGGATAACTTTTTCTTTTTGATCTTGATCAAAACGGTGATACAAAAAAGCATCCACATCCAGACGAATGGGGATATTTTCAATGATCTTATTTGTATCTAATCTTTCTTTGATTGGTAATTGAACCAACACTCCGTTGGGATTACTTAAACTAATCTTTTGATTCATCTCAACGATGAATTGGTTCGTATCATCAATCTTAGATAAATCATAAACTTCAGTTTGAATCCCTAATGAATCGCAATAATTAATCTTATTGCGAACATAGATTCTAGAAGCCTCTGAAGGATCACTAATTATGATTAATATTTTAATCTTTTGGTTATTAACTTTTTTAGCTAAATCTTCTTTTAGTTTTTGTGATAATTTCGTGCCATCTAATTTAATAAACATAATTAGTCTTTTTTGATCATTAAATCATAATCATCAGCATAAAAGAACATTTCAGAGAAATTCTTCGAATAGATTGTTGATGATGGTTCTAGTTTTTTTCTTATCTCTTCTTTAGTTAGGTTTTTATATTTATTTAAGTAGTTTTTAAACAACCCAATAAAGTAGATCTTTACTTTGTTAAACAAGAAGAAATAATTCTTCTTGTTTCTAAATCTAGGGAAGATTCATTGGGTAAAGATAAAACCAATTGAACCACCTAATAAGAATAAAACTGAGGTAACGATTGAAGTAACGAACTTGAATTGGCTATCTCTTTGAGTTTCAATAATTAAACGAATAATCCCTGTGGTAAAGAAATAAAGCATCGTTCTGCCACCAGTTTTTAATTCTTTAACAAAGTCAAGTAAGAAAACGATAATAATAAAAGCAATTACGTTAAAGAATGATTCAATTAAGAAGATTGGCACTCTAAACAACGTTACTCCGTTTTCATTAATAAACATATGTTCAAACACCCCAGGCATTAAAACTTTTAAGAAGCCTCATTGGTTTAGTGCTTGTTCTGCTGTTAGTCCTTGACCATAAACTTCGTGGTTAAAGAAGTTACCTCATCTACCGATTGCTTGACCAATTAAAATTGTTGGGATGATTGCATCAGCATAGATCCACATACTTGCTTGCTTATAAAAGGTTTTAGTTACCAAGTTGTGATTTTCATAAACCAGGTAGTTTTTCTTCACATAATATTTTGGTTTACGCAAAATAAAGAAAAAGAAAATTAACCCAGTGGTGATCGTAAATATCACCCCACCTTGGATTGCCAATCCACCTTGGTGGATGGCAAAGAACGGTGTTACACCCACGATTGAATCCCCAATAATGAATGATCAAGTTCTTGCCCCAAAGATGATTGAGATAATCCCAATGAAAACATAATAAAAGTAGGGATTATCATCAACCTTATATTTATATTTGAGTGTTAGGATTCCAGCAATAATTGCGACCAAGATTCCTGTCGCATATAAAATTCCATAATACCTTACGTCGAACGAACCGATCATAAAGGCAGTTCCAAAACTATCGTTTATTGTATGATTGCCTGTTGTATACATAGTTGGTTATTCTTCCTTTGTCATGTATTTGTAATAACGTTCAACAAAATCATCCCCAGAGTTATATTGTCAATCACGTTTTAGTTTTAGATCAATAACTGCGCTTTCAATTAGTTCACTACTTCTACGACCTGAACTAATTGGTAAAACGTAATGAGGAACTTTAATATTTTCAATCACTTTATACCGTGTTTTTTGACCGGTTCGTTCGAAATTATAAGGTTGGTTATTTTGAATGTTAATTAGTTCAACAACTATTGAAATATGGGCTGATGATTTAATCTTTTCAATTCCGTACATCTTAGTAACATTTAAGATTCCAATCCCTCTAACTTCAATAAAGTGTTTATTAATCTCGGTTGGTCGTCCGATTAAACGGTCACCGATTCTGGCAATTGAAATCGCATCATCGGCGACAAATAAAAAGTTTTTGCGAAGCATCTCCATCGCTACTTCGGATTTACCAATTCCAGATTCTCCTATAATTAAAACCCCTTCACCATATACTTCTATTAAGACACCATGGTGAATCGTGTATTTGGCAAGTTGTTTAGAGATATAAAGACCTATTGAGATATTTAATTCGTTAGAATACATATCTGTACAAAGAATTGGGACCTTATATTCTTTGTTACATTCTTTTAAGAAGAATGGATCTAGGAATGACTTGGTTAAGATTAAAACTGGTGGTTGTAATTCCAATAATCTTTTTGTTTTTTCTTTTCTTTCTTCTGGAGATAAAGAAGTTAGATAAGAATATTCGCGATTACCAAGGACAACGGCGCTTTTAATTGGATCTGATTGAAACGGACCAAATAGTTCAAATGTGGGTCTTGATAGCCCTGGCTTTTCAATTACCCGATCCATCTTTTCTTCACCATCTAGGATTACTAAGATGACTTCAAACTTATCGTATATATCTTTTACTGTAAAACTCAAAATAAAACCTTTTATTACTAATTAATTATATTTTTAAAAGTTGGATAAGCGATAAATAAGAAATATTGGTTAGAGTATGTTGGTTAGTATTTGCCGTGTTTTTTTGGTTGATCTAAAAAACCAAAGAACAGGGAATGATGATACCAACCTTGAGGGTGCTAAAGAACTATCTGTAACCTAACCAAAAGTTTTACCAAGCAAGAGATAACAAACCGACAACACAGACTTTTATTAAGGATAAAACTAACCCACCCCTATAAAAACAAACATAATCGCTATATTTTAAAGCTTTTTATCCCCTATATTTAACCAAGACTAAATTTTCCTTTTTTACGTTTTTTTTCTAAACATTCTAAAATTAAAGAATATATTTGTACAATATTACAATATATGTAATTATGTTTGCTTGCAGTTTTGATTTTAATGCGTGGAAAACATGAGAATACCAAAGAAAATATTCCGCATTCGATTTCCTATTTAATTTGGTATGTCTAGGTCTAATGGGGGTATTCATTAGTTTTCCTTGACTTTTAAGAAAACCTGATGGAACACCAAATATCGGAGTCAACTTACCAATCTTTTGGATTGGGATTGCTGCTTCAATTCTGTTTGGTGCTGTGGTCATTATTAATTATGTTTTCGTGATCATCAACTTAAACAAAATTAATAATGAATATCTTAAGGTAAAAAGAATCAATATTCGAGAGAACCACCGGATCCGAGCGCTATTTAATGTTATTCAGTATGCTTGACCTATTTTCTTTATCTACATTGCTTTTAATAAAAGCTTAAAAGAAGATTACCTAAATTTATTAATCTGATCTGTGCTTCGAGCTGAACGAGTGTTCATTATGCAGATCGAAGAAAAATACATTATTAAAAATAACCCTAAGAAGAAATACTTAGAGATTAAAGCACAGAACATTAGAACCTCAGATATCATTAATGAGATTCGAAGAGAATTTAAAAAGATGGGGGCAGTAGCTGAAATCGATCAAATCAGATTCTATCGATTATCAGGTAAACTTTCTAGAAACAATTTAGTTGTTTATAATCGCAATCAAAAACAACCTAAATCGTTAAATAACCAAATAAGATATTTACCTGGTCGTGTTTATCAAAATAAGAATAAACAAGAAAATAATCGCTACCAAAACAATATACCACCTAATTCTAGGAATATGAATGGGCAACCAGCTAAGCAATCTCCTTTTAGCGCAAGAAACTTCCCTAGATTTACAAAACCACACCCATTTAAAGAAAACGAATAAAATTAGTCCTTGATCTTTGGTTTAAAAAGATTGTAGGCATTATCAAATGTGAGTTGTTTGATCTGATCAACGCTCACATTTTTTAATTCAGCTATCTTTTCAATAGTGTATTTCAAATATAAAGAATTGTTTTCTTTTCCCCTAAAAGGATGAGGGGTTAAAAATGGAGCATCTGTTTCAACAAGCAGTTGTTCGTTTTTAATTAATGGAATAACTTCTTGCAATGCTTTAGCATTCTTGAATGTAACAACACCCGGAATTGAATAGAATCTAACTATTTTAGTTGGCAGTTGTTCAAGTAGTTTGTATGTTTCAATATCTTGAGAAAAACAATGAAAAATAATCGGAACTAAAATCTCTTTATTGTTTAGGTATTCAACAAGCTCTTTATGCGCGTTTCTGATGTGCAACATTAATGGTTTTTTATATTTGTTAGCTAATTCTAAATGCATATCAAGGAATTGATATTGAATAGCTTTATATTGATCTGTGTAATAAAAATCCAAACCGCATTCACCAATGCCCACAATTTTATTATTTGGAGTAGATAACATTTGTTCAAAAGTGGTTCTAACTTCTTTAAGATTGTGTTGTTGAACATCATTAGGATGAACAGCAATACAAGCTGAACAATTGTTGTATTTTTTAGTAATATCGTTAGCTAAAATACTATCCTCTAATGTTGTTCCGACCACATTAATGTAAATGTTTTCTTGATCAAATGCTTTTAATAGTTCATCATGTTTAGGAAATAGCTGTTCAATATTAACATGGCAGTGAGTATCGTATAGCTTGTATTTCATAATTTATTTACCTAGACAAAAGTTTTTAAAGATCTCATCGATCAGATTGTAGTCTTCGTATTCAGATAATACTTTTAATAGTGAATTATTAGCTTCATTTAAGTGTTGAATAACAAGATCATGATATTGGTTAGGGTCGTTTAATATTAAATTAATATTGTACAGAGCTGTTTGTAATAAGTTGATTTGTCATTCTTCTTGAAAGATACTATCTTGTTTATTTTCGTCATTAAAAATTGCTAAACTAGTTTCCTCTAAATATTTAATTAAGTCACTAATATCGTTATTTTTAGCACTGATCTTAATTTGAATCTCACCAGTGTTTAAAGTGGGGTCTACTTCATCTACTTTGTTGCCAACTAAAACAAACTGTTTTTTCTTATTAATTAAATATTTGTAAATGTTAGTTTTGTCGTAATTTTGATATTTATTTAAATCGATAAGGTAGATTACTAAATCTGATTTATCTATTGTTTTAAAACTTTTGTTTATTCCGATTTGTTCAATTTGATCACTACTTTTTCTAATTCCAGCGGTGTCAATAAGATTAATTATTAATTCATCGTTTAAAACAATCTGACCTTCTACTGTATCTCTTGTGGTTCCTGGGATATTGGTAACAATTGCTTTTTGTTCGTTTAATAATGCATTTAATAATGAAGATTTTCCTGCATTAGGTTCGCCAACGATAGCAATCTTTATTCCTTCAGAAATTTGTTTTAATTTTAACGATTTATTAACAATTCTTTGCAGTTTTTGCCGTATATTTGTTAAATTTTTAAATTCTTCAGTAAGTTCTTTTTTCTCGTCTTCGTACTCAGGATAATCAATAGCAATTTCTACTAAACCAATAAGTCTAAAAATTTCTTGTTGAATATTTTTGATGTCCTTAGAAAACTCACCACTTAAAGCTTTAATACTAGCAGAATGACTTAAGTTATTTTTTGCAAAAATTAGATCATGAATTGCGGTAGCTTGATTAAGATCAATCTTTTTGTTTATATAACTTCGTTTAGAAAACTCCCCTCTTCGAGCTAAATGTGCTCCGTGCTTGTTTAATAAGGCCATTATCTTATTAATAACAAAAAGCCCACCGTGACAATTAATTTCAATAGAATCTTCACCAGTAAAGCTTTTTGGTGCCACAAACTTCATTAATAAGACATCATCGATTATCTGATCATTATCTACTATTCTTGCATTCTGAATTCGATAACCTTCTTTAGTTATTTGTTTGTCACAAATTTTATTAATGATCTCAAAAGCATCAGGGCCAGATAATCTAATCACATGAATCGCACTATTATACGGGGCTGTTGCTAAAGCATAAATGGTTTCGTATTTTTTCATGATTTTATTAATCAATAATACTTATTAAAATAGCGTTTTTTGATAAGTTTAAATTTAGGTTGTTTAAAATAGGTATTAATTTACTTTTTCTTTTAAAATCGCCGGTAAAAATAAGATAATTTAGAACTAAACTTATTTCGTAATAATCTATTTTTTCAAAAAGATCTCTAATCTTAATTATCTGGTCAAATTTCTTATTATTTAATTCTAAAAGATGAATTAATTCTAATAGTTTAAAAATATCTTTAGTGCTTTCATACTGTAAGATATCATCATAACTATAAAACATAATTTTGATTAGCTCTAATTCTTTGGGTTTGTATTTATTTTTAAACTCAACTTTTTCTTCGTAAGAGTTTGTTGAATACCGCACACATCTACTGACAATTGTATCTAAAACGCCATAAGGTTTTCTTGTAGTTAAGATACCAATCGTATTATCTTTTGGTTCTCCTAGGAATTTTAATAAAGAGTTTAATGATTCTTTATTGGCTTTTTCAATCTGGTGAATTATATAGATCTTAATTCCTCTGCTTTCAAGTGCAGTATTATTAAACTTATTTTGAATATCAATTATTTCTTGTTTTCTTATAACTTTATTATGCGGATAAACATGAATTAAATCATAATAACCATTATTAATGATTTTTGAACATCATACGCATTTTTTGCATGGTTTGTTTGCTTCTGTGCAAACAATATTAATTAAATATTCCTCTAAATATTTCTTTAAATAACATCCTTTATTTTCAAACAAAAGAATGGGGATATATTTATTAGTTAAGTTCATGATTTTTTACAAAAAGCGTAATAATATTTACTACTTGATCATAGACAGTATCTAAATCTAACGAAGCGTTAATGATCTTAGCTTTTTTGTTATCTTTTAATCTTTCTAAATATGCGTTTCTAATCTTGTTGATCCGTTCTTTTGTATAAGCATCCAAATGATTCATTGTACTACGTTCAGATATTCTTTTGGCTGCTATTTCTGGATCAACATCAAACAATATTGTTAAATCAGGTTCTAAACCATCTGTTACGTATTCGTTAATCTTCTTAACTTTTTCATAACCTGCATTTTTAATCAATCCTTGGTAAATCCAAGAAGAAACGACAAAACGATCGCAAATGGCAATTTTATTCTCATTTAATGCGGGTAAAATCTTCTTTTTTAAATGTTCGTTTCTTGATGCGCAAAAGAGCAATGCTTCTGTTAACGGATCGGAGTTTGATAATTTCATAATTAATTCACGAACAGCTTCAGAAGTATCACAACCTCCTGGTTCTCGTGAATAAATTATTGGTTGAGAATTAATCATCGTATGTTCGTTCATCATTCTTTTGAGAAACGAACTTTTACCCGATCCATCAACTCCTTCGATTACAATAAAAACTCCTTTTTTCATGCAGGTTATTTTTTATCTATTTAATGTATTCTTTACCAAAATATTTAACTAAAGCTTTAGGGATCTTAATTGATCCATCTTTTTGTTGATAGTTCTCAACAATTGCCACAAACAAGCGATCATGAGCTAAAGCACTCGCATTAAGGGTGTGAACGTATAAGTTTTTCTTTGAGATTGCATCTTTGAATTTGATATTAGCTCTTCTTGCTTGGAAATCGCCACAATTTGAAATCGAAGAGATCTCACGATATTTATTTTCAGATGGGATCCATACTTCTAGATCATAAGTTTTGGTTGCACTAAAACCCATATCACCAGTACATAAAACCATACGGCGGTAGGGTAGTTCTAATAATTCAAGAATCTTTTCAGCATCTTTAGCCATCGCTTCATGTTCTTGTTTAGAAGTACTTGGGTGAACGATCTTAACTAGTTCGGTCTTATAAAATTGGTGCTGACGAATTAATCCCTTAGTATCTTTACCAGCACTACCAGCCTCAGATCTAAAACAAGCAGTAGATGCAGTATAGTATTTAGGTAAGTCAGCTTCTTTTAAGATCTCATTACGATGTAAGTTAACTAATTGTACTTCAGCTGTTGAAGCTAAATAGTAATTAGTTCCTTCTAGTTTAAAGACATCTTCAACAAATTTAGGAAACTGCCCTGAACCATAATAAGAATCTTTATTAACGATTACTGGTGGTAAATATTCTTCATATTTATCAGCATTAACATCTAGACAAAATTGTTGGATTGCACGCATTAATCTAGCGCCATCTTTTTTATAAATTGAAAATCTTGATCCAGTTATCTTACTAGCGACATCAAGACCAATCATCTCGAGTTTCGTTGCTAATTCATAGTGTGGTAATGGTTTAAAATCAAAGAAAGTTGGCTTTCTAGATTTAAACATCTCCACATTTTCTTTTTCATCCTTACCAATTGGTACGTCTTCAGTTGGTAAGTTGGGAATACGCTGGTAAATATAATCAAAATCTTCTTTGATCTCATTATATTTAGCTTCATTTTTTTCTAATTCAGCACGTAGTAACCCACCTTCTTGAATTAGTTTTTTTCTTTGTGCATCTGATTCAGTAGTAGCTGCTTTTTTAGCATTAATATTCTTTTGTTCGTTTAGTTTTTCGATCGTTCTAAGTAGAGTACTTAATTGTTTTTCTAAACGCAAAAATTCATCGTATCAGTCTAAATTAAACGATCGACTTTTAAGCTGCTCTCTAATCTCCTTTGAATTAGTTTTTAAGAGATTTTTGTCTAGCATAATCGTATATTTACCTATTATTCTTTGTCTTGATCTTGATTTGAATCATCTGATGATAATTCTGTATCAGGATTATCTGAACCAACTTGTTGACTATCATCTTGTTCAACATCAAAGATTGCTACAGATTGTAGTGTTTCTTTTTCATTTAATGAGATTAATTTAACACCAGAGGTGTTTCGTCCTTGTTCAGAAACTTCAGCTAACGGAACACGAACGATCTTACCTGTTGATGAGATCATTAATAGCTCTTCATTACCATTAACTAATTGCGTGTTAATGATATTTCCGGTTTTAGGTGTAACTTTGATCGTAATCACCCCTTTAGAACCACGGTTGGTCATGCGGTACTCTTCACGGTCAGTCATCTTCCCAACACCTTTTTCACAAACCGCAAGTAATAAACTACCTTCGTGGGATGATGATAATCCGATTACTTCATCATTAGGGTTTTTGAATTTAACACCAATTACCCCTTGAGCAGTTCGACCCATTGAACGCACAACATCTTCTTTAAATCTCACAAGTAAACCAGATGAAACACCGATATAAATCTCTTCGTCACCTGCAGTTTTAATTACCTTGAATAAACTGTCGTTTTCAGTTAACTTAATCGCAATCTTTCCGTTGTTTTGAATTCTAGAAAACTCAGACGCTTTAACCCGTTTAACAAGACCTTTTTTCGTTGAGAAGAAGAAATAACCGCTGTCATAATCATTGATTGATAATAATGACATTAATTTTTCATCTTTTTCAATACTGATTAAATTAATTGCTGGAATCCCTTTAGAGATTCTAGAACCTAATGGAACTTGGTGAGCTCTTATTCGATAAACTTTACCATAGTTGGTAAAGAATAAAAGATCTGAGTGCGTTGAACACACGATTAATGATTCAACATCATCATCTTCGTATGTGTTCATTCCTTTAACCCCAACACCACCACGGTGTTGAACTTTATAAGCACTAATCGGGATTCGTTTTAAATACCCTTTAGATGATCTAGTAATTACTACTGTCTCAACAGGTATTAACTGTTCGTTATCGATCGTTGAATTAAGACCATAACAGATTTTGGTTCTTCTTTCATCACCAAACTTATGATCAATTTCATCAAGTTGATCAGAGATGATCTTAATTCTTCGTTCTTTGTTTTGTAAAATCTCTTCTAGATCTTTAATTAGTTCTTTTAGTTTAGCTAATTCTTTTTGTAAGTTCTCACGTTCAAGTCCGCTTAAGCTTCTTAAACGCATATCAAGAATCGCTTTTGCTTGCAGATCACTAAGTTCATACTTAGTCATTAAAGTGTTTTTAGCATCTTCATTATCCTTAGCATTCTTAATGGTCTCAATAACATCATCAATGTTATTAGTTGCGATTACCAAACCTTCAACGATATGAGCTGAAGCTTTAGCTTTTTTCAGTTCGAAATTAGTTTTTCTTAATAAGATATCAAACTGATGATCGATATAGATTTGTAATGCTTCTTTAAGGTTAAGAACCTTAGGTTGGTTATTTACCAAAGCAAGCATTGCTACTGAAAAATTAGTTTGTAACTGAGTTGATTTATATAGTTGGTTTAATAAAACTTCAGGAATTACATCCCGCTTAGTTTCTATTACAATCCGAATCCCTTCACGGTTAGATTCATCACGTAGATCAGCAATCCCTTGAATCTGTTCTGTTTTTACTAGTTCAGCAATCTTATTAATCAGATTGGCCTTGTTCACCATATAAGGGATCTGAGTAATAACAATATTGCTTTTATTGTTAGCTAATTCTTCAATCTCAGATTTAGCCCGAACTGAAACAGAACCTCGACCAGTATTGAAGTACTCATTAATTCCAGTTTCACCTAAGATCTCAGCTGCTGTGGGAAAATCAGGACCCTTAATGAATTCTTTTAATTCCTCAATTGTCGCATTTTCATTCACTAATAAATGTTTAATCCCACCAATTAATTCGCTTAAATTATGTGGGGGAATAT
This sequence comes from Mycoplasmoides gallisepticum, assembly GCF_900476085.1. Lineage (NCBI taxonomy): Bacteria > Bacillati > Mycoplasmatota > Mycoplasmoidales > Mycoplasmoidaceae > Mycoplasmoides > Mycoplasmoides gallisepticum. The sequence goes on from NZ_LS991952.1 coordinate 973,352, forward strand.
TAGTTGCCATCCCTACAGCAATACCACTTGAACCATTTGCTAATAAGTTAGGAAATAATGAAGGTAAAACAATCGGTTCTTGTTCTGAAGCATCATAGTTATCAACAAAATCAACAGTATCCTTATCGATATTGCGCAACATCTCTGCCGAGATCTTAGATAATCTGGCTTCAGTATAACGCATCGCAGCTGCGCTATCACCATCGATCGAACCAAAGTTACCATGCCCATCAATTAACATATATCTTAATGAAAATGGTTGTGCCATCCGCACCATGGTTTCATAAATCGCACTATCACTATGAGGGTGGTATTTCCCCATAACGTGACCAACGATCTGAGCTGATTTACGATATGGTTTATCATGAGTTAAACCTGAAGTGTAAGCACCATACAAAACCCGACGGTGCACTGGTTTTAAACCATCTCTAGATTCAGGTAAAGCTCTTGAAACAATTACAGACATGGCATATTCCATGAATGATGTTTCTAGCTCTTTAGTAATTGATGCTTCTTTAACTACTGTTTTATTTAACAGTTCTTTTATATTGTTTTTATCGTTAGGATTCATTGTTTAACCTGATTATCATTAGAAGTCAATATTCTTAACTGATTTAGCATTCTTTTCAATGAAGTCACGACGTGGTGAAACTTCATCACCCATTAGTAGGGAGAATGTCTTATCAGCATTAGCAGCGTCGTTGATTGAAACTTTTAATAAAGTTCTCTTCTCTGGATCCATAGTTGTTTCTCAAAGTTGAACATCATCCATTTCTCCTAGCCCTTTATAACGTTGTAATTCATAACGCACATTTGGATTTTGGTTTTTTCATTCTTCTAATTGTGCGTCTGAATAGATATATTTGTTTTGCTTATTGTAGCTAACACGATATAAAGGCGGTTGAGCAATATACACATGTCCTTTTTCAATCAATGGAAACATATGTCTAAAGAAGAACGTTAACAATAAGATCCGAATGTGAGCACCATCGACATCAGCATCGGTCATGATGATAATTTTGTTATAACGGATCTTATCAAGTGAAAATTCAGGATTAACACCAGCACCAATTGCAGTTATTAATGTTCTAATTTCTTCATTTTTAAAGATCTTTTCGTGATTGGCTTTTTCTACGTTTAACACTTTCCCACGAAGTGGTAAAATCGCTTGATAAAAACGGTCACGACCAGATTTAGCTGAACCACCAGCTGAGTCCCCTTCGACGATGTACAGTTCAGAGATCTCCATATCTTTAGTTGTACAATCAGCTAACTTACCTGGTAATGAAGCTGATTCAAAAGGTGATTTTCTAGCTGATTCTAAAGCTGCTTCAGAACGTTTACGTGAAAACATTGCTGAAACTGCTTTAGCAGTAATCTTAGCAGCTTCTTCTGGATTTTCTAAGAAAAATCTTTCTAATAGTTCTGACACAACACTATTAGTAAATTCTCTTACTTCAGTATTACCTAAACGGTCCTTAGTTTGACCTTGGTATTGAGGTTCTGAGTGCTTAATTGAGATAATTGCGGTTAAACCTTCACTAAGATCTTCTTTGCTAATCTTACCGTCAGTTTCTTTAATAAACTTCTTTTCTAACGCATAGCGATTGATGATCTTATAAAGAGCGTTCTTAAACCCTTCTTCATGAGTTCCGCCTTGGTTGGTGTGAATGTTATTACAGAACGAATAAGTTGAGTTGTAATAACCGTTTGTATATTGAAACGCAACTTCTAATAGCATCGTTACTTCTAGATTTCTCTTAGGTAAAGTAACTTTAGTTTTCTTTTCACCATAAATGATTTGGGGAATAATTGGTTCTTTAGAAGCATTTAAATTTTCAACGTATTGCTTAATTCCACCTTCATATAATCATTCTTGCTTAGTCTTCTTATCAGTTCTTTCATCATTAAAAATGAATTTTATTCCTTTGTTTAAGAAGGCTAATTGTTCGATCCGATCAGCTATGATCGTTTCATCGTATTCAAATTGTTCCATGATACTAAAATCTGGAACAAACTGAATTCTTGTTCCTTGTTTTTTACTATCAGTTCCAATTATTTCTAATGGTTTTAATGGAACCCCACCATCTTTAAATTCGATGTAATGAATTTTGTAATCGCGATTAACTCAAACTTTGAATGATGAACTTAAAGCGTTTACTACTGAAGCACCCACACCATGTAAACCACCTGACATCGAATAAGTATCGCTATCAAACTTACCACCAGCGTGCAAGATCGTTAAAACAGTTTCAACTGTAGATTTATTTGTCTTTTCGTGGATATCAACCGGAATTCCCCGACCATCATCTTCTACTTCAACTAAGTAGTTATCTTTTAATGTCAGTTTAACAGTTGTTCCATAACCTGCCATCATTTCATCGACAGAGTTGTCAATGATTTCTCAGATCATATGATGAAGACCTTTTTGATCTGTTGAACCAATATACATACCAGGTCTTTTTCGGACAGCTGATAATCCTTCAAGGACCTTAATACTTTGAGAGCTATATTGATCTTTTTTTGTGTTGTTCACTTGTGGCTGTCTCCTAGCTGAAACTTCAACTTATAGCACTAAAATAAAGATATTACTTTTAACGATATTAGTCCCTTAAAAGTAATCTATTCTTTATATTTAGTTTTATGCTATTTTTATTACGCATAATTCAGTTTTTCAGCACTCAAACCGATGCTGCATAATGTAGGTTTATTATAACATATAAGAATTCTAATTATTGAACTGATAAGTCTTATAATTAAAGATTTTTGTGTTCGGATTTTTGTTATTTTCACTAGGTACTAAAAACCACAAACTGCTCTTTTCATTGTTCAACATACTAGAGAAAATTTTTAACCGTTTTTCCACTGAAGGAACAACCTTAAAACGAACGATCAAATCACCTTGTCAACCTAATGCAACATTACCCTTACCAAAGAACTCAGAGATATCTCCGGTTTTGGTATTTTCTGGAACAATAAACGCATAATTTCTTAACTCTTCGTGCCAGATTTCAAAACTACGGTTTAAATTGATTACTTTAATCTTGATTGGAATATTAATAATCTTTTGACTATCAATTTCTTCTTGGGTTACTTCAATAATCGCTTCAATATTAAAGTACTTCTTTAACAATAATCAAGAACTAAAATCATAACGATGCTTTAAATACTCAATCAATTCGTTTTCGGAGATATCATATCTAATTACATCTGGTCGATTAATTAGTCTCTTAACTAAGTTGTTAGGTAAACTAAAACTTGTGTCTAGTTCATAAAAAGCACAAGAAATATCAAAATCTAAAAAAGCCCCTAACCCATCAATTGAGATCTTATCAAACTTATGATAAAGGTTATATTCTTCGTAGTAATAATTAGAAGGATTGAAATCTCATTGCTGAGTTAAACTTACATTTTTTGTAAAGTTTTCATGTCAAACCTCAACACCTGAGTATTCGTATGTCAAACCATCAGCCGAAAACTCAAAAGTCTTAGAATTTTCGTGATCTAACATGAAATCATATTTTTCACGTTGTACTTCGTCAGAAAGAATTGAATAAGCGTTATTGATCTGTACAAATTTATCATGACCGTTTTTATTAACGTCGGGATGATACTTTTTTGCTAATCGTTTATATGAAGACTTTATTTCACTCAGTTTTGCGTTTTGATCAACTTCTAATAATTCGTATAACGTCATAATTAGTTTGTAGATGAAGGCGCTAAAACTTGAACAAATTTAAGCTTGAACTGGTCGTTATTTTTTTCGCACACCTTCAAGATACAACCAGATATTGCTGATTGTAATAAAAGCTTAAATTCTATATCCTTTGATTCGAACATCTTGATATGTTCTTGAAGATAAAAAGGATTAAGATTTATATCCTTAACTTCTCCTTGAAATTCGCTAATATCAAATTCAGAGTTGTAAGAAGCGATATCAAATGAATTAGTACTTATTCTTAATGTGTTTTTCAGAATCTCAAAATTAGCATCAGCGTTGTTTTTACCCTGATCTGACAGAGATAAAACCCCAGTTAATGCATGGAGGTTGTTACTGATAAGGTCTTTATCTACAACAAAGCTACTCACAACCTTGTTTGCATTCAGAATTTTTTTAAACTCAGGGAAGGGTTCGTTTTCCACTCTTAGATATAAAACGAACTTATTATTTGTTAGCACAACCTTGTCGCTTTTTTTACTAATCTTCAACAGTAATTGATCTTTGTCTTTTAAAAAGGCTGCAACATAAGAAAGTGAAAGAGCGTTAACTGAAAAATTAAATTTAGCTTTAAGAGCATCTTCAGTATCATTTACTTTGTAATAACAGCTAGATAATTTAATCGCATCAGACCCAGTGATTCAGATGTTCATGTCATCTGCTTCCTTTTGAAAATTAATAGCTGAACTAATAGAGTTTTTTGTAGTTTGGAATGAAGTTGAGTGAATAACTTTTTTAATGCTCTTTGCGAATAAAAAACTGTCTACATCAATAACACTGAAGTTAGAATCGTCAATTTCAATTTCAGGATAAGAAACATCTTCTTCAAGGTTAAGTGATGTTTGCATTTTTCCAGCCCTGATAATTAACTGATTATCAAGTTTAGCAAGTGTAAAGTTATCAGACACGATTGATTGAATAATCGTTATAAGTTTTTTTGCATTAACAATTACTTCACCTTCTTCTTCAACATCGATATCATCTTCAATTTTGTAAATCGATGAAACCTGTCCATTACTAGAGTATATTTTGCACTCTTTGTTGTCGATCTTAATATAAAGATTCTTCAGTAATTGTTCAAAGTTGTTGTCTGAAGAAAAATTACTTGAAAACTTAATAGCTTCTAAAAATGAGCTTTTGCTAGTAAAAAATTTCATTAGATATATTTTATATTTTATTTTTTATTATTAACCATGATAATTGTTGATAAATCTGTGGATAACTCTAAAAAAATTCCGGATTTATAAAAGTACATTAAAATATTTATATTTTAATGTAAATATTATATCACTTTTTCACAAAAACGTGTATTATATATAAGGAGTTTTGTAAATTATTTAACTATATTACTATGTAATATAGTTATTATATCAAAACAAACTAAAACAGTAGAGCAACCTTTAAAAATTAACTAAAAACTAAATACAAATTTGTTTATAGACGAAAGTTTTTCTATTAATATCCCCACATTAACTCTATCAAAACCCCTATACTAAAAAAAAAACACACACTCTGAATACATAACTTGTATGTAAAGTTTGAGTGAAGTTAAATCGCTTTAATATTGTAACAATATTGTTTGTAAAAATATTTATTTAATATGAAAAAAATATTGTGATTTTTATCGGAAATATTGTGATTTTCTAATTCAGGCCAATTAAAAATATCAAAACTAATTACTTAAATAAAAATATCAATAAATAAATTAAAAAACTTATTAACATTTCTACTAAGAGAGTTGGTATTTGGAAATAATATTAAAGTAATACACAATATTAAAAAAATATTATTAGTATTTAAACGATTAAGTACTTTTTCATTCTTTTGTCTATCTGTAAAAGACACTAGGTAAGGATTACTTTATTAACAAGATAAAGAGAAAAGAATTTATTTTTAATAATACGATTTTAATATTTTTAAAATATTATTCAATTTACGTTGTTTTATTACCAAAAATAGAATATTAAAACAATATTTATAAGTTAATTAAAATTAATACTTTTTAAAACAGAACAACAATATTATTTCAATATGGTCACAGTAGTCACAATAAAGTTGATAATATTTAAATAATATTAATTAAATATTTATTCAAGAATTTATTATTCTTGAATAACAGCAAAATAAACTTTTATAGAACTGAAGAGCATTCTTAAAAAAGAAAAAACCTAATGCTAACGGCATCAGAATTAACTAATACGAAAATAATATTTGATTACAAGAGAAGCAAATAATATTGTTAAGGGATCAATATTGTAATAATATTAAAATCATATCATTGAAAGTTAATGCTTACCAGTAATATTACTAACAGATAGTTTAATGTAGATGTATTAATATTATAATAATATTAAAGTCATATTGTAAAAAGTTTATCTTTAGCAAAAAATACTACTAAACGGAGAATTTAATATAGATATATCATTAATATTTAAATAATATTACTTCATAAGGAAGCAATAATAACAAATATTCTTAACTTATAAATAAGCAATATATTAATAATACGGTAACAATATTGTTTTAATACTACATTCGTAATAAAGCTAGTTTAAGAGATTATTAAAATAATATTGCTTTGAAACTGTTAAAAATTATCTTTCTTAACAATATTGCCAAATCCGATTTTGTTTTACTTCAACGGGAATAAGTTTTTAACTAAACTTTGCAGTCTAATTACTAAAAATATAAAAACAAACTTAGGACTAAAAAGATTTAAAATGATTAGCGTAAGGCTGAGGTTTTAGTTTAAATATACAAAGTAAAGTATTTTTTATTTAAAACAAGTTTTAAAAATACCAAAATGATATTTTATTAATATTGTTATCTATATCAAGATTTATAATATGTTTTCTTGAGCACTTTTTTCAAGATTACCTAATAACAATATATCTTTAATATTTAATTACTAGGAAAATAATATTGCGAAAATTACCGAGCTTTTTATTTTATTATTTTGCTCCACAATAAAAAACTTCACAACTATTTTAATTGTTTGTTTTCTAACAATATAACTAATATTATTTTAATATGAATATTATATTGTTATAATATTAATAACGATAAATTATGATCATTTCATTTATTAACAATAAAGGTGGTGTTTTGAAAACAACCCTAGCCACTAACATATGTGGGGTGTTTTCTAAATTTTTTCCTAAATCAAGGTCAGTTATTGTTGACTTAGATGGTCAAGGTAACGTATCTGCTACATTTGGTCAACATCCAGAACGTTTAAAAAACACACTTATTGATATCTTTAGAGGTGAAAAAGATATTGATGATTGTGTGCTAAATGTATTTCCTTCTATAGATATTCTTCCTTCTAATCACGAACTTAGCTTTGTTGATATGGATGTGGCTAGAAAAGAATACAAATTATCTGTAATAAAAAACCTAATTGAAAAATTAGAAGAAATGTATGATTTTGTGTTTTTAGACACTCCTCCCGCAATGTCTACTATTGTTTCTGTATCTATGCACATATCAGATATGATAGTTATTCCTTTCGAACCAGATCAATATTCTATTTTAGGTTTGTTAAGAGTTATTGATACAATTGAAACTTTTAGAGAAAGAAATGAAGATTTAAAAGTTTTGGTTGTTCCTACCAAGGTGAATGCTAGAACAAGATTACATAATGATGTCTTAAATATAGTAAAGACAAAATTAAGCAAAAAAAATATTCCGTTAAGTAAAAATATAGTTTCTTTTACGACTAAATCCTCAGCATCAGTAGGTTATGAAAAATTACCGATAGTTTTAATTAATCAACGCTCAAAATATCAAGAAGAATATATCGAAATTACCAAAGAAATTATTAATTTATTAAAGGATAACAAGAACAATGGAAAATAAAAAAGCTAAAAAAAAAGAACGAAGATTTACAGATCTTAGCGCAGATTTAGACGAAGAAGTAGAAAAAATTGATCCTGAGTACGAAGATTTTAAAGAAATAAAGATCGAGAAAAATAAAGATAATCAGGTAATAGATAAAAATGATCCGTTCTTTTATTCTGAATCTTTTGAAGAAGCAAGAATTCAACTTATAAAAGATAAAAAAGTAGAAGTAAAGAAAGAAGAAGAAAAAGTTCAAGAAACAACGGTAAAAAATAAGATTTCTGAGGCTAAAAAAGAAGAAGCTAAAGATGTTTATATCGACAGCAGCTTAGAAATCGCAAGTCAAGAACCTTTAACTAAAGGAATGCATTTTTATACAAACTCAAGAATTATTAGAAAAGTAAGAGAGTGTGCTAAAAATAAAGGATTAAGTATATCAAGATTAATAACAATGATTCTTGATAAAAGTATTAAAGAGGAATAAAATAGGTAAGATTTC